>CAYJJK010000065.1:0-4625 GCA_964370445.1 uncultured Oscillospiraceae bacterium | reverse complement strand
GGGGTTTTTGTGCAGGCGTTTGCAAAGCGGCCTCAGAGAAGAGGTCGGGCGCTGCGGTGGGTTTTTGTGCAGGCGTTTGCAAAGCGGCCTCAGAGAAGAGGTCGGGCGCTGCGGTGGTTTTTTGCGCAGGCGCTTGCAAAGCGGCCTCAGAGAAGAGGTCGGGCGCTGCAGGGGGTTTTTGTGCAGGCGTTTGCAAAGCGGACTCAGAGAAGAGGTCGGGCGCTGCGGTAGTTTTTTGCGCAGGCTCCTGCAGGGGCACACGCGGTGCAGGTTGTCTTGGGTTTTTTGGTGAGGTGAAAGCTTGGGCGCTTTTTTGTGTGGCAGCCCTTTCAGGTGCAAAGGGCGAAGAGGCCGAAGTGCTTGAGGGTGTTTTTGCAAAAGGCTCCAAGGCATCTTGGGGCACTTGTGCAGTGTATGAGGGGGGTTGCTGTGACAAATTATCTTCTATAGAAGGGTGAGAAAATGCAGAAGCAGGCGCTTGCGCGGCAAAGGGCACAGAAGCCTCGATAGGCGCCTGTGCTGAGGGATCTTGCAAAATTTGTTCGCGAATAGGGTTGCCGGCAGCAGTTTGCTGAGTTTGACGTTTTGCCGCATTTTTTGCAAGTAATTCTTCGGCAAGTGCATGTGCATCCACAGCACGAGGTGCACCTGTTGTTGCTTTAAACAAATCCTCATTGCCAGCCCCGGAAGCAATGCGCTGTTCTGTAGCCGATGCTACAGAGGTTTCGTTGCTTTTGGGCGGTGGTGGGGCTGCCGAAGAAGCAAAATCTTGCACAGGGTGCTGTGTTTTTGCAAAGGTATCTTGAATAAACGGAGAATGAAAATCTTCCGTTAGCGTGTCTTTTGGTTCAAGATTTTGTTGTGGCGTGCTTTGCAAAATACGGTCTGGCGAAATGCTGAGAGGCTGTGAGCCATCGCTTGCAATATTGGGTGCACCTTGCGTGTGTGTCATCTGCTCTAGTGGAATATCAACAAGTAATTTCCCACCGCAAACGCCACAAAAACGGTTGGCTTGGTCTATATTTTTGGCACCACAATGAGGACAAAAATTCATATTTCGTGCCTCCTTCTTTTTTTCAAAAATTAGGACATTATTTTGAAATTTGTCCCAAAACAGGCCGAAAAGACGAACTTTTCTGCCAAGGGAACTGCCAAAACACAAGGAGAAGGCAAAGTCACCTCACTATATTATAGGTGTTTTTAAGGCGTAGGTCAAATTTATGCCTAAAAATAAAAGCAAACAGCACCCGCTTAAAGTGCTTGTGCAAGCTTTGAAAAAAGACAGTAGAAGTTAAATTTCGGCCATTTTCAGCCTCTTAATATTAAACGGTTAATTCGGCTGCTTTGGCTAAGCAGTCTTTGTTTTCGGCCAATAAGGGGCGAATGCAGGTTTCTAAAAATTCGCTTACCTGTTGTGGAGCACGGCCCACATAGTCGGCAGGGTTCATAAGCTCTGCAAGCTCTTCTGTAGAAAGCCCAAAGCGTGCATCGGCAGCCAGCCGCTCTAAAAGGTCGTTTTGGCCTCCCTCTTCTTTCACAACACGGCCGGCCTTCAGGGAATGCTCGCGGATGCATTCGTGCAGTTCTTGGCGGTCTCCACCTTTTTTAACAGCACGCATCAAAACATTTTCGCTTGCCATAAAGGGCAGCTCTGCAAGAAGATGCCGCTCGATTACCTTGGGATACACCACAAGGCCATCACACACATTCAACATGAGGTTCAAAATGGAATCGGCAGCCAAAAAGCCTTCGGCCATGGCGATGCGTTTGTTGGCCGAATCGTCCAAAGTGCGTTCAAACCATTGGGTAGAGGCAGTGAGTCCGGGGTTTAGGCAATCCACCTCCAAATAGCGCGCAATAGAGCAAATGCGCTCGCTGCGCATGGGGTTGCGCTTATAGGGCATAGCAGAAGAGCCAATTTGCTGCTTGCCAAACGGTTCTTCTAATTCTTTAAAATTTTGTAAAATACGCAAATCGTTGCCAAATTTTCCGGCACTTTGGGCTATGCCGGAAAGGCAGCTAAGCACAAAGAAATCCACCTTACGGGAGTAGGTTTGGCCTGAAACCGGCACAATGTTTTCAATGCCCATCTCTTTTGCAATGCGGTCTTCTACATTTTTGATTTTTTCCTCATCACCACAAAATAGCTCCATAAAGCTAGCTTGCGTGCCGGTGGTTCCTTTGCTGCCTAAAAGAGCCAGTTCCTGCAAACGGCGGTCTACTTCACAAAAATCCAAATAAAATTCATGCAGCCATAAACTGGCGCGTTTGCCCACTGTGGTAGGCTGTGCCGGCTGCAAATGCGTGTATCCCAAAGTGGGCATGTCCTTGTATTGATCTGCAAAATCGGCAAGCAACGCAATTACACCCAGCAATTTTTTCCGCACTAAAGTTAGGGCCTCTTTCATCACCAAAATATCGGTGTTATCGCCTACATAGCAACTGGTAGCACCCAAATGTATGATACCTGCGGCACCGGGGCACTGTTGCCGATAGGCAAAAACATGGCTCATCACATCATGACGCACCTGTTTTTCTCTTTCCTCGGCCACATCATAGTTAATATCATTTTGGAAGGCCTCTAGTTCGGCCACCTGCTCTTTGCTGATGGGCAAACCCTCTTCCATTTCAGCGCGGGCAAGCGCAACCCAAAGTTTACGCCAAGTGCGAAATTTGTTTTCGTTCGAAAAAATATACTGCATTTCGTCTGATGCATAGCGGGTGCTGAATGGGGATACGTAGCGGTTTTGTTGCATAAAAGCCTCCTAAAAAATCAACAATGTGTATATAAAAAATAAAATAAAACAGAAAATAATCTTTGGTTAAATATTAAAGTACGATACACCGCCTTCAAATAGTTTTTGGTGTTTGTTGCCCAAAACATTGAGATATAGGTGGTCTCCACTGCGTTCAGAGTGTGCCATCTTGCCAAAAACACGCCCATCCGGCGAGGTGATACCTTCTATCGCACAAAGGCTGCCTGCAGGGTTTGACCGGATGTCCATGCTGGGCTCGCCATCAAGATTTACATACTGTGTGGCTATTTGCCCATTTTCGATGAGTTGCTCCAAAACGGATGGAGAAGCTACAAAACGGCCTTCTCCGTGGCTAATGGGAATGGTTTGTATGCTGCCAAGAGGTTCTTTAGAAAGCCATGGTGAAAGCGATGAAGCCACACGTGTGCGCACAAGCATGCTTTGGTGACGCCCGATGGTGTTGAAGGTAAGCGTGGGGGCATTGGCGTCGGGCACAGTGATGCGGCCATAGGGCACAAGACCTAATTTAATCAGTGCCTGAAAACCATTGCAGATGCCTAAAATCAAGCCGTCTTGTTGGTTTAACAGCTGGTGCACTGCGTCGCTAAGGGCAGCGCCACGGAAGAAGGATGCAATAAGCTTGGCGCTGCCCTCTGGTTCGTCACCACCGGAGAATCCGCCCGGAAAAACAAGTATCTGGCTGTTTTTAATTTTTTCAGCAAGCACAGTGGCGCTTTCGGCCACTTCTTGCGCATTGCGATTGCGAATGACAAAAACATCTGCATCGGCCCCGGCATGGCGAAGAGCCTCAGCCGTGTCGTATTCACAGTTTGTGCCGGGAAAAACAGGGACAAGTGCACGTGGTTTGGCAAGGTGAAGTTTTGGCCCTTTTGCAATCGGTGTTTTTGGTGAAAACGAAAGGGAAAGAGGGGTTGAAGAAGAAGATGGGTGACGATATGGCAAAACCGGTTCTAGCTTTGCTTCCCAAGCTTCTTGTACGGGGAAAAGATCTACAGTATCGTCGCCAAAATCAAGAAGATAGGAATCGGTAAGTATACCAAGCGGTGTGCCGATGTCATCATGTTTGGAAAGCTCTAAAACAAAAGTACCAAAGGCTGGTGCAAATAACGAATTATGGTCAAAGTTACTATCAAAACGCAGGCCCAAAGCATTGCCAAGCCCCATGTTAAACACAGCTTCTGCCACACCACCGCGGCCACAAGCCCACACAGACAATACACGTTTTTCTGTAATTAGGGTTTCTAAAGTTTTTAAGACAGCAAGAAAAGAGCTGGATTTTGGTGTGAGCCCATCTTTACAAAGCTCGCTTTGCAGTAAAACCACATGGTTTCCGGCGCTTTTAAACTCAGGGCTTGTAATTCGATTGGCCTTGCCAGAGGCAACCGCAAAAGAAACCAAAGTTGGCGGCACATCCAAATCTTCAAAACTACCACTCATCGAGTCTTTTCCGCCAATGGCGGCCACGCCTAAATCCAGCTGGGCCGAAAGTGCACCAAGCAAAGCAGAGAAAGGCTTTCCCCAGCGCAGGGGGTCGTTTTTAAGGCGCTCAAAATACTCTTGAAAACTTAAATATACATCTTTGATAGAAAAGCCACAGGCAGCAAGGCGTGCCACACTTTCTAAAACTGCAAGATAAGCACCAGTATAGGGGTTTTGCTCACTGAGGAAAGGATCAAAGCCATAGCTCATTCCGGCACAGGTAGTGGTTTTGCCAAACACCGGTAATTTCATGGCCATTGCTTGCGAAGGTGTTAGTTGGCGCTTGCCACCAAACGGCATGAGTAAACTTCCGGCTCCAATTGTAGAGTCGAACATTTCAGAAAGCCCTTTTTGCCCAGAAAAAGCAAG
>CAYJJK010000064.1:0-15447 GCA_964370445.1 uncultured Oscillospiraceae bacterium | reverse complement strand
CCTCTGCCGATTTTATGATTACCTCTTCGCACATGGGCGAAGAATATCCTCATCTGGTAGAAAATTTTCACCAAACCGTGGTAAACAGAGCAGAAAAACTGTGATGCCAAGGCAAATTAAGTTACACCCACAAAAGTTTTCGTTTTGCATTCATCCAAAAGCCACAAAACAAAACCATTTTTATTAAAAAACCCTCGCCACAAAGCACCGTGACGAGGCTTTCTTTATACTTTGTAAGTGCCGCTTAAAGGGCACATTTTGTTTGCTTTATGGTTTGAGCTACCACCTTGCCCTGTTTTACAACATAGCGGCGTACAGCTTGGCTCACCATAGCCTCGGCCACGGTGTTGGCGTCAAACACCACAAAATCCGCAACACATCCCACCTTCACACCATAATTTTTAAGGCCCATGGATTTTGCAGGATTTTCGGTGCCCATTGCAAACACCTGCTCCAGTTCAGATTTGGTAACCATCTGCGCCACTTGCGCTGTAAGCAAAGCCTCTTCCAGCATATCCCCATTGCCAATAGGGCGAAATGGGTCTCGAATATTATCGGATGCATAAGAGATGTTGACGCCGGCCTGCAGAAATTCGCGGATACGTGTGACACCGCGCCGAATGGGCTGACGGTCGGTGCGGCCCATTAAATACAGGTTGCACGAGGGCAAGGTGATGATGTTAAGCTGTGCATCTTTTGCCGCTTGAATGGCTTTTTCAGCGCTTGTATCATCCACAGCGCAAAGAGCTGTTACATGGCCGCAGCTCACACGGCCCTCGTAGCCGTTTGCTTTTGTAAGCGCTGCAACATGCATAAAGTTATCTACATTTGCTTCGTCCGATTCGTCCACATGAAAATCAATGGGCAAATCATGCTTAACCGCTAAGGCAAACAATTCCTCTGTTAGCTCTTCGTAGTTGGTGTGCAAGTGCATGGCTCCGCCAATATAGTCCAGCAACCCCGCCTTGGCCGCTTCGTTTAAAATCCCCATCCTCTCGGCTTGCTTCTCAGGCCCATCATAAAAATTAGGAAGTGCTGTAATTTGAATATCGATGACGCCTTTCAAATCTTCCTTCAGCTCATTTAGGGCCTCCACACCTTTTATACCAAGGCTAGCTTCCACATTTGCATGCGTGCGCAATGCCGTGGTGCCATTAACACAGCACATACGCGCCACTTCTTTTGCACGCTTTTGGATGTCTTGCTTTAGTCCATCTTGAGGAACACTTTGCAGATATTTTGTAAAATTGCTTACAGCTTCTCTTAAGGTTGGCGATTCTGTATCACCTAAAGACAGCACCTTGTCAAAATGCATATGGCTGTCTACAAAGCCCGGTGCCACCAAGTTTCCGTTGGCCAAAATGGTTTCTTTCGCCAAACCTTCGGATATTTCGGCCTCTAGCGCCACAATTTTTCCGCCTTCCACCGCAATATCTACCGTTTGACCTGTGTTCCAGATAGATGCTTTTTTCACCAATAAATCGTACATTTTCGCCCCTTCTTTCCCATTCAATTTTATTATTTTTTGCCGGGCAACCACAAAAATGCGCCGGCTATTCATCACACAAGATACGATTCTACTTTTGGATGTTTACCAAAACAGTCAGGAAAAATATTTCCTTAAAATTATATCACAAGTGAAAAAAAGTTGCAAAACCAATTTGCAACGCCAAGGCGCCCTAGTGTAGAATCTACATAAACATCCTCAAGCACTAAGAGAAAGAGGGGCACTATGCGGCTAAAAAACGCACAGGTATTTGACGAAAAGCAAGGATTTATAACACGGGATATTTGCATTCATAACGAGAGGATTGCGGCAGAAAGTGAGGGGGGCGAACTCTCTCTAAGCGGCTGTTATTTGATACCGGGTCTCATAGATTTGCACCTACACGGCTGCAGGGGGGCCGATGTTTCTGATGCATCAAAACAAGGCTTGGCCACCATGTCCTCTTACCTTCTGTCGCGCGGGGTTACACAGTTTTGCCCGTCCAGCGTAACCCTATGCGAAAAAACCACTCACGAGATATGTGCCACGGTAGCTTCTTTACAGCAAAAACCGCTACCAGGGGCCGAATTGCTTGGGCTGTATTTAGAAGGGCCCTTTCTCAGCGCAAAAAAGGCCGGTGCACACAACCCGGCCTCCCTAAAGAGCCCAAACGTGGATTTGGTTCGGCGCTTGCAGTCATCTGCCAAGGGACTTATCCAAATTGTAGCCGTTGCACCAGAGCAAAAGGGCGCAATGGCTTTTATCGAGGCACTAAAAGATGAAGTGATTCTTTCTTTAGCGCACAGCGCGTGCACCTACGAAGAGGCCATGGCCGCTTTTGAACATGGCGCAAAACAGGTAACGCATTTGTTCAACGCCATGAGCGGGCTTTCGCATCGAGATCCGGGCCTTGTGGGGGCTGCGGCCGATTTTGGATGCTATGCAGAACTCATTTGTGATGGAATACATGTTCATCCGGCTGTGGTGAGGCTTGCATTTCGCTTGTTTGGGGCACAGCGCGTCATTCTTATCAGCGATTCTATGCGGGCCACCGGCATGCCAAACGGGGAATACTCTTTGGGGGACAAACGAGTTTATGTGTGTGATGGACGTGCCACCTTGAAAGATGGCACCTTGGCAGGCTCTGTAACCGATTTGATGGAGTGTTTGCTGCGTGCCGTGTCGTTTGGCATTCCCCTGCAAGACGCCGTAACAGCCGCAACCGTAAACCCGGCAAAGGCACTGGGGCTTTACAAAAACACAGGAAGCCTTCATTTGGGGAAACTGGCCAACATCGTTGTGCTAAAAAAAGATTTAACTCTACACAGCGTTTATTACCGCGGGCAGCAACAGCGTCTGCGGTGAAGTATGATGTGAAATTTTAGAGAAATGCTCCAAAACCATTTGACTTTTTTTGTGAACAATAGTATGATGATGTCATAATTTGTATTTAATTTTTAGGGGGTTTATTCGATTATGGAAAACAGAAGTATTGCAACGTGTATCATCCTATCCATCGTAACTTGCGGCGTGTATTATTGGTATTGGCTTTACAAGCTCAATGAAGCTGCTGTGCAAAACAATCCAAATGAGTGGGATAAAAGTGGCGGCATGGTCATCTTGCTTAGCTTTGTAACCTGCAACGTTTACGGCTTTTACTGGTACTACAAAATGGGCAAAGCTTTCGAGCCACTGCTTGGCGAAGACAAAAGCACAACTTTCCTGCTTTTCTGCTTCCTCCCATATGTAGGCTTTTACCTCAACTTGGCCGCTATTCAAGGTGCTATCAATGCACGCGTGGGTGGCTAATACAACCTCATTATTAATTTGGTTCTTCAAACCCAACCAGCCACGAGAATATTCTCGTGGCTTTTATTTTGATATACGCTTTATAAAAATGAGATACATTGTGCTATCCAAGAGAAAAAATCAATAAATGTGCCCCTCGTGACTTGAAATTTTCCCCTTTGTAGTGGTATGATGAAACTAGCTATTAGAATATTTGGTTCAACAAAAAAGAATACCGCCTAAATTCGGCGAATAAAGAGAGGTAAAATCATGCGTTTGGTAACAAGATCAGATTTTGACGGGTTGGCCTGTGCAGTATTTTTAAAAGAAGCCGGCGTGGTGGACAGCTATCAATTCGTACATCCAAAAGACTTACAGGATGGGCTTTTTGAAGTGAGTGAGAACGATTGCTTGGCTAACGTGCCGTTTGTGGAGGGCTGTGGCCTTTGGTTCGACCATCACTCCAGCGAAGAAGAGCGTGATTTGCACAAGGGAAAATACAAAGGGGACAGCAGGCCTTGCCCTAGCGCGGCCCATATTGTATATGATTATTATGGCGGAAAAGAGCGCTTTCCCCATTTTGACGACCTGCTTGATGCCGTAGATAAAGTGGATTCGGCCAACCTAACCGCCGATGAAATTTTAAACCCAAGCAATTGGGTTTTGCTTGGGTTTTTAATGGACCCCCGCACCGGCCTTGGACGCTTTCGTGATTTCCGAATCAGCAACTATCAATTGATGATGGAGCTGATTGATTGGTGCCGCACAAAACAAATTGAGGAAATTTTAAGTTTGCCCGATGTAAAAGAGCGTGTAGAATTATACCAAGAGCAAACCGCTCTTTTCAAAGAAATGGTAAAAACTCACACAGAGGCACGTGGAGATGTGATCATATCCGATTTGCGAGGCCTAGAAACCATCTACACCGGCAACCGCTTTATGATTTATAGCCTGTATCCTGAGCAAAATATCTCCGCATGGATCGTATCCGGCAGAGGCGGACAAGGCTGCTCTGTTGCCGTGGGGCATAGCGTGCTCAATCGAACAAGCCCCGTTAACGTGGGTGCACTGATGCTAAAATATGGTGGTGGCGGACATGATGTAGTGGGCACCTGCCAATTTTCGAATGAGGTTATGGACGAACAGGTTGAAAAATTGCTAAATGAACTTGTTTTACTAAGCGAAGCCAAATCATAAGTGCCCTCTTTTCAATTTACCGTAAAAATGGGGCTTAATGCTTTTCAAAAAATAAAACTCTGCGTTGGCCATAAAACAGCCGATGCAGAGTTTTTTTATAAACCAACGTGAATTTTTAAAGGGTGTGCACTGCCCCTTTGCATTATAAAGCCACCGATGTGTTTTCGAAAGAATCTGTAAGAAGGCTCTCTTGATAGTCATCCAAAATATCTTGTAAGCTCAAGTTGTCAAGATATCCGCTCATCACCTCGCCAAGCCCTTGCCATGCTTTTCTGGCTGCACATTGGTGTGCACGGCCACAATCTTCGTCCTCCCCATCCGGGCAAATCAACGGCTCTATGCCACCTTCTGTTAAACGCAAAAGGTCTCCAAGGGTATAATCTTTTGGGTCTCGCGCCAATTTATAACCGCCCTGCGCTCCGCGCGCTGTTTCCAAATAATGGTCTTGATTCAAAAGCATCATAATTTGATCAAGATAATTTTTAGAAATCCCCTGGCGTTCGGCAATTTCTTTTAGCGGAACATAGCTGCCATCTCTGTGCTGTGCCAAATCCAACAAAATGCGTAAAGAATATCGGCCTTTTGCTGAAATTTTCATGTTGCATCACGCTCCGTTCCAAACTGGAAATTTTCAATACTTATCATTTTAGTAATGATTTCACTTTATCACACTTTCAATAAAAAAACAAGCAGCATTTGCTGTGAATAAACGCAAAAAGCGCACTGTTGACAAGAGCGAAAAGAAGCGTTATACTATGGATATGTAATCCTTACTTAGTTACTAAGTATTATGATAAATCACGAGGTGAAAGCATGACTGTATATATGGATAACGCCGCCACCAGCCAGGTGTCGAGCGTAGCTATGGCTACCATGGTGCCCTGCTTTGAAAAGGTGTATGGCAACCCATCCAGTGTCCACAGTGTGGGGCAAGAGGCCGAAGCAACGCTGCAAGAGGCCCGCGAAACTGTGGCCGAAATTTTAGGGGCCGAAGCACGAGAAATTTATTTTACTTCCGGTGGAACAGAGGCAGATAACTGGGCCATCCATGCAGCACTAACTTTTGCGGCAAGAAAAAACAAAAAGCATATTATTTCCAGTGCTTTTGAGCATCACGCAGTATTGCACACGCTTACTTATTTTGAAAAACAAGGGTACGAAATCACTTTATTACCTGTGCACAGTGACGGCCTTGTGCGTGTAGAAGAATTACGCGAAGCTTTACGCGAAGACACCGCGCTTGTAAGCATTATGTATGCCAATAATGAAATTGGCACGGTGCAACCCATTGCAGAAATTGGTGCAGTTTGCAAAGAACATGGTGTTTTGTTTCACACCGACGCCGTACAAGCCGTGGGGCATCTTCCCGTGAATGTGGTGGCCGATGGGGTGGATTTATTATCCCTTTCTGCACATAAGTTTCATGGTCCTAAGGGTGTAGGCGCTTTGTATTGTCGCAAGGGTGTTCCATTATCCATTTTTATTGAAGGTGGTGCGCAAGAGCGAGGCAAACGTGGAGGCACTGAAAATGTGCCCGGTATTGTGGGCATGGCCGCTGCTTTAAAAGAAAGCGTTGCGCATATGGAACAAAACAATGCCCACATTTCTGCCTTGCGCAACCGGCTAAACGAGGCACTTTCAAAAATTGATAGAAGCCACCACAACGGTAGCTTTCAGCACCAACTGCCAGCTATTGTGAACTTTTGTTTTGAAGGAGTAGAAGGCGAAGCATTGCTGCTAATGCTGGATATGGTCGGCATTGCGGCCTCCTCTGGCTCTGCTTGCACCTCTGGAAGTTTAGACCCCAGCCATGTCCTGCTGGCGTTGGGGTTGCCACATGCCATAGCGCATGGGTCTTTGCGTCTTTCGCTTAGCGAATACAACACCGCAGATGAAGTAGAATATGTGCTAGAAAAATTGCCTCCTATCATCGAGCGCCTTCGGGACATGTCGCCGGTGTGGGAGAAGATAGAAAAAGGAGAGACAGATGGCTTACAGTGAAAAAGTGATGGAACATTTTGCCAACCCTAGAAATGTAGGTAAAATGGATAATGCCAGTGGTGTAGGCGAAGTGGGTAATGCCAAATGCGGCGACATCATGAAGGTTTATCTTAAAATAGAAAATGATGTGATTGTGGATGTGAAGTTTAACACTTTTGGGTGTGGGGCTGCCATTGCCACAAGCTCTATGGCCACCGAAATGATTAAAGGCAAAAAGGTGGATGAAGCCTTAAAACTAACGAATAAAGCTGTGATGGAAGCTTTGGGCGGTTTGCCCCCGGCCAAAGTACACTGCTCTGTGTTGGCAGAAGAGGCAGTGCAAGCAGCTATTTTAGATTACATGCAAGGCAAGGTAGGCACACAATAAACAAAACATAAAAACAGTGCATTTCACCCTTTGGGTGAAATGCACTGTTTTTAGTATACCAAAATATTTTTATCCTTTATATTAAGTGGTATCGACAATAGTTGACACCACCTAGAAAGGGTGTAAACCACAGATTGAAAATTCATGTTAAAAGCGCAAAACCATGCTGAGGTTGACCTCTTCCGGGTGAAAAAAGATATCACAAAAAGCTACGGGCCTGTCTTGAATATCATATAAAACCTCATGCCAGTTTTGAATCACCTGTGTATCATAAAGCCCAAGGGCACGGTTTGCCTCAACATCGGCCGTGCAATCCACCTTGGCCGCATAATAGGCCCCATCGATACCACAATGGCGCTCCATCCAATCGGTAAGGATATGGCTCACCTCACCCGGCGTAGGGGCCACACGTATGAGCTCTATGGGAACAGAAGTTTTGCAAACAATTTTTGCCACGCCATTTTGGTTATAGGTTTCCACGCTGTGATATACACGAGCACACGTGCCAGGAAAATATTTTTGCATGGCAGGGCAGCACGTTGTGTTCTCGCTGTGCAAAAGGTTTTGTGTTACAACACCATTTTCACTGTTAAGCAGTTTGAAAAAATCGGCTGATAGGTCAATGCGATGTGATAGTTGCAGTGTAGAGGGGTGCGCAAAATTGCCTTTACCATGTCGGCGTGTTAAATGGCCATCTGCCGCTAAACTTTGTAGCACCTCGCGCACGGTGGTACGGCTAATTTGCAAGCGTTGAGAAAGCTCTTCTTCCGACATGAGCCGGTTATCTTCACTTTCCATATGCGCAATTTCTTGCAAAACCACTTGTAGGGCCTGAGTTCGCAGATTTTCTGTTTTTAACGGTTTAATTTTGCCCACAAAACCCCTCCTTTTCAAGGTAGCCTAAAAAGTGAAAAGAAAATAGCTGATAGCAAACCAAGTCATCACGCGTCACGAATTATAATAACCAAGTATTACCCAGTGCCGTCCTTTTCGAGACAGCCCTTCAATGCCCAGCAGGCGAAAACGGCCGTGCCCGCGCACCGAAACCAACCCGTCAATTTCCAATTGTTTTGATAGCCCCACACACTCGCGGTGGTCCACCTGAACAAACCCGGATGTGATGTATTCAGCCGCTTTTGTACGCGGCCAGTTAAATGCCGCTGCCAAAATTACATCCAGCCGAAGCGAGGCCACACTCACACGTTTTTCTTGTAATTGTGTTGCGATATTTGGCAAAGCACACAGTGGTATCCGCATTGTTTTAAGTCCCACACGGCCGGCTTTGCATAGCTCTGTTTCGAAAAAGCCGGCCATGGAGGCAAGGCAGACAAGATAACTGCATCCCTCGGTTACCAAAATATCACCCAGCACCTCTCGCTCTACCCCAAGGCCTAAAGCAGCACCCAAAATGTCCCGATGCTGTAGCGTGTCTTGTTCTCGATAACGCAATGCCAAGGCCGCCACAATATCATCGGGCTCGTAACTGCCCCAAGTGGCCTCCAAAAACACAGCCACCGAACGTTCCGCGCTGTCAAAACCGCTCTCCCACTGCAAATGAACATCAGCCCTATGCGCATAGGCCTTAGCAACAGTAGCCGCTTCGGTCTCTGTAAGAAATTTACTATGGCACACTCCTATTTTTTTCGCACGAAACACAAGATCTTCCATGTGCCTCAAAACCAGGCTGTCTTTATTCACATAAATTACCGTTTGTTCATGGGGCAATATTCTTTTTCCAGTTCAATCGCTTTATAGGCCGGGCGAATGATGCGGCCTCCGGTTATGCCTTCCTCAATGCGGTGTGCCGCCCAGCCACTGATGCGTGCAGCAGCAAACAAGGGGGTAAACAAAGCCTCGGGAATACCCAAAATACTATAAATAAACCCGGAATAGAAGTCCACGTTGGCCGAAATCACTTTTTCTTTCCCGGTGCAACGGGCAAACACTGTTGGCGAAAGTTTTTCCACCAATTCCATTAAGGCAAATTCGCGCTGTAATTCGGCACTTTGGCTGGCCACAAGATCTTTTGCATATTGTTTAAGAAGCACTGCACGCGGGTCGCTTTGGGTATAAATAGCGTGACCCATACCATAAATTTTACCGCTTTTGTCTCCTGCTTCTTTTTTAAGAATTTTTTCAAGATAGGCAGAGAGCTCGGCCTCATCCTCATAGCAAGAAACGTTCTCTTTGATGTCTTTCATCATGGCACGCACACGCTCGTTGGCACCGCCATGCAGCGGCCCTTTAAGAGAGCTGATAGCCCCGGATACCGCCGAATAAGTGTCGGTGCCGGAAGAAGAAAGCACTCGGCAAGTGAATGTGGAGTTGTTGCCACCACCGTGTTCTGCATGCAATACCATGCACAAATCCAAAAGTCTTGCTTCCTCTTTTGTAAACTTATGGTCTTTGCGCAAACGATACAAAAAGTTTTCGGCAAGAGTGCGGTTTTCGCTGCCTTGATTGGCTGCCTCCTCAGAGTAATAGCCGTTTACAGATGCATAGGCACTGGCAACAATAGAGGGGAACACAGCAATCAGGCGGATGCATTGACGCATCACGTTTTCTATGCTTGTATCATCGGGGTTTTCATCTAATGCATAAAGCGCAAGCACACTGCGCGAAAGCATGTTCATCATGTTGTCACAGGGCACCTTGGTAAACACATCATTGGCCCAACCGTTTGGCAAACTGGCCGAGGCATTAAGCACCTTAGAAAATTCAGAAAGTTGTGCATCATTTGGCAGTTCTCCAAACAACAACAAATAGGCGGTTTCGGCCATGCCTTGGCGATCCTCACCCCAAAAACCGGCGGCAATATCCTCCACACTAATGCCACGATAATATAGCTTACCTGGCGCCGGCACGCGGTCATCGTCCACCATGGCGTAGCCCTGCACCGAGCCAATACGTGAAACGCCGGCCAAAACACCTGTTCCGTCTGCATTGCGCAGGCCACGTTTAATATCATGCAATTCATAAATTTCTTTTTCAACACTTGCATTTTTTGCAGTTGTGATACAAGATTCTTTGATGAAGTTTTGCATATTTTCATTTAACTTAAAATTGTTCATTATTTAGTTCCTCTCTCTTCATGATTTCTTTTCGTTACATCCAGTATAACGGTTTATGCTCGGTTTTACAAATATAAATAATGATATAAACATTATAAATAAAAATTTATATCATGTTTTGTCTTGCAAAGAATACGCAAACTCATTATACTATACCACATATCATGCAGCAAAGCGTGCGCATTCTGTTGGTTTTGAAGGGGATACAATGTTTGATAATATGGAGTATGTTTATGCAGTGTATAAACACCGCAGTTTTTCCAAAGCGGCTGAAAGCCTATATATATCCCAGCCCTCGCTTAGCCTTACAATAAAAAAGGTAGAAAAGCAAGTGGGTGCCCCTTTGTTTGACCGAAGCACAAACCCCATTCGGCCAACGGAATGCGGAGAGGAATATATTCGCTGTGCCGAGCGTATCATGGATGTGCAAAACTCATTTGAAATGTATTTGGGAGATTTTCAAAGCCTGCAAACGGGCACATTGGTGCTGGGCGCCAGCAATTTTTTTACCTCATACATTTTGCCACCCTTGCTTACACAATTTAAAACCCGCTACCCGCAGGTGGATGTTGTGCTTAGAGAAGCCAACACACCGGACTTAGAGCGCCAATTGTTTGATGGCAGCCTGGATTTAATTGTAGACAACAATGAATTTGACGATATTTTATTCAAAAAGCAGTTTTTTTATGCCGAAGAAATTATTTTGGCTGTGCCCAAAACAATGCTGCCCAAAGAACTTGCTTTTTATGCCCTAAGCACCAACGACATTGTGCAAGGCATTCATTTAAAAAAAGAAACACCCGCACCACCATTGGCACTTTTTTCCTCGTTGCCCTTTATTTTACTGCGCCGAGGCAACGACACGCGCACAAGATCTGATTCTATTTTTAGCAAAAGCCATTTTTCTCCATCGGTCATTTTAGAGCTAGATCAGCTTGCCACAGCTTTTCACGTGGCTTACCGTGGCCTTGGCGTTACCTTTGCCAGCGATACCCTAGTGCGTGAAGTGTTGCCTCAAGACAAACTGGTATACTGTAAACTTCTTGGCCCCATGACAAAGCGCGACAACTATTTCCACTATAAACACAACAAATACCTCAGCCGCCCCATGGAGGCCTTCTTGGAGGTAGCTACAAAAAGTGGCACTGCAACCGCCAAACCCTTGCAGGATTAACCGATATATAGTAACAAAACGAACACAATTATTTCCCATTAATTTGCTTCGTATTTTATTTTGTGCTATGATAATTTACAACATCAATAATAATCTTGAAAGGAAAACAATCATGAGAGATGAAACCAAATGTTTACACGCGGGCTACACCCCAAATAACACAGAGCCGCGTGTGATGCCTATTGTACAAAGTACCACTTATGTTTTTGATTCGTCTGAGGATATCAGCGCAGTGTTTGATGATCCCACCAAAAACCTAATTTACTCTCGTTTTGCAAACCCCACTGTGATGGCAGTAGAGTCTAAAATTGCAGAGCTGGAGGGAGGCCTTGCCGCCATGTGCACCTCTTCCGGCCAGGCAGCCACCTTAATGGCTATTTTAACCCTATGCAAAGCCGGAGACAGTTTCATTAGCACAGGGCAAGTTTACGGCGGTACTGTAAATTTGTTTTCTTACACCTTAAAAAAATATGGCATCGAGTGTATTTTTGTGGATTCAAACGCCTCTAACGAAGAATTGCATGCCGCTTTTAAGCCAAACACAAAATTGGTGTTTGGTGAAACCTTGGCAAACCCGTCTCTTGCAGTGCTGGATTTGCGTCGCTTTGCCACGGTTGCCCACGAGCACAAGGTGCCCTTGGTGATTGACAACACCTTTGCCACGCCCATCTTGTGCAAACCATTTGAATATGGTGCCGATATCATCATTCACTCCACTTCTAAATACATGGATGGCCATGCCGTACAAGTGGGTGGCGTTGTGGTGGATAGTGGTAATTTTGATTGGGCCGCCAGCGGAAACTTCCCCGATTTATGCACGCCCGACGAATCGTACCATGGCATCACCTATACCGAAACCTATGGAAAAGCCGCCTTTATCTTAAAAGCACGTATGCAGCTGATGAGAGATTTTGGCGCTTATCCTGCGGCTCATTCTGCATTTCTTTTAAATCTTGGATTGGAAACACTGTCTTTGCGCATGGAGCGTTACTGCCAAAACGCGCAAACAGTGGCAGAATTTTTGCAAGAGCACGACCTTGTGGCCTCGGTGCACTACCCCGGCCTAAAAAAAGACAGCGAATATGAGCGAGCACAAACTTATTTAAAAGGATGCAGTGGTGTAATTTCACTGGTCATTCAAGGTGGGCGCGAAAAAGCAGTTCCCTTTATGGACGCCCTAAAACTGGCCTCCAAAGAGGTGCATGTGGCAGATATCCGCACCTGTGTGTTGCACCC
The DNA here is from genome assembly GCA_964370445.1 of uncultured Oscillospiraceae bacterium. GTDB lineage: Bacteria > Bacillota > Clostridia > Oscillospirales > Ruminococcaceae > JAAYCI01. The sequence continues at coordinate 3,127 of CAYJJK010000064.1, read as the reverse complement.
GGCCAGCACCACACATCGCCAATTAAGTGATGAACAGCTGCAAACTGCCGGTGTGGATGCAGGGCTGGTGCGGGTATCGGTAGGCCTTGAGCACGTGGATGATATCATTGAAGATTTACAAAATGCATTTGAAGCCATCCGCTAAAAGGATTTACATTCTTTTAAAAGCAAGGTTTTATGGCACGTAAAAAGAAACCATCATTACAAAATATCTTAAACCGCAAAAAGAAGCCTTCTTTGCACTTTACAAAGTAGGCTTCTTTTTGCTTTTAAAGTAATATTTACATATATAGAACAGAAAAAGAACAATGAAACGTATTTTTATGATTTTACATGGATTTTACAAAAACCTGCTTTTGTTTTTATACTGCTCTGTTACAATTCGTCTTACAGAAAATTTAAAAAATCAAAAAAGAAGGTACGAAAAAGGAGAAAATCATGAAAAAATTTATTAGCTTACTTGCTGTATCGGCTCTGAGCTTGGCTTTGCTTGCCGGTTGCAGCAGCACCACTGAGGAAACCACAGAATCTACCGGCGCCCAAGCATCTGCAGCCGCCACTTCCGAGGCCGCCACAGAAGAAGCTGCTAGCGGAGATTTTGACAGCACCGCACCCATCACCGTAGTTTCCCGCGAAGAAGGCAGCGGCACTCGTGGCGCTTTTGTTGAGCTACTTGGTATAGAAGAAGAGCAAGAAGATGGCAGCATGATGGATATGACCACCTTAGATGCAGTAACCGTGAACGGTACTTCTGTTGTGATGACCACCGTGTCTGGCGACCCTTATGCCATCGGTTACATTTCTCTTGGTTCCCTTGACGACACCGTAAAAGCCTTGCAAGTAGATGGTGTGGATGCTACAGCTGAAAACATCACCAGCGGAGACTACACCATCAGCCGTCCGTTTAACATTGCCACAAACGGTGAGGCAACTGCTGAGGCACAAGATTTCATCGACTTTATCCTTGCAGAGGAAGGCCAAGCCATTGTAGCGGATAACGGCTATATCCCCCTAGAAACCACAGGCGCTTATGCTGGCGCTGGTGATGCTGAAGGCACCATCGTTGTAGCTGGTTCCACCTCGGTTGCCCCGGTGATGGAAAAACTGCAAGAGGCTTATATCGCTTTGAACCCGAATGTGGAAATTGAAATTCAAGCCACAGGCTCCAGTGCCGGCATGACCGCTGCCATTGATGGCGTTTGCGATATCGGCATGGCGTCCCGCGAATTAAAAGACAGCGAGCTTGAAGCCGGCCTTGCCCCCACCGTGATTGCACTAGACGGTATTGCCATGGTGGTGAACAGCGAGAACCCCATGACCGACATCACCCCCGACCAAATTCGTTCTATCTATGTTGGCGAAACCACCAGCTGGGACGCAATTGCTTAACCATTCGCCTTTCCATCGGGCGGGCAACAAGCCCGCCCGAAATTTTTGATTTATAAAGAAGGAGTAGAGCTATATGCGTAAAACGCGCGAAAACACAATGCGCCTTGTTTTTCTCATTGCAGCTTGCGTTTGTATTTTGGCCATAGCCCTCATCTGCGTTTTTCTTTTTGCAGGTGGTGTGCCAGCCATGCTAGAAATTGGAATTTTTGATTTTTTATTTGGTACGCAGTGGCGTCCGGGAAATAACCTTTACGGCATTTTACCCATGATTCTCGGAAGCATTTATGTCACCATTGGCGCGCTTGTGGTAGGTGTTCCGGCAGGGATTTTTACAGCGGTTTACCTTGCGCGCTTTTGCCCCAATCGTCTATATCGGTTTTTACGCCCCATGGTAGAACTGCTTGCCGGCATTCCTTCGGTGGTGTATGGTTTTTTTGGCCTTGTAATGATGGTGCCACTTATTAGAACGGTAACCGACAACCGCAGCAATGGACTTTCTATTTTAACTGCATCTATTTTACTTGGCATTATGATATTACCCACGGTGATTACCGTAAGCGAAAGCGCCCTGCGCGCCGTGCCTGATTTTTATTACGAGGGTGCGCTGGCCCTGGGTGCCACCGAAGAGCGAAGCATGTTTTTTGTGTTGTTGCCCGCCGCAAAAAGTGGCATTGTTGCCGCTGTTGTTTTGGGTGTGGGGCGTGCCATTGGCGAAGCCATGGCTGTGGTGATGGTGCTGGGCAATCAACCGCGTATTCCCACCAGTATCTTGCAAGGTGCACGCACCTTAACGGCCAATATTGTTTTGGAAATGGGCTACGCAGCAGATTTGCACCGAGAAGCCCTGATTGCCACCGGGGTGGTGTTGTTTATCTTCATTTTGCTTATCAACCTCACCGTTAGCTTGCTGCGAAGGGGGGAGAAATCTTGAAGAATTCACGCTTTTTACGGCTTCCGCTTTCTTCCAAAATTTTATTCATTTTCACCCGCCTGGGAACGCTTTTTACGCTTGCCGCTTTTTTGATTTTAGTAGGGTATATTTTGGTGCAAGGCGTGCCTTATATCACGCCATCTCTATTCTCCCTTGAATATACTTCCGATAATGTGTCGCTGATGCCGGCGCTTATCAACACTCTTCTGATGACGGTATTTGCGCTGGTAATTGCTGTGCCCCTTGGTATCTTTTCAGCCATTTATCTGGTAGAATATGCAGGACGTGGCAATCGATTTGTGTCTGTGGTGCGCGCTGCGGCCGAAACACTTTCAGGCATTCCCTCAATTGTGTATGGTTTGTTTGGCCTTTTGTTTTTTGTCACTGCGCTGGGCTGGAGTTTTTCGCTTGCTGCGGGCGCGTGCACCTTGGCCATCATGATTTTGCCGCTTATTATGCGCACAACCGAAGAGGCGCTAAAAAGCGTGCCGGATTCTTTTCGAGAGGGAAGCTTTGGCCTAGGGGCAGGAAAACTGCGCACCATTTTTCGCATTGTGCTACCGGCTGCCGTGCCCGGCATTTTGGCCGGTGTCATTCTTTCCATCGGGCGTATTGTGGGCGAAACTGCCGCACTGATTTACACCGCGGGAACCGTGCCGGAAATTGCCAGTGGGCTAACGGGTTCCGGCCGCACACTCAGTGTGCATATGGATGTGCTTGCTAGGGCCGGACTGCATGTAAACGACGCGTACGCCACAGCTGTAGTGGGGCTTCTTTTGGGGCTTGTCATCAATATTGTTTCGGCTT
>CAYJJK010000063.1:0-15452 GCA_964370445.1 uncultured Oscillospiraceae bacterium | reverse complement strand
AGCCAACATTTATTTATTAAAGTAGCTAAGAGAACCGAGGGCACAGATGTTGGCATCGCACTCTCTGTTCTTATTTATATTGAGTTTTGCGTCGAAAACAAACGGAAATTTTCGGCATGGTTTCTATGCAAAAAAATAGGGCAAGGGTTCAACTCCCGTCAAATGGGTTTGGGGAGTCAAATTTTAGCCTCTCTGGTTGCAAAAAAATAAGTGTACCAAATTGGCTGTTTCCTCTCAGATTCTCCCGAATACTCGGTTATTCTTTGAGGGGAGTCAAATTGGTACACCCTTTTGTGCGTGGGCACCAATTTGGAACCCCTGTTATTTTGAGGAATGCCATAAGCCACTTATCTTTCAAAAAATCAATCCTTTTATACGAGGCTCATACTGTATGTAGCAAGTTTCCCTCAATTTATCTGAGACAACTAAAACAGGTTGATACTCTCTCAATCAAAACTATTCTGTCATTATCAAAACAGCTTTTTTCGCTTTCAAAACGTTAACCGATTGTGATATTTTTCATAGTTTTCAATTTAATATATTATACCATTTCCAATATTTTTTCAATTAATATGTACGCAGTTGTTGATAAATAGTGTGGTTCTAAATCTGAGGAATCACGATGCAGGGCAGAAGCCCTTGCGGTAGCTTGTCTGATTTTTTCTTCTGTATAATCTCCAGTTTTGATATGCTTTTTATGTTGTAATGGAAAGCCTAATTCCTTCAATCTATCTTTAAAATGAGAAGTTGGTTCGTATTCGTGGGTTTCCGTTATTGCATATTTAGTGTCGTTGTCATTTAACTCATCATGATGTAGTAAAAGCCATACTTCAAAGAAAGGATTGCTTACAGCATATCCATATCCTTTGATTTTGCACAAAGATATAGCTACATCCCATTCATCTTTATACGTTTTATCTTTGCTAATTTTGTCTGACGACCAATTTTTATCAACATCTGTAACTATCCAAAACTCGTCATCTAAATACTGCTCAAACTCATATTTATCTTTGTTCTGCTCTTTAAAAATATCAATACGTTCTACCAATTGCAATGGGCGAGTTTTACATAGCGTTGCTTTTTGATCGAGTGTTCTACATTTATGATGTGTATTAACCGCATCTTCAGCAACAGATATAAATTGTATTTTACTTTTTACAGAATAAAACACCTCTGAAACAGCATCAAAGTATTCTTCTTCTGTGACACTCCCCTCAAAAGAAAGAAAAATGATTTTATCAGTGCTTGGTCTAACAGTTCGTAATGGATTTTCTGGGGTGAATGGTACTCTGCTTTTTAGGATAGGCATTAGAACTCCCTCCTAATTACTGGTATGGCACCGAATCTGCCATTTAAATATGCTTTTATTGTAGACTGGCTATCTTTAATATTAAAATCAGATAACGGTTTAATTCGTGTTTCACCAAATTTGTTTTTTTCAACAAACCATATTTCGCCTTGTGTGAAGTTCTCTAAATTAATTAGATTCACATCATGTGCTGTAAAAACGATTTGATTGTATGTTGATCCACACTGGCAAGCAAATTCGTGTAATAAATACTGAGATAATTTGGTATGCAAACTTCTATCAATTTCATCAACAAAATAAATAGAGGTGTTTTTTTTATCCATGGCAAATAAAATGGGCAACAGATCCAGAAGCCTTTGTGTTCCATCTGATTCTTCATCAATATCAAAATGTGCATCGATTGAGTTTAATTTATGCGAAAACTTTATCTGTATGGCAATGGTTTTCTTTTGTTTGTTTTCTGAAAAAATAAAGTATTTTCCATTTAAATTAACGATTCCATTTCGAATTTCTTCAATATCATCTATAATATTTTTGGGCAAATCAAGTTTGTTAGCCAATTCTTTAAAGTCAATCTCATCATTAATTACTGAGATATCATAAACTCCTGTATCCAAATTCCTTAATTTATCAGCTATAAAATCTTTGAAGCTTAAATCTTCCTGCATTCTTATTGGAAGTCCATGGAGTTTAGTGTTGGGAAAAATAACTTGAATCCCTCTAAACCACTCCACTACTTTTTTCACTTTTTTAATTCCGTTATCATATAGTTTGTACAAAAACAACTGATTTTTTTGACTTTCTTGAATCCCTTCCTTTAAAACTTCTGCCAACATTCTATCTTTCGAACCATTATTTGCAAGTTTAGATTTGATTTCAATATCAGTCTTATAGTTTTCATCAGTAGCTCTTGTAAACATTGGTACAAATCCACTTTTTGTTAATATCAATAACCATTCTTCGTGGACCTGTTTTCTATCTAATGTAAAGCCATAGTCATATACTTCTTCACCTATATAAAAAATAAATTGAAACGAAGAAATTCCGCTTAACTCTTGAAAATCCCCTTTGAATTGGTTGACATCAATTCTTTTTCCGGTTTTTTGACCTTCTATTATAAAATCTTTTGCAAATGCAATAGATTTGATAAAAGACGTTTTGCCTGACGCATTAGGGCCAAAAAAACCTCCACGGTGAAGCACCTCCCAATCTCCTGCCTTGGTTTTTATTGTCTTTAAAAATCTTTTATCATTATTATCTGCAGTTGGAATCATAGAGAATTCAACATTATGCCCAATTGACCTGAAATTCTGCACATTATATCTTAAAAGCATATTTCCCTCCTGATTTTGTTTCGTTTATTCTTTCGCTTGGTACTTCATTACTTCTTCAGACACTTTAAGCAAATCCGCTAAATATTTTAATCATGCTTTTCTTATCATGAACAATTCTTTATGGATTGAGAAAGAAATTTTTGGTACCTCATTGATTTGTATTTACGATAAACATAGACATCCACTTTAACTATTATACACTGCAGAAATCAGAACCTTTATAATATTTTTTAAACTTCATAATATCAGATTGTATTATATCACAAATTATTTGAATAAGTAAGCGGTTTTAGGATCTGCGCTATGTCCGTCTCATATAGAGCATCGCAAAATGCTTTTTCAAATAACTTAATACAATAAATTTTAAAGTTATCTCTCATCAAAGTGTTTTTAAATATAGCTTTTTCATATAGGCTGTTGCTTAAATATTATTGCGTTTGTCGTGGGAATTTATTTTTTGTAAAGACTGTTTTGTTGCAAGTTCATTATAATAATCACTTTTTTCAAAATAAGGGAGCAAACATTTGAATTGGGGTTCTCCTGATGTGGGGTATTCACTTACCATTATATACGTTCTGAAAGAAAAAAATAAGGATTTTGTATGGTTTGCAAGAATTTGTGACAAAAATAAAATAAATTGGATTAAATTGACAAAGAAAGACGACTGGGCGTATAATGCTAATAATATGAATACATCTTTGCGTATGCAGTTTCCATACCCTACAAAAGACCAGCTATAAAAAGTCAATAGAAAAATAGACTCAAGTAACGGCAGGTTTAGGAAAGACAGGGTGGTAAGGTTGACCTGATTTAAGGACAGAGAAAATAATATTAAGAAGTTTATGGCAAATATAGCCAACACAAGAACAATGGTGCTTGCCTTGAGATTTTTTAATATCGTAAAAAGCTTTAATGGCGGGGTCGTGCATAATAGCGGCAGTGGCAGCAAGCCAAATAGCTCTGCGTAAATAAGGTGAACCACGCTTGGACATTTTGCTTTTGGAACCGGTAAAGTTGCCGGATTGAGTGACAGAGGGGTCAATACCGGCAAAAGCGACCAGTTTTTCGGGAGTTTCAAAACGGTTGATATCGCCGATTTCGCTAAGAATGGCCGCCCCTAAAGTGTCGCCGATGCCGGTAATGGTGGTAATCGGAGAATTGAATTCGGCAAGGCTCTCTGAAATCAAAGAGTTGAGTTCAGAAAGCTGATTTTCTAAAAACTTAATCTGTTCAACAAATTGTTTAAGCATAAAAGAAGTGCTGTTTGTGGTAAGCAGTGCACCAAAAGAGTTTTTAGCAACGTGCTTAATGTGTTCGGCTTTTTCGTGGTTGAAACGTCCACGACTGGAAGTCTTGAGGATTTCCACAAGCTTATCCGTGTCAATGTTCAAGATATCTTCCGGGGTATTGCAATTGGAAAGAAGTTCGAGAGAAGTAGCGCCAAAGGTATCTGAAAACAGCGTTGGATATTCGGGAAAAATACGGTCGATGAGTGTTAATACTTTGCGTTTCAAATCAGAAATCATGTCAACGATGTAAAATCTTTCCCGAGTCAGAACGCGTAAATCAAGCATAGAATCGTCAGAGACAACCGTTTCGCAGTATCTTCCGATACGAATTACATCCGCGATGATGGCCGAATCCTTAGCATCATTCTTGGTTTTGCGGATGTAAAGACCACGCAGAGCATCGGATTGGACAGGGTTAATAACATGAACCAAACATCCTAAATCGACCAGATGTGTGTAAATGTTAAGCCAATAATGGCCTGTGGCTTCCATTCCGAATTCAAAGGTGGATAAGTCAAGTGAAATGCTTTGAAGTTTTGCAATAAAATCCTCAAAACCTTTCAAGGTGTTCGAGATTTTTATTGACTTGCCGATGAGAGATCCGTCACTGTTCATAACGGAGGCAAAATGGGTGTGTTTTGCAATGTCGATTCCAACAATAAACATGATAAAACATCCTTTTTAAAGAAATTGGAAAAGGTAAAACCTCATTCCATACAGGTCATAACCTCGTTCGAAATACGAAGACACCGACAAGGTCGGGCGACATCCAGCTCATTCATGAAATCCTGTATGGATAAGATTCTCACTCTATGTTACGCAGAACAACTGCAAGGAGGAACCCGAGAAACCTTTTCTATGCGAGAATATTATCTCAAAAGTGATGAGGTTTTTCAATAAACGGGCAAAATTGTTGCCCCGAATATCCAAAAGATCCGTTCTCTACGCTCTCTACACTTTTTGATATTCGTACACCTTAACCATGAGCGTAGCATTTATTTATCTCAACGATTGTTGGGATAACATTATTATACGAGGAGAAAAGAACCATGTATATCTCCCAATAACTTAAAATGAATAAGCCGTCCTTGGATTTTTTGAAAGACGGTAACAGATGATTGTGTGTTTTAACATTGAGGGTAGCAATTTAATAGAGCTACTAGCAAGTGGCAGACAAGTTACTTTTTCAAACAAAATCGGATGACCTGATGTCTACCCCGAAAATCAGGTCTTATTGAAAGTATTTCGCGGGAGATGTTTGGTATCGCATTGCGGAGGTGAAAGAGATGTCAGATAAAATAAAAAATATCTTCGTATCTCATCAGCATAATGATGCGGATAAAATTGAATCATTTAGATTGTTAATAGGAAATTATGGTATTTCTATGCGAGATAGCTCCATTTATGAAAACAAGCTAAAAAACAATGCAACAAATGAACAATATATCAAACAAAAATTAATCAAACCTCAAATAAAATGGGCCGGCACGGTAGTCGTTCTTATAGGTAAAGATACTGTGAAAAGTGACTATGTCAACTGGGAAATAAGAACCGCGGCGAATATGGGAAAAAGGATAATAGGAGTATATTTGCAAGGTGCAAGACAAGAAGATATTCCTATAGAATTATATGAATACGGGTACAATTTAGTCGGTTGGAACGGTGAGAAAATCAGAAAAGCAATAGATGGTGAAGATATGGACTGGGAAAATCCAGACGGTACACCACGAGAAAATAACCCGATGGATTTACCTCACTATACCTGTTAGGAGACGGAAATGAAGTGCTATTCTTATGTGATACCGAGAGATTATGGCTTTGCACCAAACCCATATTTTGATTATTGCACCTTGGCCACCTGTAAGCCTAAAATAAGAAAAGCTGCTCATGTTGGCGACTGGATTGCCGCATATGGATCTGCCAGATCATCTATCAAAGGTTGTTTAGTTGTAATGATGCGAGTTGATGAAACCTTGACATTTAATCAATATTGGCAAGATATAAGATTTAGAATTAAACGTCCTGTGTTCAATAAAGGGATAATGCATATGTATGGCGATAACATATACCACACAGTCAATGGAAAATGGATGCAAGAGCATTCCCATCATAGTTTGGCTGATGGACAAATTAATGAAAAAAACTTAATAAGGGATACACAGACAAATCGAGTCTTAATATCATCAACATTTTTCTATTTTGGTCAGAATGCCATTAAAATTCCAACAAAATTTAGTGAAGTAATATTTAGTGGACGAAATTATAAAAAATGTGATGTGGAAAGTATAATTATAGATTTTGTCGATTTTTTGGAAAAAAATTATCAGAGGGGGATTCGAGGAATTCCATACAGTCGTGAAGTAGGGAAATTTATGCAGTATAGTGGAGAATAGTAACAAAGTCATTTAAGAAATATAATAAGCAGACTTAGGTGAAATATGGTAAACATATCACATGGGACATACGCAGGGGTATATATTTTTGAAGGTATTGATGGTGTTGGGAAAACAACAATTGTACAACAGATAAAAGAACAAATAACAAGTACTTCTACATATACTTGCATCGATATTTCTTTTCCGGGAAAAGAACCAGACACATTGGGTAGTTTAGTATATGATATCCATCATAATCAAAGTAAATATTTCAGGTATCCTTTAAATGAAGCAAGTTTACAGTTGTTGCATGTATCAGCACATATAGATCAACTACAAAATAGATTTAGTATAGTAAATCCTCGGCAGGATATAATTTTACTAGATCGATTTTGGTGGTCTACATATGTGTACGGATTAACGAATGGGTTGAGTGATAGGAGTGTTCATAGCATTATTTCTCCTGAGCTTCTTTATTGAGAGAGAATTGATATAAAGGGGATATTTCTAATTGAACGTAAAGAACGAAAGAGGAAATGCGCTAAAAGTAACGAGGACATAATGATTCAAGAATACCGAAACCTTGCTAAAGAGAATAGTATATGCACAATAGTTGATAATGACAGACGAGTAGAGGATGCAGTAGCTGAAATTTATGGAATGATTTTTGGAGATAATCATAATGACGCTAAAAAATTTGAAACCGACCTCTATATATGATTCATACTGGAACTTTGCTACAGAGCGACAAAATGTGTTTTATAATAGGATAAAGGGCGGAATTCCGCCTTGGACAAACGATCAGATTATACAAAAGTATAAATTCACAAATGCTTATCGGGTATTAGACAGAGTGACCCAATATTTGATAAAAAACATCATTTATGGAGATAAAGAATATTCTCCTGAAGATCAATGCTTTCGAATATTGCTATTCAAGTTGTTTAATAAAATTGAAACATGGGAATACATCCAAAATAATTTAGGAGAGATTTCTTTTGCAACTTATAATTATGATAAATATAATAAAATATTGTTGGAGCGAATAGAAAATAGAGAAACAATATACTCTGCAGCATATATAATGCCATCTGGCAAAAGTAGTTTTGGGTTTAACAGAAAACATCAAAACAATCTGAAATTATTAGAGTATATGATGAAATCTGGTCTTACACGTAAAATAGGAAAATCCAAAAGCTTAAAAGAAATATATGAAATATTATTAAGTTATCCCACTCTAGGTTCTTTTTTAGCTTTTCAATTTGTAATTGATATTAATTACAGCGAATTATGTGATTTCAGTGAAATGTCATTTGTTGTAGCAGGGCCTGGGGCAAAAAATGGTATAAAAAAATGTTTTGGAGATTTGGGGAAATATAGCTATGAGGATATCATTAGATACGTTGTAGAGCAACAAAAGAATGAATTTGAAAAGAGAGGATTAGAATTTCAAACACTATTTGGTCGAGATTTACATCTAATTGATTGCCAAAACTTGTTTTGTGAAATAGATAAATATTCAAGGGTTGCATATCCTAATATATTAGGGATGGATCACAGAAAAAGAATTAAACAGCAATATATAAATCATAACCAAAAAAAAATCGATTTCTTTTTTCCACCAAAATGGAATTTAAATTTCGGTTCGTTTTCTAATACTTAAAGGAGGAGATGAAATGGCAACATATATTGAAGAACCCACTGCAAATGAAGTGTGGAAAAAGGCGGCCAATATGTTGTTAGTTCAGAATAATCTTCAAAGTGGAAGGACCGGAAACATATATGAATTACTTCATACTTTGATTACAATTCAAGATCCACAACAAAAATGGATATACAATCGCATTCCACCAATAAGTATAGGATATGCTTTGGCTGAATTGGTCTGGATTATGAATGGTGATGACAGTGCTGAGATAATTAACTTTTGGAACCCAAGCTTGCATAAATTTGCGGGAAAAAGTATGCATTATCATGGAGCATATGGTAAGAGAATGCGTTCTCATTTTGGAATTGACCAATTAGAAAAATCGTATGAAGCATTACATAATCAACAAGACAGTAGACAAGTGGTAATTCAAATTTATGATACGAAAGTAGACTTTCCAATTGATTTAGGTAAGCCACGCGATGAAGACATTCCGTGCAACATATGCTCACTGCTAAAAATACGTGACACGAAATTAGAGTGGTCTCAAATCGCGCGTAGTAGTGATGTGTTTTTAGGGATTCCGTATGATGTTGTACAGTTTACAAGTTTACAAGAAATCTTGGCAGGTTGGCTTGAAATGGGCGTGGGAAGCTACAGTCATTTTAGTGATAGCTTACATTTATATGAAAAAGATACTATTAAAATAGCAGTAAGTGATGATGAAGAAATAACAAATAATGATTCGTTGTGCTTGAGTAAATTAGAGTCGGAAATAATATTTTATGAAATATATAAACGAATGAAAGTGCTATCTACTAAAAAGTTTACAGAAAAGCAATTTTTATCTTTGGCAAAATTAGAATCTACGTATTCAGCATATAACAATATAATGTTGATAATTGCAGCTTATGTATCCCAACAAAAGTATAATTGCGATTTCACCAGTGAATTGATAAAAGAATGTACAAATGAAGCATATAAAGAAATGTGGAACAGGTGGTTGGCAAATAAGAATCGGAGCAGTGATTATGTATAGGGGCTATAATTTGGACTTAGATAAAGAATTTTATTATAACTCAGAAAACACCCTTCAGGAATACAAGGCAATTGGAAATGATAATTTAATCGATTATAAAGCACATTGTGAAAATCAATTGCAACAATTTGTTATTTCTGAAAATACCATAGACGGAACAAAATTACAAAATGATTGGTTTCCACAAATAGATGCAGATGTTTTTATATCACATTCACATATCGATGAGGATTTAGCATTAGCACTTTCAGGATGGCTTAGCCAGACCTTTGAATTAAAATGCTTTGTTGATTCGGCGGTATGGGGATATGCAGAAGATTTACTTGACACCCTTAATGATGATTACAGCAACAAAAGAAAAAAGGTTCAAGGAGGATTTCTTTATTCATATGAGCTATGTAATAGGGTATCGCAACATGTTTATATGATGTTAAACGTAGCATTGCAAAAAATGATTGATAATACAGAAGTTACATTCGTTTTGAACACAGATAACTTTGCATCACAGTTTATTAATAATGATAAAAAAATAAATGTAACATATTCTCCGTTTATATATGCAGAGCTTACATATATCGAAACAGTCCGATTAAAACCCAAAGCCTCCCATCGTAATGAATTGATGCATACTTTCGAGGCTGCACAGAAAGATCCGAAACTTCGATATGAAATAGAAAGTTTAGAAAACTTGAGCCGGATTGACAAAAAAAAATTAAATCAGTGGAAAGAAGATTATTTGAATAAGCCTAGGAGCTTAAACCGAATCAAAGAACAAAATCCTCTAGATGTCTTATATGATATATTGGATCGAACTGATTTTTGAAAGGATAGGCAATATGGAGCAAAAAAACGGGGTTCCCATTGAAGAAATCCACAAGGAAATAGATTTAATTCAATCATGTATTAAGCGAATGGCAAGCAATTCTTTCATGCTTAAAGGTTGGGCAATAACAATATATGCAGTTGTATTAGCTCTCTTGCCAGAATCAATCAATATGATTTTACTCTGCACCGTTTTGATTACAGTAACATGTGCATTTTGGTATTTGGATGGATTCTTTTTAAAAACAGAAAAGCTCTATAGAAACATTTATGATTGGGTTTTATTGGAAAGACCAAAGGGGAATCGTGAATTACTATATCAATTAAATCCAAAAATGTTTACAGGTAAAATACCAAAAACTGGGAGCACAAGAGAAATCATGCTATCAGTAACACTAAGAACATTTTATGGAATACCAATTATAATGAACATACTAATTTTAGTGTTTAATATCATCTCATCAATCTGCACTCACAGAATCTGCGGTGCCATCTAAGATTTATTATAAGTGCTTTTGATTTTTGATAAAAGCATAAAACTATTCACAAAAAACCGAATTCTGTCGCCTCACCGCACTCTATCCATCAACCTTTGCACCATCTCGGTGCCATCCATGAACACAATTTTCAGGTGATTGGCATCCACAACCCCAATCCTAGAAATGGTCTGCCGAACAAGCATTTCGTCATATTCTGTCACTTGCGCAGGCGCGGCTTTGATGGTCTCCTGCACACGGCGTATTTTTTCAGCAATTTCACCCTTTGTTTTTTCGTGCGCTTCCAAGCGGTCGTATGCCTTGCGCTTTTCCTCTATTTTCCCTGCAAGGCTGATAAACCGCTCTTCAAAGAGTTCCGGTTGCTTTGATTTCACACTGAGGGCAACAAGGTCGGAAAAGGCACGTTCCATCAAGTTGATTTCACTTTTCAGCGTGTGGGGATTGGTTCCAATCGCATCGCCTGTGATGGCAACAGCGACATTCTTTTGTACCATAGCAAGGATGCTTTCCGACTGCGCCAGATGCGCGTTGAGGGCGGAGAGTACAGCGTCATGGATGCGATATTCATCTACCACATCAGCATTGCAGATGTGGTGCTTTTTCTCGTATCGGCTGCGGCAAATCCACACGGGACGCTTCGTTCCATCTTTCCACATCCACGTTCTGCGTATCATGGAGGATTTGCACTGAGAGCAGTACAATTTTTCGGTCAAAGCATATTTGCTGCTGTATTTCGAGAGCTTTTCTGCCCCGTCCACTTTCACTTTCACATCGTTTCTTCGTGCAATTTCCGTTTGTGTGAGATTGAAAGTTTGGGCCGTTACAATCCCGTCATGCACTTCCTTTAGGTGATATTTTGGCGCTTGGCCATTGTTTGGCACGGACACACTGGAGAGTGGGTCGGGCTTATAGGTCTTCCCATAGACGTAATCACCGCAGTATTTTTCGTCATCCAATATGCGCATGACGATGGATTTAGACCATTTTTTTGCCGTGCGGATGGGAGTTCCCTTTTGATTTAAGAGCTCGGCAATCTTTTCCATGCTTTCACCGGCAAGGTATCTCGAAAATATTTGCTCCACAATGAAGGCTTCTTCCGGCACAATTTGTGGGTTGCCGTCTAGGCCTTTCACATAGCCATACCAAGTGCGGTATTGGTAGGATACCTTGCCTTGCCGAACCTGCTCATTCTTTCCGAATTTGATGCTTCGGCTTTGCTTGATGATTTCTTCCTGTGCAAATAGCGCCATGATGGTCAAGCGCATTTCCGCATCCGGCTCGAATGTTCGAAAACCGTCTTGGTCGAAGACAACCTCCACCCCAAGCTGTTTTAGTGCCCTCACGTATTTGATGCTGTCAAGCAAATTTCTTGAAAATCGGCTCACGGTTTTGGTGAGTATTAAATCCACTTTTCCCTGCTTGCAATCCTCTATCATACGCTGGAAGCCAAGGCGTTTCTTCACCGAACGACCACTGATGCCCTCATCTTCAAAATATCCGGCAAACTCCCACTGGGGGTTTGCGTAAATCTTATCCATGAAGTAGCTCTTTTGCGCGGCGATGCTGCTCATCTGCTCTTCACTGTCTGTTGATACGCGCCCGTAGGCGCAAACCCGAAGTTTTCGATATTCTTTTTCGAGGGGATTTTCCGATTTTGTGGCTCTGATGATGGTGACATTCGGTCGACTTGCCTTTTTAACAGCAGGGGTGTACATTGCTTATCCGTCCTTTCCGCAGATTTTCTTGCCTGTGAGTAGTGTCGTACACAGGCGTTTATCCTTATCCACTGTAATAACTTGAGAGATAGAAGCAAGAGTTTGTACAGGGTTTGCAGTGTGGATATGAAGCTGGCGTTGCACCGCAGATTCAGCCACTACATCAGGGCAAGTTGTATTTTCATATGCGCACAGTCCATATTCATAGACAATGCTTTTGGCCTTGTTTTCATCCGGCACAGGATTTTTCAGCTCTTCCTTGAAAGCGGCTTGTAGCTGGGAGAGCGTATTTTCATCCGGCCCCTTTTCACACGCAGGGTGAAGCGTATCTTGCTGGATAGCAATATCTATCAGTGCGGCGGCACCGTGTTTCAATTGCTGAAGCGTGATACCTGTTTTACACTGTGGATTTTTGCAGATGAAGGCATCCCTTTTGTGGGTTAGATAGCGCCGCAGGGCACTTTTGCACTCGGCACATTCCAGCTTGCCTTGTAGCATAAGAAGCTCTTTTGGTGTTTCCCTTTTCCCAAAGCTTTTGGCTTTGATAAGGCGGTTCACCTCTACAAAAACATCTTCGCTGATAAGGGGAGGGAAATCCTCGGTGCCGATGTATCGGGTGTTTTCAAGCAAGCGTTTCACACGGCCTTTGTCCCAGCAATATTTTGAGGGCAAATACATCACACGCCGATTTGTTAAGTCCTCGGCGATTTTTGTAAAGGAACTCCCCGCTTGGTAGGTGCAGAAGACACGTTTCACTTCCGTGGCTTCTGCCTCGCAAATTACAATCTGCCCAAACACGACCTTATAGCCAAAAGGCACCGCTCTGATTTTAGTGTTCATTTTTTTCTCCGTTCGATTTTTTCTGTGATGGTCAATTCATTTATGAGTGTGAAACTTAGCCTATCTTGAGAGAGTGCCACAACTTTTTGCACCACCGTTTTAAAACCCATTGCATCGAAATATGTTGCTCTTTCCGGCCAATCTTCTTCGATGTACGAGAGGAGGATTTTGGTTTGAACCAAGGTGTCATCACTCTCTTCCTCTGCAAGGATTTGCTCTCTTGATTTTTTCAGTGCCACCAGCTTGCGGTTCAATGTGTTTTGTTCGGATAGGCAGAAAGCAGAGTCGATGATGCCCTTGGACCTTAGTCCATTCAGCATATGACTCTGCTCTCGAATTTCACGTATTTCGCCGGAAATCTTGGCTAATTTTTCATTGCTTTGGCTCTTGACCACACGAAGCTCTGTGAGCATGGAAAGCATGGGAAGAAGAATGTCAGCCTTTCCTGCTTTCAGCTTGTTTAGCACACGGATAAAGGCGTTTTCAATTTCCGTTTCCGGAATCTGCGTGATGGTACAGTGTGTGTCACCCTTATCACGGGCATAGCAACTCCAGTATGCTTTTTTACCGACGATTTTTCTTCTCAGAACATGGCCGCATTCACTGCATCGGAGCATTTTGTTGAAAGGGTGGTTCCCGAATTGTTCAGCAATTCGTTCACTTTTTCTTTGGATGGCCACTTGCACAGCTTCAAAGCAAGAGGGCTCGATGATGGCCTCATGTGTTGCGCTGATGTAGTACATATCCCGCTCACCTTTGTTTACCTTTTTCGTGATGGGGAAGCTGTCTGTGCTGTACTTCTTTTGCAATTTGGTGTCACCAAGGGCACGTTCGTTGGAGAGGATGAGCCGCACCGTTGAGCGGTTCCAATGGGCGTTTCCGGATGGGCTGGCGATGTTTTCTTGGCTTAAAGTGCGGGCGATCCTTGCCATACTCACGCCATTTAAATAGTCGCTGAAGATTCGTTTCACCACTTTGGCTTCTGCTTCATTGATAACCAGTTCCCGATTTATGATGTTATACCCATACGGCTTTTTTGCCGGAGTATATTCGCCACGCTGGGCCCTGATTTGAAAGCCTTTTCGCAAATTGGCCGATATGGTTTTAGAGCCTTGCTCGGCCACCATCCCTTGTAAGCTTAAGATAAATTCAGATGGCATGGATTTTGTATCGATTCCATCGTCTTCAAAGCAGACGGAAACGCCAAGGGAACTCAGCTCCCGTATGGTGGCCAATGTTACCACGTTGTCACGGGAAAATCGGCTGACACTTTTGGTGATGATTCTATCGATTTTGCCAAGCCGACAGTCCGTGAGCATCCTTGTGAAATCTTCACGCTTTGTGGCCGATGTGCCCGTGATGGCTTCATCCGTATAAATATCGACCGGTTCCCACTTGTCTTCATTCTCTCGAAACAAGCGGGCGTAGTGGCTGATTTGCTGTGAGAATGAGTGAAGCTGTTCTTCTGAGGAACTGCTGACGCGCACATATGCGGCAACTTTGATTTTCTTCTCATCTTCATTTGAGGGTTCAATCAGCGTGATGTTATCCGCTACGCCATACAGGTGCGACTGCTTCATGCATTTCGCCTCCCTTCTTTTTTTCTAAACAACACAATACCACAAAATTTTGGATATAGCTATGTTTTTTCTATAGAAGAACCGGGTTTGCCACTTCCAAATCTTTGGCAATTCCAACAAGGGCAATATTACACACGTTTATCTCTAAAACACCTTGGTCAGACAGTTCTTTGAATTTATAAAAATAGCTTTTATACGTGATTAGCTGTGAAATGTTGTTTCCATTCATGGTGCAATCTTCCTTTCCGTTGTTGTGCCGAAATTATGATGGCAGGTGGTATAGGCACCCTTTTCAAATGGGCTGGCTACACTGTGAATCTGCATGAGGCGCCGCCGATGGATGGTGTTTGTGTCTCGGTTTATTCATGAAAGAACGAAGACAGTTTTCCTCGCTGCTTCCACACAGAAATCCATGTCCTGCATAGGGGCAATTTCTGCAAGTTGCGAAAAGGCTTTTCGGTTTTTCATCGGGGACAATATAAGCAGGGCGATTCTTATGCAACTTCAGAGAAATTTTTTCGTCTTTTATGAACTTGTTACGCATAATATGCATCTCCTTTGTGATTTTCTTTTTTGCTACCACATCAATACGGGCTACCCACGTGGCTTTGATTTATTGCACGTAACATGGGTAGTCCGCATGGCATCTAATAGCAAATGTGTTTATTGCTATTTGCGAAGTTAATGTGTGCTTAATTCGACACTACTCCCCAAGCACGAAAGGCGATCACCTAAACTGCGACTGGCTAAATCGCATCATTGGAATTTCACCACCGCCGGGTTCTCCGCCGGCTGCCCTCATTTGCTGCGACGGTTTTGGAAGTTGCCTTCCTCTCACGCTCGGCCTTATGACGGGACAGAAGTATCATTGTAGGTTGACGGGGTTATTGCGAACCGGCCGCCACAGCCGGTTTTATGGTCTGATGTGAATCGCTCTCACCGAAACGGTGGTCACAGCGCATCCTCCAAAGTCGCTTTTCCTTGTGGGCTCCGTCAACTAAGGT
>CAYJJK010000062.1:0-15599 GCA_964370445.1 uncultured Oscillospiraceae bacterium | reverse complement strand
CGAAAGTAGCTTAGCACTAAGCTGCACAAGGCGGATGTGCCAGGGGATTTTAGTAGCTTCCTCATAGGTCACTTCGTGGGCTTTTTCAAAGCAGTTTAGCAAATCGTTTTTTATTTCGCCCACGATAGAACCGCCGTAAAAGGCCACCGAATTTTCAAAATGCAAATACAAGCTGCGATAATCCATATTGGCTGTGCCCACAATGGCGGTTGTATCATCGGAAACATACATTTTAGCATGATTAAAACCGGGCGTATATTCAAAAATGCGCACTCCATTTTCGAGCAAAACGGGGTAATAGCTGCGGCTGATGAGAAAAATAGTGGGTTTATCCGGTATACCCGGGGTTAAAAGGCGTACATCCACGCCACTTTTTGCGGCAAGGCAAAGTGCCGAAATCATCTCGTGGTCCAAAATCAAATACGGGGTGGAAATGTATACATACTTGGTGGCCTGGGTGATGGTGTTTAAGTAGGCGTTTTCTGAGATATTTTCGCTATCCAGCGGAGAATCCCAATAGGGCTGCACATAGCCATGTCCCAAGCTTAACATTGTAGAAGGCTCTGGCTTTGGTAAGTAGTTTTGAATATCGCTAACTGTGGAGGTGGCAAAATCCCAACCGATGAGAAAAATGCCGGTAAGGCTTGCGGCGGCGTCGCCACGCACCATCACGGCGGTGTCTTTCCATTGGCCAAAGCGCGGCTTTGCATTGATATACTCATCGGCAAAGTTCAGCCCGCCAGAAAACCCAACCGTACCGTCAATGACTGTGATTTTGCTGTGGTCGCGGTGGTTGAGCATCGCATAGTCTGACACATGTGCTGTAAAGGCCACCGGGCTAAACACCACGCACTGAATGCCCATGGCCCGCAAGGTTTCTGGGTAGTTTTCCGGCAAGGTAAGCAAAGAGCCAAACCCATCCCACATGATACGCACGTCCACGCCTTCTGCCGCCTTTTGTTTTAAAATATCTAGGGTGCGGCTCAGCATTTCTCCGTTTTCCATGATGTAATAACGCATAAATATGTAATTTTTAGCCTTTTTTATGGCTTGTAAAAAGGCCTCGAAAAAATCTTCACCTAAGGGGAAGTACATCACACCATCGGCGGGATATACGGGGCATTTTCCTGTGCCCAAAAGATATTTTGCATTTCGATACAAAAGCACATTGTCTTGTTCTAGTGCATCCAGCACGCGTTTGTCTTGCGGCAAAGCAGCCGAAACATTGTTGATGGCCAAGTGCAATTGTTTTAAACGTTTTTTGGGCACATGACGATGCCCCCACATGAGGTAAAATAATACCCCCACCACGGGCAAAAGCACAAATACCATTAGCCACACCAGCTTATACGCGGGGTTCAAATCGTCGCTACTAAGCAAAAAAAACATTACAAGTACAGAAAAAATAGTGATAAGGGTATAGCCGGTAATGCCTTGGTCGGCAAGAAGAATCATCAAAACCACAAAGAATAACACCTGCAACAAAGCCACAATAATCACCGCAAAGCGTTTTGAAAAAATAACACGCTTTATAATTTTTTTCATTGGGGTATCCTCCTTTAAGCAAGGTTGTGGCTTGTGCTTTTTGCTGCATTCAGTGTAGTTTGTAAAAATGGTGTTGAAATATTGATCTTTTATGGGGTTGTTTTGCCTAAGTTGTTCGCCATCGTTTAGCGTATAGCAAAAACCCCCTTTAGGTAAGGTTTTTGCTACCGCTCTAAACAAAAATTTAATCCGGCCGGATTTGAATGGAATTTGCTATGCTTGTGCCGCCAAAGGGCTTTCTACTGTAACATCTAAAAGTAAAATATCTTCTTTGGGCACCCCGTTTTCGTCAACATTTGCACTAGCGATGCTGTCCACCACATCCATGCCGGAAATCACTTGGCCAAACACGGTGTCGCTGTTGTCGAGATAAGGAAGCCCGCCCGCTTGCCGATAGGTGTTCACCTCATCTTCAGAGTAGCCCGAAGCTGTTAAGGTGGCCAAGGCCGTTTCATCTAAATTGTCAGCAGGGGTTGCCACGATGTAAAATTGCGAAAGAAGAGTGTCTTCGCCGGTGTTGGCGGTGGCCATGCAAAGCGCGCCGGAATAGTGGCGCAAAGACGGTGTGATTTCACTAAAAAATGTATGCTGCCAAATGCTGTCTCCACCAAGGCCGGTGCCGCTTGCATCACCGCCTTGTATTACAAAATCATCTTGCACACGATGAAAAGTGGTGTTTTGATAATAGCCCGATTCACTAAGGCCTAAAAAATTTTGGCAAGCCATGGGGGCCAAGGTGGGGTAAAGTACCGCTGTAATATCGCCCTCGCTTGTGTGCAAAGTGACACGTGTGGCAGTTTCGTCTACTAGGGCAAATTGCAACACGCCGCTTGTAACGGCCGGCCGGTCTCGCGTGGGGGCCACACCGGTAGAAGTATTGCACCCGTAAAGCGAGAGCATTAGGATGAAAAATAGAACAACAAGACGTTTCAATTTTCTTCTCCCTTTAAACTTGCGAATATTGCTTTTTTCAGAGGACAATCGATGTTGAAAAATGATATTTTTTAGTATAGCATATTTTCAGGGGCAATGTCGCATCATTTTTGGCAAAATCACTACTTTTTTTCATCGCTTTTTAGAGGGAATAAAGCGGAAGTAAGGGCGTTTTCCCCTTGACCTTATGCCGCTTTTGGGCTATGATTAGAGAACCAAATAAAAGCATGCTGCAAATAAAGGAGCTTGTTTCATGAACGCTAATCCCCCTAAAAAAGAACAAGATGATGCATACGAGCCGGATATTTTAACACTGGAAGATGAGGCGGGCCAAGAGCATCTGTTTGAAGTAATAGATACGGCTGATGTGAACGACGAGCATTACCTGGCCATGGCCCCCTATGCGCAAGACGCCCAAAAAGCATTAGAAGAGGATGCGGTGTTGCTTTTTATGCGACTTGTGCAAGAAGACGGCGAAGAAGAATTTTTGGAGATTGTTGAAGACGAGGAAGAGCTTGCTGTGGTGGCAGATGTGTTTTGCAACCGCTTAAGCGAGCTGTATGACATAGATGTGGAAGATTTAAAATAAATGAGGGTTTAGCTTGCCATAAAAGCTAAAAAGGCAACCACTTGCCTGCCTTGTTCGATTTGATGTGGCCATAATTATCCTACTGGTTATTTAAAAGGAGCTCGGAGTCGAGCTGAGGATTGCAGACCTCCCGGCGCAAGCCGGAAGAAGGGAGCGCGAATCACTTCGCAGAGCACCGCCCTACTTGTAAGAGTGGGTGATAACTAGGCCACAGACGGCAAGGTGGGCTGTTGTTTTGTATAATTCTACCTTAAAAAAAGAAATCGAAAGTGGCTGTTTTGCCGTTTTCGATTTCTTTTTTATTCATGTAATAAGCGCGATTTTGCAGTGAACATGTTGAATCGGGCCAACGAAATACATCCAAATCCCAAAAGGCCTATTTACAGAAACTTCCACCACATGTGTTTTGGCAAACGGGTTTAAAATATGCAAGAGTTGGCTTTTGTTTATTTTAAGCCCTAGGTGTTTGTTGTCATTAAAATGGCTTCCCCTTCGCGCTTGAATCGCACTTTGGTCCACTTTCTGTCTACTATATATTCTCGCGTATCAATGCTGATTAGCACCCCGGGATATACTTTGTCGCGCACTATGACGCCCGCAGCACTTAAACCGTCCATTTTACGCTTGATGCTTTGGCGCTCTTTCTCCAGCATGTTAAGCACACGAAGAGAACCTTCTTTTTTACTCACCATCTCTTTATAGTCTGCAAGGTCTTTGCCGCCATTTGGTTTTTGACGGTTCAGGCGTTCGAAAGTAGAAATGTTTTGCGAAATTTGCTGTACCTCTTGCGTGCGTTTTTCAATATTTTGAGACACTTGTAAACCGCGCTGAATGAGTTGTTTTTCTAGGCCTACATGCACCTCGGTTTGGCTGTTTCCCTCACCACCGAGGTTTTGACAAACAAAGCCTTCTTTTGCACGCACGGCACTGCTAGCACAAAGGCCCTGTTTGCCCAAAATGCGCACATGACCGCCAGCTGTAACCTCGCAACCACGCAGGTGACTGGCGCATACATCACGGCCTGCTTTCAGGCTGGCTTGCTCAAAGAAAAGCCCCAAAATACTCTCTTTGGCGCTCAGTGCCCCACGAGATTTCAAAGAACTTAAGCCTCCGCACAACACAATGTTGCGCTCGGCCTCTATGGTGGCGTCTTGGCATCGGCCCGAAACATACACACTTTGGCCGGCTTTGATGACACTGCCGGTTAACACATCACCGTCTATTACAATGTCGCCCTCAAAGTGAAGGGGGCCATCCTCGGCGCACAGGCCGCTTGCGTATAGTACAGGTGTCAGTTGCACGCTTTTATCTACAAAACGAATGTGGCTTTGCACAGGCGCTATGTAGTGCAGGCCATCTTCGCTTTTTTGAAATCCATACCCCAAAAGCTCTGCGGATTCGCTCACAACATGTTTTGAGGGCAGTTCTTTTCCGTTCACACTGCGTCCCGGCACTCCCAAAACAGGTGGAACAATATCGGCTATGACAGCACCTGCCTTTACTTCGTGCAAAAAAGATAAGTCGTCTAAAATAAGGCCACCGTCTGAGGCGGTGCGAACACTGGCGTTGACCTTTTGCTGAATGTGAAACGTAAGATGACCGTCTTTGCCTTCTTGTACCTCTATGCCACGCGCAACTTCTAAAAGCTTGTCGTCTTCTCGTTCTTGCAAGGCGGTTTTTAGCATGTCATCACGAATGCCGACCGTTACCCCGTTTTGCAAAAGCCATTCGCGCAATCCCTCCAACGTATAGGGGCAGTTTTTTTGTGGCTTTGGCAGCATCACCCAAGCGCGCATCTCGTCTGGGCTGATGACAACTTTGCTTCCTTTTTGAAACATTTTGGCCAAATCTTCCATGCATCTTTCCTCCAGGCTGTAACTTTTGAGAGTACCCCAATAGTTGTTCTCTCAATTATAGACTAAAAAAGAGGGATTGTGCAATCTTTTTTTACAAAGTTATATAAAGACAGATACAATGCTTTTGTGGTATTATGATAAGATAATATAGTATGCTTGCGCGTAAGGGGCTCTTTGGGTGCCCCAAAGGAGAGGAGCTTTGTATGAACCCCTATAGCCTAGAACAAAAGGATGTTTTAAAGGAGCAAAATGTAGATGCACAGCATGGGCTTTCAAAACAAGAGGCGGAAAAAAGGCTGCAGACATGTGGCGAAAACCGCTTGGCACAAGCAAAAAAGAAAAGCATGCTGGTGCGTTTTTTAGCACAATTTAAAGACCCAATGATTTTGATATTGCTTGCAGCGGCCGCGGTGAGCTTTGTGGTGGCGATGAATGGGCACGACCCAAATGAGTTTTTTGAACCGGCGTTGATTTTGTTGATTGTGGTGGCGAATGCCGTTTTAAGCTTAAGCCAAGAAAGCCGGGCCGAAAAGGCGCTGGAGGCCTTGAAAGGGCTTTCGGCCCCTCATGCACGTGTTTTGCGTGATGGAGAAGAGGAAAAAGTGGATGCCGTGACATTGGTGCCCGGTGATATTGTGCTTGTGGAAGCGGGCGATTTTATTCCGGCTGACGGACGGCTTTTAGAAAGCGCAAGCCTTAAATGTGAAGAGAGTGCCCTCACGGGCGAAAGTGTGCCAAGCGAAAAGGATGCCGATGCTATAGTGGCAGACGATGCTCCTTTAGGTGATCGCTTGAACATGGTGTATTCAGGTTGTTCGGTAAGCTATGGCAGGGCACGTTATGTGGTAACCGCCACAGGGATGACCACTGAAGTGGGCCGTATAGCAAGCTTGCTGAATGACGAGCAAGACGGAGCTACCCCCTTGCAACAAAAACTTGCAAAACTCTCCCGTCTTTTAGGTTTTATGGCGCTGGGCGTTTGCGTTATTATCTTTGGCATGGGGCTGGCTTTTGGTATGCCATTGATTGAAATTTTCATGACGGCTGTATCGCTTGCGGTGTCGGCCATTCCGGAGGGGCTTCCTGCCATAGTGACAATTGTTTTGGCCATTGGTGTGCAGCGCATGGTGAAAAAAAATGCAATCATCCGCAGCTTGCCCGCCGTGGAAACATTGGGTTCTACAGCGGTGGTGTGTAGTGATAAAACAGGCACACTTACACAAAATCGCATGACCCTTACAAAGGCATTTAGCTTGGAGGCCGACAAAGAAGAGGACATCAGCGAAGAAAACGCAGAGGCAATTCGTAAATTGTTGGCGCATGCCACCTTGTGCTGTGATGGCAGTGTGCAAATGGAGGAAGATGGCAGCGAACAGCTTTTGGGCGATCCTACCGAAACCTCTATTGTAAAAGCAACCATGCAAAATGGGATGCCCAAAGCGGATTTGGCAGAGCTTTATCCACGTGTGGGCGAAGTTCCCTTTGATTCGGACCGCAAGCGTATGAGTGTTATCTGCGAGTTTGACGGCAAGTTGCGTGTTATTACAAAAGGTGCTTTTGATTCGCTTTCTACGTGCTGCAAACCATTTGATAGCGATAAAGTGGCAAAAAAAGTGGATGAAATGAGCACGAATGCCCTGCGTGTTTTGGCTGTGGCCTATAAAGATATTGACACTTTACCCAAAACATTGGATAGTGAGCAAGTGGAAACGGATTTGCAATTTTTGGGAATTGTGGGCATGATAGACCCACCACGTCCCGAGGTGAGGGATGCCGTGGCCGTGTGTCGAAAAGCAGGGATTCGCCCGGTAATGATTACGGGCGACCATGTGGTGACGGCGGGGGCCATTGCAAAGGACTTAGGCATGCTTACAGAAGGTGAGGGCACCCTTACCGGGGCAGAACTTGCAAAGCTGAGCGAAGAGGAATTGGACGCAAAAGTGGAGAGCATTTCGGTGTATGCACGGGTGTCTCCCGAGGATAAAATTCGAATTGTAAAGGCCTGGCAAAAGTGTGGGAAAGTGGTATCGATGACCGGTGACGGTGTAAATGATGCGCCGGCGCTGAAAGCTGCCGATATAGGCTGCGCCATGGGCATCACAGGCACAGATGTTGCCAAAGGTGCCGCCGACATGACCCTCACCGATGACAATTTCACCACGATTGTGGATGCAGTAAAAGAGGGGCGTGGCATCTACGACAACATTCGTAAAACTGTGGGGTTTTTGCTGGGCACCAACATTGGCGAGGTGTTCACCGTGTTGCTTTCAATGGTTTTCTTTAGAGTGAGCCCGCTATTGAGTATGCAGTTGTTATGGATAAATTTGGTTACAGATAGTTTACCGGCCATTGCTCTTGGGCGCGAAGCTGTAGATGACGAGGTGATGTTGGCAAAGCCACGCCCTAAGGATGAAAGTATCTTTGCTCACCAGTTGGGCGGCCAAGTGCTGTTGCAGGGCATCATGTTTGCCGCGCTTACACTTACGGCGTTTGCCATTGGTTATATGGTGTCGCCGCAAGGGGAGGCGCTGGATGTGGCGCGAACGATGGCTTTTTTAACGCTGGCCCAATCTCAGATTTTCCATGCTTTTAACATGCGCTCGCGCCATAGTATTTTTAAAATTGGCGTGTTTTCAAACAAATATCTAAACGGCGCAGCAGCACTTAGCCTGGGGCTTACGCTGCTGGTGGCGTTTGTGCCACCGCTTGCCACGGCATTTTCTTTAACACCCTTGCCGCTGGTTTTGTATTTGCTTGTGTTTGCGTTATCAATATTGCCAGTGCCTGTTTTGGAAATTTCCAAAGCCACCGGTTTTTTGCGGCACGAAAAACACCTGCGCAAGTGATGCCAGCCGCTGCAGGCATGTTTTAGCCGCATGTTGGTAACAAGCCTTGTTGTTTTACGTTCACCCCATTTTCTATTTTGGAGGTCGTATGCCCTATAAAACGCTGTTGAAAAGTTTACAAAGAGAACTACGAGGTAGCCTCAGCCGTTTTATCTCTATCTTTGCCATTTCGGCATTGGGGGGAAGCTTTTTTGTGGGGCTTACTTCTATAGGCCCGGACATGCTTCTTACAGCAAGCCACTACTATGATACCAATCGGCTTGCCGATTACCGCGTGCTATCAAGCTTTGGGTTTACCGAAGACGACATTACAGCCTTGCGTGAAAGTGGGGTATACTCGGCGGTTTCGGCGGGATATGGCCTAGATGTGCTGGTGGAGGGTGAGCAGGGGCCTGTGCCCGTGCGTCTGCACAGCATGCCCTTGAATGAAAATGACGAAAACACCCTCAATCGCCCGGAAATTTTGGAAGGCCGTTACCCCGCAGCGGCAAATGAGTGCTTAGCGGATGCTACAAGCGGACACGCTATTGGTGATGAGGTTGTTATTTCCTCTGAAAATAGCGAAGATACAACCGATTTGCTGCATGAAAATCGATTTACCGTGGTGGGCATTGCAGAGTCTCCCTATTATATCTACCACACGCGCGGCAACACAGAGCTTGGCGATGGCCAGCTTAGTCGGTTTTATTTGGTTTTAGATTCAGCATTTGATTCTGAATTTTATTTGGAGGTATTTCTGCGTGATGCCGCTACAGAGGGCCTTGATAGTTTTAGCGATGAGTATGAAGCGCTACAAACCGAAGGTGAGGGCCGGCTGGAAGCCTTTGCAGATGAGCGAGAGGAAATTCGATATAATGAAATTTTAAGTGAAGCTGAAACAGAACTTGCCGATGCGAGAGCCGAACTTTTAGACGGAGAAGAGGACCTTTTGCAGGCAAGAGAAGAGGCCGAACTGGAATTTGCCGACGCCGAGGCCGAAATTGCTGAAGCCGAAGCGGATTTAAGTGCCGGACAAACAGAGCTTGAAGCGGGGCGTGATGAACTGGTCGCCGCGCGCACAGCTTTGCAAAATGGAAAAAATGAACTTGCGGCACAGGTGGCGCTACTGCAAAGCGGACAAAGCGCACAAATGGCGGGAGAAACGGAGCTTGCGGCAGGCAGGACGACG
The DNA here is from genome assembly GCA_964370445.1 of uncultured Oscillospiraceae bacterium. Lineage (GTDB taxonomy): Bacteria > Bacillota > Clostridia > Oscillospirales > Ruminococcaceae > JAAYCI01. Next base: position 6,662 of record CAYJJK010000062.1, on the reverse strand, counting down.
CTGGAAACCGAGCGTAGAACACTTTTGGACGGCCAAGCGGCCTATGAAGCCGGCCTTGCCGAATACAATGCGGGGCTTTTGGAATATGAGGCCGGCCTTGCAGCATTGCAAGCTGCCGAAAACGATGTGGGTGCTTTGCGCACACAGTACGAGGCCAAAAACAGCGAATATTTGGCAGCGAATACCGCTTTGGGCACGCTGCAAACGGCAAAGGGTAGCTTGCAAACACGATACACCGCTTTAGAAGCTTTGTCACCGGGTCAAGAGGCGCAATACAAAATAGTGGGTGCTGAGGTTGCCGTAGAGCTGAGTGCAGTGATTGCCGCCTTGCCGGCAGATTCTGCACAAAAGAGCAGTTTAGAAACTGCTCTTGCAGCAATCAACACGGCTTTGCTTTCTGATGACTTTGCTGTTTTACAAAATGTAGAAACAGAACTAAATAATACAGTTTTTCCTGCTATTGATGCCGAAATCACCGCCCAAACAACAGCCCGTGATACTTTAAAGGGGGAAGCCGATGCCCTTTTGGCCGGTTTGCAGGCCGCAGAGGCGCAACTGGATGCTCAAAAAGCACCTTTGGAGGCTGCACGTGTGCAGTTAGAACAAAGTATGGGCACTTTGCAGGCTACTTATATACAATTACAAGCGGGCGTTGCAGCGCTGGCGCAGGCTGAGGCAGAACTTGCACAAGGGGAAGCCCAGCTTGAACAAAGTGCAGCCCAGCTTGCACAGGGCAATGCTCAAATCAATGCGGCAAACGCCGGGATCGTAAGTGGTGAGGCAGAAATCGTATCGGGTGAAGCGGAATTATTAGACGCAGAAGAAGAGCTGCAAAGCGGCTGGGCCGAATTGATGGAAGCACGTGAGGAATTGCTGGAAGCACGCGCCGAAGTTGAGGCCGAATTTGCCGATGCAGAAGCTGAAATTGCCGATGCAAAGGCGGAAATTGAAGATGGAGAAAGAGAAATTGCCGATTTAGAAACCCCGGAGTGGTTTGTGCAAACACGCAGCGGCGGCCAACCCGGATACAGTAGTTTTGCAAATAGTGTGGATAGTCTTCGCGCGCTGGCAGGTGTATTTCCTGTGTTTTTCTTCTTGGTTTCCACCCTGGTTTGCCTCACCACCATGACGCGTATGGTGGAGGATAAACGAACACAGATAGGTACATTAAAAGCCCTTGGTTATTCTAAAGCGGCCATTGCCTTTGAGTATTTGTTCTATGGCACGGTAGCCAGCTTTACAGGTGCTGTGGCAGGTGCAATTATAGGCATTACAGTGTTTCCCATCATCATTTGGGAGGCCTATTCGCTTATGTACAACATGCCTCGCCTTAGCCTTGCCGTGCACCCTGTTTATGTGCCGCTAAGTATTGGGGTAAGCGTTTTATCCACCGCAGGCGCCACACTTGCGGCCTGTCTTGGAGAATTGCACAGTGTGCCGGCAACCCTTATGCGTCCCAAGGCGCCAAGGGCGGGCCAACGCATTTTGCTAGCGCGTGTGCGTCCTTTGTGGAAGCGCATGAATTTTATTCAAAAGGTAACAAGCCGCAACATCTTCCGCTACAAAAAACGCTTTTTGATGACAATCATCGGCGTGGCGGGGTGCACTGCCCTACTGCTTACAGGGTTTGGTCTCAACGATACCATAGGCCGTGTGATTCCTTTGCAATTCGATAAAATCAATGCATACGACGCCACCCTCGTGCTAGACAACCCCTCTTCCTCTAACGAAGACAGTGAGCTTAACGATGTTTTACCCTCTTTGGGAGAAGCGCTGTATGTGGATCAGTTCTCTGTGGAGGTAGCATTTGAAGATACCGACAGTGGTGATATGGCTGTGTATTTATTTGCGCCGGAAGACCCTGTGCTATTTTCTAATTTTTTACATTTTTACGATGTGCAAACCGAAGAGCCCTTTTATTTAGACGAGACCGACGGCGTGGTAATCACCCAAAAGCTGGCCGATGTGCTGGGTGTTGAAACTGGCGATGTGGTGAGTTTGCAATATGATAATCGGCCGGTAGAGGCAACAGTGGGCGGTATTACGGAAAACTATTTTAGCAACTATGTGTATATAACGCCAACATTATACGAAATGTTGCTGGGTGAAGAGCCCGAATTTGACAGTGTATGGCTTAAAACGGCAGAGGGTGTGGACACAGAGCAGGCAATGCAAACAGCGCTTGAAACAGACAATGTGTTGGGCGGTTTAGATTCGGCCGATTTTCGAAGAGAGTTTTCAGACATGATGAGTGGTCTTGATGCAGTGGTTTTGCTTGCCATCGTGTCGGCTGGGGCTCTTGGTGTGGTGGTTTTGTATAACCTAACCAACATCAATATCACCGAGAGGCAAAGGGAAATTGCCACGCTAAAGGTGCTGGGGTTTTACCCGCGTGAATTTGCGGCCTATATCTACCGCGAAAGCTTTTTCCTCACCTTGCTTGGTTCTTTGCTGGGCCTTGTTCTTGGGGTTTTGTTGCATGGGTTTGTGATGCAGGCTGCCATGGTGGATGACCTTTTGTTCAGTGCTTATATTGCACCAATAAGTTATGTGCTTTCGGTGGTATTTACCCTGTTTTCGTTGGGCATTGTGGACGCACTGATGCTGCGTAACCTGTTTGCAATAAACAGTGTAGAAAGTTTAAAATCTACAGAATAATGCCAGGGTGTGCCTCATTGGTGTGAGGCGGTGTATTGCGTTTGCATCATCCAAGCGGTTTTTTTGGGTGCCCTACTGCTTCATAAAAGAAAAAGGATTGTAACAAAATGAAAAAAATACTCTGTATTTGCATGTGTGTATGGTTCGTTTTTGGGTTTTCTGCCTGTTTTTCCGCAGGGGCTGAGATTGTACTGGTAACAGATGCCTCCGGTATTGAGGACAGCGCGCGTAACGAGGGACTGTGGGAAGGCATCCGCCTATACGCCGGCGTTCACGATAAAACCTGCAACTTTATTTTGCCAAGCGGCCCAGGCGAAGAAAACTATTTGAACGCGGCAGAAAAAGCCGTTGATGAGGGAGCAAGCTTGGTGGTGTTGTCTGGAGAGGAATTTGCCTTCGCGGCTGAAACCTTAGCCGGCACATATCCGGATGTATCGTTTGTGCTGATGGATGCACAAGAGAGCGAAACCGATGCAGACAATTGGTTTGGTGTGCAACTTTTGGAAGAAGAAGCAGGCTATTTGGCTGGCTATATGGCCGTGTTAAATGGGCAAAATTCATTTGGATTTTTGGGTGTGAGGCAAAGCGAAAGTGATAGAGGCTACGGGTTTGGTTTTGTGCAAGGCGTGGCGGCTGCGGCAGAAGAAGAAAATGAGCAAGTGAGCCTTCGATATCTCTATGTGGATGAGGCAATAGACGAAACACTTGCCCAGCAAACGGCCGGCACATGGTTTGGCGAGGGTGTAGAGCTGATTTTTGTGGGAGAAGAAACCGCATTAAGCACCGGCGTGTTCAATGCTGCCGAAGAGGCCGGCGGTTTGTGCATTGCCACGCAGGCAGACCAAGGAGATGTTTCGCCATCGGTGCAAACCAGTGCCGTAAAGTATTGGCAAACGGCTATGGGAATTGCTTTGGAACTTTTTTATGCGGAAGACAGCATTGGTTCGCAGACGCTTGGGGTAGAGCAAGGAGCTGTGGGCCTTAGCATGGAGAGCTCTCGTTTTGAAAAAGCGGATATGCAAGATTATGATGTCCTTTTAACTGCATTTAGAACGGGGCAAATATCATTACAACAGGCTGGTGAGGAGCTTTCTTTCGAGCAGGTGCTTGTGCTGCCACAAGAGATGGAGTTACAATACGAAGAGTAGAATTATTTCTTTTTTATACTAAATTTATATTAAGTTTTAACGGATGAAGGTGGTTAAAAAAGAAAGGTGTGGTGATGGTGCAAACTTTGTATGAGCTTAACTTTATGTCTATTACGTTGCGCCTTGCGCTTGCTGTTTTGCTAGGGGGTGTGCTTGGGCTGGAGCGTGGGCTAAAAAATCGCCCTGCCGGTATCCGAACGTATATTCTTGTGTGCCTTGGTGCATCTTTGGTGATGATGACAGGCCAGTTTGCTTTTGAAGTTTGGAATGTTTCCGACCCTGTGCGTATGGGCGCACAGGTGGTTTCCGGCATTGGTTTTTTAGGGGCAGGAACCATCATTGTTACAGGGCGCCACCAGCTGCGCGGGCTTACCACTGCGGCAGGCATTTGGTGTTCGGCCTGTTGCGGGCTGGCCGTTGGCATCGGGTTTTATGCAGGCGCTTTGGCGGCAGGGCTAGTATCTCTTTTGGTGCTCACACTGCTTGAGCGGCTGGATCGTTTGCTGCGCCACCGTGCACGCGTTTTAGATATCTTTATGGAGTTTGACCCAAATGCGCGCTTTTCGGATTTTACAGCACATGCAAAGCAGCATCATATCGATATTTCCGGAATTCAAATGCAGCGCGGTGGAGCCGGAGCAAACCAGGTGTGTAATATCACCTTTGCAGCAGGTTTACAAGGGCATATGAGCCACAGCGATGCACTAGACACCCTAGCACAAATGCCGGGTGTTTTATACCTAGAAGAGCTGCGTTAAACATAAGCCTTATGTTGCGCCCACTTTGTATTGTTTTAATTAGACGAAAAAGTAAGAAAATCCAGCTAAAAAACCAGTGTGCAGGGGTGCACTTATCTTGGGGGGTTGCCGAGCAAACGGGAAAGTTGCGGGGCAAAAAATGATATGTTATAATGGGGGTCATGCAGATGATAAAGGAATTAAAAAAAGCGGCAAAAACACAGTTGAAGGCAAATTATCGCAGGTGTATCAGTGTGTCGCTTTTGTTATTGGTTGTGGTGGGCGGCATTCATTTGCCACGCGTTTCAGATGCAGTAACCGCAGTGGAAGAACTGAACTATCGTAGCACCACACACACAGAAATTGTCAACGATGTGGCTCAAAATCTATTTGCTCAAAATCATGGTTTTTTGGGTGGCCTTGCCAATTTAGATTATGGAACAACTGGTGCTATAGCAAGCGTTATCAACAATGCAACAGCATCGGGTTCTTTTGTTTTTGGTTTTCTCAATGCGCTAAACCAGCTTGCTTTTAAGGATAGCATTATGCCCAGCATTATCATCACCATTGGTGCAATCATTACTTTTTTGTTTTATGTCTTCGGAAAAAACATCGTGTTGGTGGGTAAATATCGCTTCTTTCTTGAAAACCAATTCTATAAAAAAACAGGCGTGCATCGGCTTTTATACATATATGAAATTGGCCGCATACGCCGTGTGGCAGGGGTGATGTTGCTTCGTGCTGTGTATACCATTTTATGGTTTTTCACAATCGCAGGTGGGTTCATTAAAATGTACTCCTATCGGATGGTGCCGTTTATCATTGCCGAAAACCCCGATATTTCGGCACGGGAAGCCCTCACGCTTTCTCGTCGCATGATGCATGGCCACAAATGGAAATGTTTTTTACTGGACCTAAGCTTTTTAGGCTGGGAAATTATATCGGTACTGAGTTTGATGGTGGCCAGTGTTTTGTTTGTAGACCCCTACTACAGCGCCACAAATGCCGGCCTTTATATGCGTTTTCGTGCAGAGCTGTTGCAAGAAGACCCCACCCTTGCCCGCGTTTTTAACGACCGATTTTTAACAGCGGATTTGCCGGAGGCCGACGAGTATCCCACGGCGGATTTTCACATTCAGCCATTACTGACACGCGGGTGGATTCACACCGATTATCACCGCCGTTATCGTATCGAAGATCTCATCTTCCTTTTTCTTGCATTTGCTTTTATTGGCTATGCGTGGGAGGTTTTATACCATTTAGTAGGGACAGGCACTTTTGTTAACCGAGGCACCTTACATGGGCCGTGGCTTCCCATTTACGGTTTTGGTGGCGCCGGTGTGGTGGTGCTGTTGCAGCGCTTTGTGGATAAACCGGTGCAGCTTTTCTTTATGGCTGTTGCTGTATGTGGCACATTAGAATACACCACCGCATGGTTTTTAGAAACATTTCTGCACACAAAATGGTGGGATTATACGGGCTATTTTCTTAATTTGCAAGGGCGCATTTGTCTTGAAGGTTTGCTTTTATTTGGGGTTGGGTGCATGTTTGGGGTGTACCTTTTGGCACCTATGTTCAGCCAACGTTACGAGCATTTTCCAAAAACGCCGCGCCGTATTGTGCTAGGGGTGCTTAGCGTTGTGTTTCTTGCAGATGTGGTCTATTCAGCGTTTTCACCAAACATGGCCGCAGGCGTTAGCGTTTAGCTGACCTTTATAGTATAATATCAGATGAGTATAAAACTAGGTAGTGCCTACAATTGTGTTTAGCGTGCCTGTTTTGGCACAGTTACTGCCGAATTGAGCCTAAAAACCTGGAATTCCATAAAGAGAGGTACTTAGCAGTTTTTAGGGTCAATCGAACAAAAGTTTGCTTTAAATAGATTTGATTCAGCTTTTGTGAACACCACCTAAAAAACAATCAGAGTTATAATAAAAAATATGGTTGCATTTCGCGGGAAAGAGGAGTTTTTATGAACACACGCACGGCCACCGTTTGCCGCAAAACACGCGAGACAGACATCACACTTACCTTAACATTAGACGGAGATGGCTCATGTGATTGCCGCACCGGTATCGGTTTTTTTGACCATATGCTGGAAGCATTTACAAAGCACGGC
>CAYJJK010000061.1:0-16014 GCA_964370445.1 uncultured Oscillospiraceae bacterium | reverse complement strand
CACTGCTCAAGCGTTTGCTTGGCGGCGCTTACCGCCGGCTGGCTCTCTTCGGGTGTGTATGGTCCTAAATTATACGCTTTGCCGCTCACCTGTTTAATTACCGAGCGAATACGCTCTTTAGCATCGGCGTTTGTACGTATAAATGTGAGGAACAGCTCGCCCGCATCTATCAGCACAAAGTTATCCTTAACATATGCTTTGGACTCGCTCATGTATGAAAACAACATCTTATCTATGCTGCTCATCTGATGCAACACCTGTGGCCACAGCTCAAATTGCATTGGTCCATGCTGTGCATCTCGAGGCTTAGTTGGCGCTGCTATGGGCGGCGCACTGATATGCTCGCTTGCTGGTTGCTCCGCTTTTTGGGGCGGCGCCGGGTCTACTTTGGGTGCAGGTGGTGATTCTACCGATGGTACTTCTATGGTAAACGGAGGTTGTTCCGCTGGTATAGGTGCGGGTGCCGTTGGCGGCAGCGGTACAGATTGTTGTGCCTGCGGTATTGAGTTACTAGCATTCGCTGCTGCCGGCTGAGTTACAGGCTTTTGCGCCCTGTCTGCGATTTCATCACACATTGTGAATAATGCTAATTCCAGCTCAATTGACGGGTCGAACGAGCGCGACATCTTGTCCAGTGACGCAACAAGTGTAAACATTGCGTTTATCGCAAAATTTTCACTGGTTTGCGCAGCTACATCTATATATTGCTGCTGTTCTATCTGCGGAACATCTACCAGTAACTCGCCATTCTTGCTTGTTTTTGCAAGCAGTAGATTGCGGAAATGTACAACAAGTTCCTCACAAAGGCGTTTTGCATCCAAACTGCCCTGATGCAGTTGTTGCAGTTGCTGTAGCAGTGCAAATTTATCACCTTCACACACAGCTTTGTTGATTGCAAACAGATATTGCTTATCGGCAACACCCGCCATTGAACGAACCAGATTCACATCTATATCACCGCCAAGGCTGGCGCAGGTGTCTAGCAATGAAAGTGCATCGCGCATTGCGCCGTCGGCTAGCCTTGCTATTAAATCTGCAGCTGCCTCATCCAGCACTATCTGCTCTGCGGCTGCAATATATTGCAGCCTTTGTGTTATAAGCGATGGAGCTATGCGCATAAAGTCGAACCGCTGGCAACGGGATAGAATTGTGGGCGGTACCTTATGTACTTCGGTGGTTGCCAGTATAAATATTACATGCGATGGCGGTTCTTCCAAGATTTTCAGGAGTGCGTTGAACGCTGCTGTGGACAGCATGTGTACCTCGTCTACAATATAAACTCGGTATCGCCCTCGGCTTGGGCGATAGGCGGTTTCGTCGCGCAGATCACGCACGTCGTCTACACCATTATTCGAGGCAGCGTCGATCTCTACTACATCAAGAATGCTACCGTTGTCCTCACCGGTGCACATAGGGCACTTACCGCAAGGCTCTGTGTTTACAGGTTCTTCGCAGTTTACTGCTTTAGCAAATATTTTGGCACAGCTTGTTTTGCCTGTGCCTCGGGTGCCTGTAAAAATATAGGCGTGGCCTACCTTATCTGCCGATATTTGGTTGGACAGCGCAGAGATGATGGGCGCTTGGCCAATAACATCTGCAAAGGTTTGGGGACGCCATTTTCGGTATAATGCTCTATAGATAACAACCCCTCCTTTACGGTTTTGCAAAACAATAGCAAGGCGCAAGCGCTGCTCTGCATACGAAAGGCAGGTTGACTGCGGCACACAGACACATCCGCTTAATGCTGCTCGGTTCCCCGCCTGACATGGTTCACGGTGGCCCGTTGCACAGGACCCACCTTCCGTATGCAAAACAGCGATAGTATACACTGTCTTATCCGTATGATATTATACTAAAAAATATCAAAAATTGCAAGTGTCGCAGCGCCCTTTACCACCACTGCAAAAAAGAGTATACTAAACGGTAAGAATATACCGTGAAAAGAGGTAGTTGTTTTGTATAAAAATCTTATATTCGATTTGGGCGGCGTGGTTGTAAACTACAACCCCAAAGACTATTTAGCCGATACCTTTTTCTATGAAAAAATTGAAAAAAGGCTATATGAAATTGTTTTTGCCAGCGAAGAATGGCAACGTTTGGATATGGGCGAATTAAGCTTTTTGCAGGCCAATGAAATTTTTATGAAACGTGCCGAAAGCGAAAACCTAGCCTTTGAAATGCGTGCCCTTTTAGACAATTGGACCGATATGTTGTCCAACCGTCAGGCCACCAACAATTTGATGCGTATATTCAAAAAGCAAGGTTATCAGCTATACTATTTGTCCAACATCTCGCATGAAGTTTTGGCCATGCTAAAAAAACGCAACTTTTGGCCTATGTTTGACGGCGGGATTGCCTCGTGCGAGGTGGGGCTTGCAAAGCCGAACCCCACCATTTACCGCCTTTTGCTAGAAACCTACAAACTTGATCCCCGCGAGTGTATTTTTGCCGACGACCGCAAAGACAACGCCTTAGCGGCCTTTGAGGCAGGCATCACAGGCATCCAGTTTTTTGATGTTAAAAACTTTTGCAAAATGCTAATTGGCTACGGCATCACTTTAGGGTGATACCATGCTTTGGTGATTTATAGTGTGCCATTTTGAATGGATTCTCGTAAAATCAAAATATTATCGTGAATGCGCTGAATCACCTGCCGAAATGCCTCGTCGTCTTGGCCGCTTGGGTCGGTAAGGCCCCAGTCTTCTCTGTGTTTGCACGGCAAAAATGGGCACTCTACGTTGCAGCCCATGGTTACCACAATCTCCACAGGGGGAATTTCTTCCAGCAGCTTGCTGCGCTGGGTAAGCTCCATATCAATGCCATAGATTTCCCGCATCAGCCTTACGGCGTCTGCATTGATGCTTGGTTTTGTTTCGGTTCCGGCCGAATGGCTTTCAAAAACATCCCCTGCCAAGTGTTTGCCCAGTGCTTCGGCAATTTGGCTGCGACAAGAGTTGTGCACACAGATAAAACCCACTTTTTTCATTGTAACCACCCCGCTTGATTTTCTTTGTCTTTCCATTATACCACATTGCGCCAAGGTATGCTTTTGCTATGTAAAAAGATTTTATGCCCCAATAACGAACCCCCGCGTTTTAGCGGGGGTTTTATACATACAAAAAGAGGCTGTGACAAACGTTACTTTGTCACAGCCTCTTTCGATGTTTTGCAGTTTACAAGTTACGCGATGGTTTACGCACCTTGCGGTTTCACGTCGTCACGATCGACGGTTTTTTTGCGGGAAAGCAGTGCAAGCACTACTTGTGTTAAGAGGATGACTGCCATGATTAAGGTCCAGCTATCTACAAGGGCCATTGGTAGGCTCATGTCCTGTGTGAGGATGAAGATAACGGCCGAAAGGATAGCCATCGGTGCGCTCAACAGTCTAAAGATGCCTTTGCGTTTTACGTCTTGGTTCTCGTCTTTCTTTTTGCCTTTGAAGTATGCAATCAGAAGGAATGCAGAGCCAAGCACTGTGGCAATAGCCATAATCAGGTTGAGTAGAGACCAGCTTCCATCAGCGGCGGCGAGCGGTACTACTGTGTCGCCAATTTCCACTTGAACGTCCTCAGCGGGGCCGTCGGCTAGCGGAATTTCTGCATCAGGAATGTCGAGAGTAAGTGCTGCCGGGGCGGCCGGGGCCACTACGGGAGCTACTACGGGAGCTACTGCTGCGGGAGCTGCGGGAGCTACTGCTGCAGGTGCTGCACCTCCATCAACGGGGCCGCCAATGGCAAGGTCGCTGATGGTGAGCGGGCCATTCACATAAGTTACGGTGTAGTTATCCAGTTCTGCTGCACCGCTTGGGGTGATGGCATATTCGCCTGCCACAGATGTTGCACTGGCAAGGGTTGCCACTGTTACATCAAGGCCTGCACTAGCTTCGGTGTCTGCACCTTGGAGGCCGCTTACCCAGTAGCTAAGAGCCGGGATAGCATCGCCTACGTTGATGGTTTCGCCATTAGCGGTAACAACGAGAGCTGCTCTGCCAATGGTTGCTGTGTAGGTGCTTTCCACTGCGTCGTAGTTATCTGCTTCGGCACGAACGGTAATTTCGTATGTGCCTGCGTTTGTAAGCTGTGGTAAGGTGGCGCTAAAGGGGCCGCCATCCACGCTGTAGGTAAAGGTAGCGTTTGCTACGTTGCTGGTTACGTTTGCAATTCCATCGTGATCATCGGCGTCGTATGTGCCGTTGTACGGTGCTGCTGAAGAGATTAAGAAATCTTCGCTATTGTTTGTAATATCAAGCGTACCTTGTTCGATGTTAATGATATAGTTCGTGGTGCTTGTTGTCTCGTCGCCATTTACCAAAGCAGCTGCATCTACAGGGTATTTGCCGTCTGCAAGGCTACCTTGGCCCGGCTCGGATGTTAAGGTTGCCGGTGTGGTGTAGTTGAATGTGAGATCAATGTCTTCTTCATCTTCACCATATTGCCAGCCGGATACTGTGGCTGCAAAGTTTGGATTTGCTGTGTTGAACTGTCTTTGATACTCGCCCACGGTAGCGGTGAGAACTGCTTTGTTTACGGTCAGTGTTCCACTTGGATGTGTTTCTGCAAACACATAGTTGGTGCTGGCATTTCCGTTTTCTAAGAAACTGGCACCTGTAGCATCAAATGTGATGTCATAATTTCCTGCGACACGGTCAGCCGGTTGTGTTGTGTCGTAAGTCGAGCTAAACGTTCCACCTTGTACGGCAACGCCTGTCAGCACTGCGTTTGTCACGCTAGAGCTAATGCTACCGGCAAAATCTGTTGGTTCTGCATCGCCATAATCGATTGTGCGTGCACCAGGTGTAACAGCGACCGGAACACTTAGCACTTGGATATCTACTTGCGTACCATTTACTTCGGTATATCCATTTGCTGTAACGTTTGCTGTGTATGTACCACTATTCGCTACATCTTTAAAGGTAGTCTCTGTGCCCTCCATGGTAATAACCACGCCATATTGTTCATATTCGGCCGCGGTAATTTCTTGTCCATCAAGTTTAACAGAGAATCTTTCTGCCAAATTACGTTCTACTTGGTCATAATATGCATTGTAAGGGGCTGGTGTAACTTCTAAACCATCTGTACTTTCGATGATTTCGAAGTCTGTTCCTGCTTCTCCTGTTGCATATTCGATGGTGTAGTTTGTAATTTCGGTTGGTGCTTCAACAATTGGTAGGATTCTGTATGTTCCGTTGTAAGCCGGCACACCTGTTACGGTGGCGCCTGCGCTATCTACCACGCGGAACACGGAGCTGCTTGTTCCATTGATTTCATTTATCAAATCAGTTGCATCATCGCGATTTGTAGCCGTAGCCACAGAATATTGAATTGTGGGCACCGGTTCATTGATACCAAATGTCATATTTGTTGTGGTTGGTGTTGCGATGAGATTTGCTCTTTCAATGGTCAATACACCATTGCCGGTTAGGATGTTGTAGTTGCCATTGTTTGCAGTGATACCACTTACCTGCAAATCTGTAATTGAGGTGCCAGCATCTGGATATTTGCCATTTGAATCTTTGACATATGATGCACTTTGAACGGTTGCACCTGATACATCAAGCACTGTATCGCCTTCACTATTTACAAAACCATTATAAGAATAGCCTGTGATACGTGCACTTGTAAGGTCTTGGCCATATCCAACTGTGGCGTTTGGTGTTACAGTGAGGTCCACTGGGTTAATTTTGTATTCGAATGTTTTTGTTACCTCATCACTAAACCCAGGTACTGTTGCTGTAACAGTCACGCTTAACACACCGTCCGAAACATTTGTTCTGGTGGTTTGGTTACCGGCAGTCTCAGTGGTGTTACCTACACTATAGGTAAGAACCACATCATCTGCTGTGACTCCTTCTGGGAAGCTTCCACTCGCACGAACCAAAGCGGTGCTGTATGTTTGGGCTTCTCCGCTGTAGTCATCATTTTGGTTCGGTGCTATGATCTCAAGCTCTAAGGCACTAATGTTTTGCTCCGTAACTTCAAGTGTGTTTTTATTCAGGGTTTTGAGAACATAGTTTGTATGAACGAGGGTATCCACAGCAGGGGCAGTAATCACTACCGCACCATCATGCGGGCCACTTGCCGCATTCATTGTAAAGCCAGCTGGTAGTGCATTTTGATCAATACCTAAGACAAGGCTATGTGTATTGATCAGTTCCGTAATAATGCTTTGTGTTTCTTCTGCTGCTGTTGCTGTTCCCTGCTTTGCAACCACTACGCCATCCTCGACAGAGAATCCGGGGGTAGCAACTGTTGGCTGTGGAACTGCTAAAGCACTATACGTAGTTAATGTTACTGCATTCGGTGTTAGGGCAATTTCAAGTGGGTTGATATTGCTTGTCACTTGAGCTTCATAAGGAAGATATTGCTCGCTTCCCGCACCCGATACCGTTGCTCTTACATCATAGATATACGTATCAGAATCAATTGCTGTAGGCATTGTGGCACTGTAGGTCGTCTCGCTAGAGAGTTTATATTCCCAGTTGAGCGTCAAACCTGTAGGTACTGTACCATTGTCAGTCTCAATCAGATCTTGGCTATCGCCTGTGTAGCTTTCGTTTATGCCTGTAGCACTAACACCGAAGGCATCTCCCAAGGTTTGTTTTGCTGTCCACAGTGCAACAAGATCGATATTGCCCGTTACGCTTGCGGCAGGAATTGTAGCTTCATTGTCATAATCTTTAGTGCCATCTGCATTTGCATCCCAACCACTAAAGTAGTAATTACCATCAGCTGTAAACGCATTGTCCGGAATGTCAAAAGCAGTGTTGTATGTCAATGTACCGTTGTCCATGCTGCCTGTGCCATTTGTGCCAGCAGCATAGGTAATGGTGTACGTTTCTACTGTCCACTGGGCATACAGGTTGAGGTTTTCTGTTAAGGTAACAGATTCCTCATTTGCGTACTCTTCGCCGGTACCGTTTTCATTTGTGGTCCAGCCTGCAAAGGTGTAGCCTTCGCGGGTGAACTCGTTTTGATTCAACTGGGTTGATGTGTCATAAGGCACGTTTTGTACAGACATTGTGCCTGTGCCGCCGTTTGCGTTAAAGGTTACGGTAACTTCATCTAAACTCCAAATGGCGTAGTAGTTTCTGTCTTGGGTGCCGGTTTGACCCTCAAAGGTTGTCAGAACTGTACCATCACGTTCGATTGCCCAACCCTCAAAGGTGTAGTTCTCTCTTGTGGGGTCAGTCCCTGGCTTTTGTGGTGCTGTTTCTACACTGATGGTTTGTGTGTCAAACACATCGGAGTCAGTTGCTACACCCTCTCCATAGTTGTTATAGAAGGTTGCGGTGTACTCATTGGCTGTCCACACTGCGATTACAGAATAGGAAGTGGTGAGAGGCATAGTTCCGCTCGCTAGGTATATGGTTGTGCCAGGCACCCCATCTTCCATGATTTTCCAGCCAACAAATGTATAGTTTTCTGTAATGGTTGCATTATAACTTCCAAGAACCGTACTTGGATGGGGTACAGCTAGTGGTGTCTCGTTATAGGGATATTCTATTGTAGCTGTTGTGCCTTCACCCATACCCGACTGGAAGGTAATTTTGATGGGATCGGGGGTTGTGGACTTCAAGCGAATGGTAAACACGGTGCTCTCGCCCAGCGCTTTTTCTGTATCGCTGTTTTCGGTGTCTACTACATAGTCTGCATAAGCCTCTGTTGCCAAAAGCGCGGTTACTTCTTGCACAGTAAGCACATCCACAGTGGTTGTTTTGGTTCCCGATAGTTCTAGTGTAGCGTTCGGTGTATTCTCACCCGGCAGGTACACATTCACTTTGTATCCTACTGTTAAATCTGATTGCGTGTAAATAAACTCTGCAGTTCGGTTTTCGCTGTTCATGTTAAGCGAAATGCTTCTGCTGTTTGCAGGTGTTTTCAGTGTGTATTGCGCAAGCAGTGCTCCGCTTGCATACACTATCACATTTTCTTTTGTGGTCTTAATAGGATCAGATTGACCTGTTCCGGCAATACCTTCTACCTCTTGGCCATTTTCATCCACAACTGTGTGAATCACAGTGTATTCGTAGGCAGGCTCGCTCGAGCGGGTGTAGGTAATCACCGCGGGTTCGCCACCCACTGTAGCGGTTGTGGCAGAATCTGCTGTGGCGGTGTAGAACCCGGCTTCCCAGCCTCTTGCCATCAGCTGGGCAGAGGTAAAGGGTTGCACCGGCACTTCGCCTGTTTGGGTGCCTGCGTTCAGGGTGCTTTCAATGGCTGTTTCTGCCTCTTGCCCGTCGGCAGGGTCAAACACGTGCTGCACTGTGTAAGTGCCGGCTTCTTCGGTTTGAATCCAGTTGGCATATAGAACAATATCATCGCCTGCTACATTGTTAAAGTAGTAGCGCACGCCATTTGCAGAACCCAAAAGCCAACCGTCTTGAACAAAGCCTTCACGCTCTGCCAGTTCGTATCCGTTTTGAGGCCCATACACGCGGTCACTGTGCGAATCCTCAAAGGCGGGGGTTGTTTGCCCTTCCACTGCGGTATCGTTCAAAAGCCAAGATCCGCCGTTTGCATTGAAGGTGATGGTGTTGGTTCTCCACTTCGCGTATACGGCTTCATTGTGGTTGGGCATATTGTCGGTATTCCACTTCACTTCCGTACCAGGAGTAGTGTCTGGTGTGTAGTACCAGCCATCAAATGTAAGATCCTCCGGATGATCCGGAATCGTTGGCTGAGTCACATAACTTAAGCCCTCATCATACATGATTTCATTTCTGGTCACATTTGTAAGCTCTGGAACATTAAAGTCAAATGTAAGACTATATCGCTCACGCAGATAATAAAAGCTATATACATCCCCACTTTCATTCACTACGCTTCCATCTTGCATTCCATCAATGTCTTTTGCATACGAATAACTGCCAGGTGCACCTACTCTTTGGCTATATCCGCCATCATAGGGACTAAATATATATTCATTTCCGTGATGTCTCACTGCAGTTTGGTCAGCTTCACGCTGCAGTTGCTCAAAATAATAGTTCAATACGTTAGAATCTGCCCCATTGTTATAAACTCCGCTAATTTCACAACTCAACACACCGTCCGACGGGAGTAATTCAGCAGTTAAGGTAATGCGTTTACTTTTATGAACCAAGGAATCCACATCCGTAGTCCAACCTTCAAAAGGTGTATTGAGTTGCCAATAGTTTCTACCAAACAATGGCGTACGCCATTGGTCTAAAGTGGCAACTCCATAGGCCGGCCATAAATTTTCAATGGTACTTTCATATTGAGCCTGAAAACTATAGTAACGGTCGTATGTAGAGCCATTTACATGTAACTTACGGTCTTCTCCATTCTTTGTTCCTGCATTGAATTCTAAGGTAAACAAATCCCTTGTATAATATACGTTTACTATAGTGGTTCCGTCCCTACGGATTTCAAGATTTTGCGAATCATTCCATACATAGCTTGCATATTTTACATTACTTCCTGTTGAAGGGTTTTGTACACTGATTGTTGGAAAATCGCTTGGATTCACCTCAGGTGCACGACCAATCGTTCCTGTAAAAGTTCTTGAATCTGTGCTGTGATAAGAGTAGAAGGAAGGTGTTGCACCTTCTGCTGGGGTTAGTGTTCCATTTTCCCCACTTCCTACACCGGCTGTTTCCACCCAATACACTACACGGAAAGTTCCGTCGCCGCCTGTCCAGTCGGCTACATAGTGCACGTTTGAAGCAGGCATCGTGGTGATAAACCCATTCAATTTATCATCAACTGCCGGCACAGCCTCGCCATCGTCGCGGGTGCCTGTGAAGCCATTAAAGGTGTAATTCTCACGTGTAGGTGCAGTTGTGGGCAAGCTAACAGGCGCACCAAACAAAGCAGAAGTGGTTACAAACCCTGCGCTCTCATCGCTGGATGTGCCCATTTCAAAGGTAATGTAATAGGTGTTGCGGTCAAAGTAAACATCCAGTGTTGTGCTGCCGTCTGAGGCCACAAATGCCGAAACATTGCCGGACACATTGGTAAAGCCATCAAATGTTTTTGTAGCACCTACGGTATCAGTAACGCTTACTTCTGTACCCGGCACCGCTTGTGCTGTTACAGTTTCATCATCCACCACAGTGTATTCGTCTTTGTCTACATTTTGCAGGTGGTAGCGCACAGTATAGTTAACCGGATCATTGCTTACATTATAATATACATTAATGCTGGTTTCTCCCGCTGTTAAATCAGTGGGAAGGGTGATGGTGTCTTGATTTGCATCTGCAAGTGCCGCACCCGGAATTTCTGCAGCGGTTGGGGAATTTACCACTAAGGTAGCACCCTCGGCCACATCCACTGTTTTGGATGGATAAGCAGTTTTGCCTGCCAATTCACCATTTGCTTCATTATCTGCATAAAGATAGTTGATGGTGTAGGTGTTGGCTGTTAAAGTTTCGTACACAGCAGTTAAGGTTATTTTTTGTTGTGCTGCTGTAATGGGTGGCTCAAAAGTGCTAAGGTCAGTCATGGTCGCGCCACCATTATAAGACCAACCCACAAAATATACATCATCGCCTTCAGCATCCAGTGCAGGGGCACCTTCAACACCAAAAGGATATTCTACAGTGTCGCCGGTATAGAAAGGCACATCATTATATACTTTGGTTGCCGTTCCATTTTCAAGATCAACAAAGTTGATGTAATACAAAAGTGCACCGTCTTGTTGACGTACCAAATTTCTTGGGCCGAATATTGTTTGTACGGTTTCAATTGTGGGCTCCTCCGTAGGCACAGTTTGCACTTCGCTTTCGGGAGCACCGGCTGTAACCGCTTCGCTTGCCGCTTGGTTTGCTTCGGCGGCGGCAATGTCGGCTTGCTGCTGGGCAGTGTCTGCCTGTGTGGCAGCATCATTTGCAGCAGTTTGGGCAAGCACTTGTTGTTCTGCGGCCTCAGCAGCTTGTGCCTCGGCTGCGGCTACGTCACCGGAAGCGGCGGCTGTAGCAGCAGCTTCTGCGGCGGCTGTAGCGGCATCACTTGCAGCTTTCGCTTCAGCAGCCTCAACCTCGGCAGCTATGGCAGCATCATTTGCTACTGTAGCTGCTGCACTTGCAGCGCCGGAATCGGCAGCCGCACGGTTTGCAGCCTCTCTTGCGGCAGCGGCTTCTGCACTTGCGGCAGCCTCTGCAGCGTCAGCTGCAGCAGCGGCGGCTTGCGCATTGGCAGCAGCCGTGTTTGCTGCAGTTTGTGCATCCAGCGCCGCTTGCGATGCCGCGGCGGCCTCAGCGGCAGCAGCTTCTTCTGCAGCAGCGGCAGCGGCTGCATCCAGCGCCGCTTGCGATGCTGCGGCGTCTGCCTCAGCTTGAGCTTGCTGCTGTGCAGCAATTTGCTCCGGCGTTAGTTCCTGTGTAACTTCGCCCGAAGCAATGGCTGTCATTGGTAAACTTACCAAAAACAACACTGCCAAAAATCCACTCAGAATTTTTTTCAGTTTCGGTGACATCATTTTCATTCGTGTATCCTCCTTTTATATCTTTCACAAATTGTGCTTGCCATACAAATTGTTGTATGACATTTGATGTTGGATACAGTATATCATAAAAAGGTTACACGAGAGTAACATGGCGATTTTTTTTAGCTCAAAAACGGCCTTTTTTGCCCCATTTTGAGGAAAAAACGGCCTTTTTTGCCATTTTGTCAACAAAATACAACAAGCGCAATAAAGTGCAATCCTAGGTAATCACTATGAAATACACTCTCGCTTACATTTAAAAATAACTTATATACGTGAAATATATAAAAAACAGTAGCATTCTCCAAATAAACCTGTGGTTTTGCCTACATTTGCAGTGTAACCCTCCTTTTTGCGCGCATGATGTATCTTTGCCGCTTAATCCACACCTCCCCAAAGCCAAAACTCATTCTAAATGGCATCACAAAACTTAGAATTTGCCTTTAATGTTTCAAATTTGTTTTTCTATATTATATTGTATATATATTACATTATAAATAGGTGCTATTTGTTTCATGTCTTTCTCTTTTGTAAAATACGGTAGAGCACCGCACGCATTTCACTTGTTTTAAACCAAAAGCCCATACGGGAAAATGTGCTCCCGCATGGGCTTTTGGTGTAGGGCGTAGTGCCCATTCTCCATTTTAGGCCTTATTGCCTACCAAAGCTTGCACAACGCAAACTTTGGTACATTTCAAAAATCAGTCCTCAACAGCATGCCTTGCCATCCCACGCACCTTATAAACAAGCTCTTTTGGCACTGCCAGATGCACTACACGTGTATTTTGCCAGCTTTTTCGCTCTTCTACTTTCACCACACGCCCAAGGCAAATTGTTTCTCCCGCATTGTTGCGCGCTTGTCTTTTTTCGCCCACCAAAGGCACCGGTAAAAACTCATACGGAAACTCAATGGTGGCTTCCATCTCTGAGAATTCCTCATCAATCAAAAAACAAGCTTGCCCTGGGCAGGCAGCCACACAATTGCCGCAGGAAACACATTTTTCGGGCACCACTTTGGGCACGTGGGTTAGTTCTTCTACCAAAATTGCACCTGTATTGCAATAAAATTGACAGGGATTGCAGGGGATGTTTTGCTGGCAATCAATAAAAATAGTTCGCATACGCTCTCCCCTCCTTTAATATTCCGACTTTAGCCCGGCCAGGTTTCTCTCTGAAAGCCTTTCAATGCCAAGCTCCATCGCTTCTTTTATTTTCTGCGGGGCATTTACAGTTTGAATCACTTTATTTTCCATCACAAAGCGCCCATTTATCATAACGGTTTCAACGTTGCTCGCCTTTGCGCAATACACAAGCGACGAAATGGGGTTATGTATCGGTGCCATGCAAATATCCGTGCAATCCAGCATAACAATATCGGCCAAATACCCCGCTTGCAAACGCCCTGCTTTAAGGCCAAGCAATTTGGCGCCATCCTCGGTGGCCATGCGAAAAATCTCTTTTTCCCCAAAGCGTGCCGGAGTTTGGTTTTTAATTTTTTGTGCCATGGCCCCAAAACGCATCTCCTCAAACATATCCAGCAAATCGTTTGATGCTGCACCATCGGTGGCAAGGGTTGTGTGTACACCCAGCTCTCTGAGCTCGGTAATTGGGGCAATGCCATTGCCCAGCTTTCCATTGGATTTCGGATTATAGCAAGCACTGACACCACGCTCTTTGCACAATTTCATTTCCTCTTGCGTAAGGTGCACGCAGTGCACAGCAGACAACGGCCCATCCAAAAAACCTATGTTTTCTAAATATTGCATTGGTGTGGCATGCACATTTTTAAGAGAATTTTCTACCTCCCATATTGTTTCTGCTACATGCAGTTGCATGCCCACACCATAACGCTTAGCCATAAAGCGCAATTTGTGCATAAACTCTTCCGTGCAGGCAAAACAAGTGGAAGGGGCCAGCCAAACGTCTTGCAAGCCTCTATTATGCCACTTTTCTACCCTTTCTTCCAGTTGCCGCAAACGAAGCTCGTCTGAAATCATGATTTCTTTGGGTATCCAGCAGTTGGCTGTTTGTAACGCGGCCACACCACGTATGCCAAGGTCTTCCCAAGCTTCCAATAGTGGATCCGTCACCACATCCATATCCACAAAAGCTGTAATACCGCTTTTCAGCATTTCAATGGCGCCCAGCATACCATAGGCATACCCAAGACTACCATCGTTCAATTTTCGTTCATGATGGTAAATCACTTGCACCAAAGGAAAGGTGACTCGCTCCATCCATTCGGGCAAAAAGTAATGGTCGCCCATGCCTTTTAAAAAATTTTGATACAAATGGGTGTGCGTGTTCACAAATCCGGGAATCACCATCTTCCCTTTGGCATCCAACACACGCTCGCAACCTTCTTCGCAACGCCCTTGCCCCACCTTAACAATTTCGGTGTTATTCACAAGCACATCTGCGTTTTGCAGCACCTCATCCGCAGATACCACAACATAATCTGCCCCTTTAATCAGCAACATGGCTCTTCCTCCAAAGCGTGCTCCGTTTGGGCAATCAAACCAAGGCTTAGCGGACCTACAGGCATTCTCACACTGCTATTGATGGCTACATCTATAGGGATATCACTGTAGACACTGATCAACTGTGCCACCAATTTGCGGCACACACGTCCTTGGCAATAGCCCATGCCGGCCCTTGTTCTTTTTTTGATTGCATCAATGGTGGTGTATCCTTCTTCGATGGCCTGTATAATCTCTTCTTTTGTAATTTCTTCACAGCGACAAACCATCGCTTTGCCTTCACTCATATGCCCACCCCCTTTTGAAGTTCATCAAAAGATGACCAAAGCTGCTCTTTAAACCCCTGTCGCTTAGCGCCAAAATCTCCTTGCCTTAACGAAGCAATGCGCTTTTGCAGCATTTTTTCCTGCGTGTGATATGCCTCGGTTTTGATAAGTTTTAAGGCAAATGCAACTTGAAGGCCGGCAAGGCGTCCTTCATCCAATGCAGTGCTGGCCTCTTCTACCCCAGCCAAGTCTCCTGCCACCCACACA
Source organism: uncultured Oscillospiraceae bacterium (assembly GCA_964370445.1). Classification (GTDB taxonomy): domain Bacteria; phylum Bacillota; class Clostridia; order Oscillospirales; family Ruminococcaceae; genus JAAYCI01. The sequence continues at coordinate 1,559 of CAYJJK010000061.1, read as the reverse complement.
TTTTCCATGCTGGTTTGCAAGCTCTTGTTATGTGCCGGTACGCGCCCACCAAGCCCTGCACAATAATCCATTTTGCACCCTGCCACCGCAGCCAGTTCTACACGTGGGCTAAGGCCTACCGAAAGGCAAAGTAAATCGGCTTCTATACATTGCTCACTATTTTCAATGGGGCGCATATTTTCATCCACTTTGCAAATGACTACTTGCTTCAATTCTTCTTCGCCTTCGGCCCGCAGCACAGTGTGTGAAAGAAGTATAGGCACCCCTGCTCTACATACTTTTCCGGCATGCACTGCATATCCAGAAAGCTTAGGCGCCACTTCAACAATTGCCGCCACTTCAATGCCGGCCTGCAACAATTGGTACGCTACAATGAGCCCTACATTTCCAGACCCCACCACCACTGCACGCTTTCCCGGGCGCACAAGTTGGATGTTTACAAGCGTTTGTGCAGCGCCTGCCGTTAGCACCCCCGGCAGTGTGTTGCCTGAAAACACAAGGCCATTTTCGGTGGCTCCGGTAGCCAAAATCACTTTTTCTGCTTGCCAAAATTAGCTTTCTTTGGGGCCGCCGGCGGCCACCACTCCATGCTCAAACAAGCCCCACACACGCTGGCCAAGACGTATATTCACCCCCGCCTGTGCAGCTTCTTCCAGCAAAAATTCTCCAATTTGTACACCACGCATGCCCGCATAGTGCTCTTTTGAGCCAAAAAACTTATGAATTTGTTTGAACAATTGCCCACCAGGACGGTTATTTTCATCTAAAAGTAAAACCTTTGCCCCAAGGCGTGCGCTTTCAATGGCAGCACCAAGGCCTGCAGGCCCGGCACCCACCACCACAATATCCCAGTGCTCCAAACCACATCACCTCCCAAGACCTTGCTGCTGTTCTACCCTCATATTTTCTTCCACCAACGTCACACAACTGCGTATATTGGGCTCGCCATTCACCACCACCACGCAATCGGTGCATTGTCCAATACCACAGTAAACCCCGCGGGGCGAGCCGTTTTTGGCCGTTTTTCGAAATACACGTATACCACAGCTTAATAAGGCTGCGGCAATGGTATCGCCCTGTTTTGCCTGCAAAGGGGCATTGTTGTAGTAAAAAGTTATAACAGGCGCTTCTTCAATTTTCAAAATGGGATGCGCGTCAATTCGGCTCATGTTACCCTCCCAGAAGTTTAATGAGGCTGAAATTTTGTACTTTATATCGGATTATTGTGCTTTTCACCATAACGATTATAGCCTAAAGCTTACCACTTTTCAATGAAACAACGCTTTTTGCTACAGTCGTGCACATCATCCCCTTGCGAACCGATAAAAACCGCACAACACAAGACATACATCTTGTGTTGTGCGCTGTTATTTTAATGGAACAAGCTATCTTCCAACATATCCTCACGAAGCACTCCGGCTTTGAAGGTGTTGCCGGTTGCGATGTTGGTCATCTCATAACAAGCGACGGTATGGATATCTTTATCTACGATGTAGAAATCGCGTTTTCCCTCTTCGAACAAATCTAAGAATTTTTCACCATAACGACGCGAGGCCGAG
>CAYJJK010000060.1:6114-16034 GCA_964370445.1 uncultured Oscillospiraceae bacterium | reverse complement strand
GCATGTAGTTGCCAGCAGAAGTCCAGCTGATAACAAATTTACGGCCTTTAAGGTCGTTGTTGAATTTCTCTTTGATGGTCATAAGGTCAGCAATGGACTGTGTGGGATGCCAAATGTCGCATTGCATGTTGAACACAGGAATTTTGGAGAATTTGGCAAGCTCTTCCATCCATTTGTGGCCACCAACTAAGGTGTTGCGCACGCCAATGCCATGGCCCATGCGGCTTAGCACTTCGATGGTGTCTTTCGGGGTCTCGCCGTGGTCAATTTGAGTTGCTTTCGGGGTGAGGTAGTTGCCGTGACCGCCGAGTTGTGTCATGCCGCACTCAAAAGCGTTACGGGTACGGGTGGACTCTTCGAAGAACAGCATAAACAAAGATTTGTTTTTCAGCCATTCGGTGGGCAGGTCGAGTGTATAGCGCATTTTCAGCTCAGCAGCTACCGCCAATAGGGTTTCGAGCTCCTCATTTGTCCAGTCTTGTTCACATAGATAGTGCTTGCCTTTCATTCCAGTTACCATAGTGATTCATACCCTCCTATAAAGTGATTTGATGTTTGAGATATAATGGATTAAAAATTTTTTTAAAAAATTTCTGAAATTCACTATATCACTATAACAATTTGTGTTATTATTATAATACAGTTATTGTTATCTGGCAAGGGAAATCTTAAATATAGCTGGATAATAGTAGAAACGCACAAAAACAACTTAAAAAATTGTGAGATACTCACAAAAAAGGAGGAAATGTTTAATGATCGACAGAAAAGAAGCTCTATCCAAAATCAATGCGTACATTGAAGAAAGCCGCGACGAGATGGTGCAGTTCCTAAAGGACTTCATTGCAATCCCAAGCCCTACATATGAAGAGGGCCCGGCTGTTGAGTGGCTGGCTGGCAAAATGAAAGAGTTTGGCTACGACGAAGTGCGTATAGACAAAGTGGGTAATGTGCTTGGCCGTGTGGGCAATGGCCCTAAAGTGTTTCTATGTGATGCCCATATTGATACTGTAGACCCGGGCGACCCAAAAGACTGGGGCTTTAACCCCTTAGAGGCTCAGGTAAAAGACGGTGCTGTTTGGGGCCGTGGTGCAGTGGATGACAAAGGTTGTCTTACCGGCCTTGTGTTCGCGGGCAAAGCCATCAAGGCACTTGGTCTTGAAGACGGGTTCACTTACTGGGTAAGTGGTTCGATTTCAGAAGAAGATGTTGAAGGTTCTTGTGTAGAGGCTATGACCAAAGAAGCACCGGACATCAAACCGGATTTCATCGTGGTTGCCGAAGCAAGTGAAGGTCGTGTTATTCGTGGACATAAAGGCCGTGCCCTTATCCGTATCACAGTGCCGGGCCGTTGTGCTCACGCCTCTGCTGCTTGGCGCGGAGACAATGCATTGGCAAAAGCGCTACCTATTATGGAACAAGTGCATAACTTCCATGATTTTGTGGAAGACCCTTTCCTTGGTAAAGGCACAATCGAAGTGACCAACGTAGATTGCAAAACGCCATCGCTGAACACCATTCCGGGTGAGGCTGTCATCACTTGCGACCGTCGTATCTCTTGTGGCGAGAGCATTGATGAGCTTTTGGCCGAGGTTGGCGTGTTCTTTAAGGATATAGAAGGCGTGAAAGCTGAAATTGATACCGAGCGTGTGACAACCTATACAGGTTATGATATCACATGTGTGGATTATTTCCCCTCTTGGGTATTGCCTGAAGAGCATCCGCTCATTCAATCCGGCATCGGTGCCTTTAAAGAAATGTTTAACGAAGAACCAACAGTGGGAAGCTGGGATTTCTGCACCAATGCTACACATCTTTGTGGCCGTATGGGTATTCCGGCAATTGGTTATGGCCCGGGCGACGGTAGCCTTTGCCATTCAACACAAGATATGCTTCCCATCGATGAGCTTGTGAAAGCAACAAAATTCTATGCAACTTTGCCGCTGTTTGCATCAGAGGCATAGGCAAATATTTAAAACTCTATTACTTTTTGAGCTGATATGTCAGTACAGATTGTGTAGGGCAGAACCCTGAGTAGGGGAAAAGCAAGAAAAAACTGACACTCCATTTGAGGGGTGTCAGTTTTTATATAAATGAAGCTTTGGCTATGTGGAGGATAAAATAAAGAAAAAACATTTGGTTTTCAGGTGTTGCTTTGCAGTGTATTTTTGTTACTTCACATAAAATTACTGCAGTATTTGAAAATTGAAGAAGTATTTGAGGAAGATAAAAATTAAATACGTAATTTTCGGAAGAAATTTACATTGATTTCGTTTATAATAAGAGAAAGTTAAAGGGTAGAGTATTTGGGCAGTGCATCTAAGATGGCTTGTATTTTTGGATCAAAAATGGTGGTGAAAAACGTGTATGAAAGAGAAACTGAAATACGAAAAGAGTTGTTTGCACTCAGTGATGAAAATTTCAGAAAATTTGCAACTTCACTGATTCCCGGCTGTGAAAATCTCATAGGAGTGCGTATCCCACAGCTTAGAAAAATGGCGAAAAAGATTGTTAGGAACAACCCAATTGATTTTTTGGAGCAGGCAAACGATATATATTTTGAGGAGACGATGATTAAAGCCCTCATTATTGGCAACATGCATGAAGATATTGAAGTGATGCTTAAGCAGATAGAATTATTCGTCCCTAAAATTACGAATTGGTCTCTTTGTGACAGTTTTTGCAATGAACTTAAAATAGTAAGAAACCACAAAGCACGTGTGTGGGAATTTTTGCAAAGATATCACCAATCAAGCGAAGCATATGAAGTACGTTTTGCGGTGGTAATGCTGTTGTTTTATTACATTGAAAACAAGTATATTGACGATGTTTTACATATTTGTGACAGTATAACACATGAAAATTATTATGTGAAAATGGCAGTTGCATGGTGCTTGCAAGTGTGTTTTGTAAAATTCCAGAGTGAAACTATGGAATATTTAAAACATAATAACTTAGATGACGAAACCTTTCATAAGGCTTTGCAAAAAATCATTGAGTCTTTAAAAGTGGACAAAGCCACAAAAGAAGTGATTAAATCCATGAAAAGAAAGTAGGTGTGTGGATGGGGAAACAAAACCTTATGATGACATTTGATGAAAGGTATGAGGCGGTTATACAAAACGATGAAAATTACGACAATATGTTTTTTTATGCAGTAAAATCCACCGGTATATATTGCAGGCCGTCTTGTAAATCTAAAGCGCCGAAAGCGGAAAATGTAGTGTTTTTTAAAACGTCAAAAGAAGCAGTAGAAGCAGGGTATAGGGCGTGCAAAAGATGTAGAAGTGACTTGTTGGATTATAAGCCGATGAAGAAAATTGCAGAAAACCTAAAAATGTTGATTGATGATATGTTTAAAGAAGCTGAAAACTTAAACACTGAAATGGAAAAGCTTGGGCTGTCGCGCAAGCGTATGGTAGAAGTATTTAAGGAAGAATATGGGGTGACCCCAAGCGGCTATGTGAATGATTTACGGTATTTAGAAGCTAGGAGACTTTTAGAGCAAACAGACATAGAAGTGATAGACATTGCCTACTTTGTGGGGTTTGGCAGTTTATCTGCGTTTTACAAATTTTTTAAAGAAAGGGCAAATATGTCTCCTGCAGCTTTTAGAAAGGGTGTGAAAAAATAATGAGTTTTGCGATTTATGAAACAAAATTGGGGTACTTCAAAATGGAATATACAGGTATTCATCTCACTTTTTTGCAAAAAGTATCGGGAGAATATATTCAAGATTTTGGCACAAAAACAGAACTTTCCGAAAAGACATATAACCAATTAATAGAATATTTTAACGGCAAACGAAAAACGTTTGACATTCCCTTTAAAATGCATGGCACAGTGTTTCAACAGAAAGTTTGGAATGCTCTTTGTGAGATTCCCTATGGTGAAACAAGGAGCTATAAAGATATTGCGAAAGCGGTTGGAAACGAAAAGGCCAGCCGGGCTATTGGTATGGCAAATAATAAAAATCCGATACATATCATAATCCCTTGCCATAGAGTAATTGGGACATCAGGAAAACTTGTTGGCTATGCAGGTGGACTTCCTATGAAGGAATTTTTGCTTAAAATGGAGAAAGAAAATAAGTGAGCGAATCTATAATTCGAAAATGACTTCATGAAGTTAATCAGTAAAGAACATAAAAAAGCTGTGCTAAGCTTCTTTTGGCACAGCTTTTTTATGTTCTTTTTATGTCCCAAACTATATTTTAGATGATGTTGTAAGAGGATAATAATGTGTTTTAAAGATTCTTCTTGACAAAAGCGGATAGTTAGGATAATATAGTTAGTATAAAATAGTTAAACAAATATACTTAGTTCTAAATAATAAAAAGGAGTACGATTATGAGCGGAAAATTAACGAAAGCACTTAATAAAATAACACATGATACAGCAATATACGAGCTAAAGCGCCTTTATAGTCATAATAAAAAGAGTGAACTTTCTTACCATGACACGCTGTATCTTAATATCATCGAGGCACACCCAAATGAATATACATCTTCGCAAATTGCAGATTTATTAAAAATTACGCGTCCGTCCGTAACAGGGAAAATCAATCAACTCTGTAAAAAAGGGTATATTGTTCGGCGCCAAAGCGAAACCGATAAGCGGGTTTTTTACCTCTCTATAAACCCCGATAGTCCAAAAGATTACGAAACTGCTGCAGGTTATGAGGATGAACTAGAGCGTGGCATCCTTGAAAAATTTGGAGAAGAAAAAGTGGATATGCTATGTGAAATGATTGAGTATTTGTCCGGCTTAATGTTTGAAAATACAAGTGAGGAGAAAGAAAGTGAATAGCCCATTATCAAAAAACTTTACGATGACTAAACTTTTAAGATACACGTTACCGAGTATGTTTATGATGATATTTATGTCTACATATTCAATTATCGACGGGGTTTTTGTATCGACATTTGTTGGCGAAAGTGCCTTGGCAGGTGTTAATTTAGTGATGCCGCTGCTTGGTATTGTATTGGCTGTAGGGCTTATGTTTGCAACAGGTGGTAATGCTGTAATTGCAAAATTATTGGGTCAAGGAAAACAAAGGGAAGCCCGGGAGTTTTTAACAGTTATCTATATCATCGGGGGAACACTGGGTGGTGTGCTTACAGCAATTGTTTTTATTTTTCCCGATGAACTTCTAAACATGTTAAATGTAAGCGATAGCTTATACCAGCTTGCTAAAGAGTATATGCTAAGTTTAGCCGGTTTTCTAATCCCAGTGTTTTTCATGGTATTTATTCAATCCTTTATGGTAACAGCCGGGCACCCAATGTTTGGCCTTATATTAAGCCTTGCAGGTGGAATTACAAATATTGTTCTTGATTACGTATTTATTTCACCTAATCTATTGAACATGGGGATTATAGGCGCAGGACTTGCAACAGGTATAGGAAATGCCCTTCCGGGAGTGATAGGTTTTGTCTATTTTATCGTTAACAGAAAATGTGTACTGCACTTTGTTAAGCCAAGGTTTAAATTAAAAACTCTCGGCCAAAGTATGTTTAATGGGTCATCAGAACTTGTGGGTTCGCTTGCAACATCTATAACAACCCTGATGTTTAACTTTATCTTGCTTAATATGGTGGGAGACACAGGCGTTGCGGCAATTAGTGTTATTTTATATATACAGATGTTCCAAAATGCCATTTACACAGGGTACACCTTAGGGGTGGCGCCGATAATTGCATTTAAATATGGTGCAAAAAACCATGATGAGCTGCATAAAGTTGTAATGCAAAGCATAAAAATTATTACAGCTGCATCCATACTTGTAATTGCCCTCACGCTCATTTTTTCAAATGAAGCAGTAGGCATCTTTATTTCAAGAGAAAGTGCAACCTTTGAAATGGCAAGAAGCGGGCTTCTTTTATTCCTTCCGGCATATTTATTTATGGGCTTTAATATTTTCTTTTCTGCAATGTTCACATCATTGTCAAACGGCAAGGTATCCGCTACAATTTCAGTTTTAAGAAGCTTGGTCTTCATCGTGATTGCACTTCTTATCTTGCCTCAAATATTTGGACTTAATGGCGTATGGATGGCTGTTCCGGTTGCAGAATTTTTTGCAATCATCGTGTCATTTTATTTCTACAAAAAGAATAAGGCACGCTATCAGTATTAATACAAAGGGAGAACAAGATGAACTTAACAGAAAAAAGTCTTTCTTCAAAACTTCATAATTACAGTGAGATATGCTCATTCATGAAAAGAGTGTTTCCAAAGGAAGAACTTATGCCAATGTGGCTTATAAGGCTTCTCACAGTAAAGAAGAATTATGATTTCACAGTTTATTATGATGACAATTTATTTGTGGGAATTACATTTACAATAGAGTTAAAAGATACTTTATTTGTGTTTTACATCGCGGTAAATGATGAAATACATTCAAAAGGCTACGGCTCAAAATTGCTACACGTTTTATTTGAAAAATATCCTGAAAAATCGGTGACACTTTTGATTGAAACAATGGATGACAAAACTGCAGAAAATTATGGGCAACGAGTGAAAAGACTTGCGTTTTATGAACGAAATGGTTTTGTGCATACAGGCATAAAATTAGGATTTAAAACTCCTTTTGTGGATATCTTGTCGACCGATAAAGCGTATGATATTGCAAAGGCAAAAAAACTTATGAAGTTTGCATTGCCCCAAAAGCTGTACCACCAGTAAAGTTTGTAAACATAGGAAAAGCGAAAAAAATCGCCGGATAGTTTGAGTTTTCACTCTCACTGTCCGGCATTTTTATAAAAACCATTTTTTTGCTTTCAGCTTAGAAAAACAGCTTATGAACATTTACTACAAGCGATATCGGTGCTTAGCGACGTCAATTCTTGCAAAATTGCCAAGGCCGCCTCACTACCTTCTTTGCTAATTTGATAATGAGACCACTTTCCCTCATGACGGCAAGACACAAGACCCGATTCACATAATATCTTCATATGATATGACAATGCAGATTGTGCAATATCCAATTCATCGGTTAATTTACAAGCGCATTTTTCGCCACTACGTAATAATTCTACAATAGCCACACGCTTTGGGTCACAAATTGCCTTAAATACTTTTGCTTTTTTTTCTTGGGATGTAAACATGTAGAGTACCTCACATCAATTGTCTTTGATTTGTATGGTAAGCAAACTTATGCAAAAAGCATAAGGGCTTTTGGTATCTTGTTAAGGGTCTTCTTCTGCGGTTGCCTCGTCTTGTGGCAAGTGTATAATTTCTTCACCTTCCTCATTTACGCCCTTTTCTTCCAGGCGCTTGTGTATGAAAGCTCGTGTTAGCACATAGAGTACCGCTGTTGTAGGAACCCCCAGTATCATACCGGCAAATCCAAATAAATCTCCACCTACAATAATGGCCACCAAAACCCACAATGCCGGCAAACCTGTAGAATCGCCTAAAATTTTTGGGCCTAGGATGTTGCCGTCGAACTGCTGCAATACAATAACGAAAATCGCAAAAACAACAGCACTGCCGGGGTTTATAAGCAGCAATAAAAACACTGACGGAATAGCACCAATAAAGGGACCAAAAAAGGGTATGATGTTGGTGACGCCGATGATGAGGCTAATCAGAAGAGCTTGTGGCATGGTGTAAAAAAAAGCATTGGTGATGCTCATAAAAAGATAGCATATGATGCCGATGATGACACTGTCTATGAATTTTCCACTGATAAAGCCAGAAAAAATACGGTTGCTTAATGTGGCTGTTTTTAGGATTTTTTTTGCGATTTTTGCATCGAGCAGTGCGAACAAAATCTTTTTGCTTTGTTTTTGCAATTTTTCTTTGCTGGCCAACATATAAATAGAGGCAATAATTGCAGTGCCACCTGTGATAACGCCAGAACCCACGCGGACACTCCAGTCAAGCAAATCCGGAAAGAAATCTCGTGCCAATAAGATAAGCTCTTGTACGAGCTCTGTATAACTCACTACAATGAAGTCCAAGGTGTCGGGCTCTAGGTTCCACGCTTCGGTAATCCAATCAGCCAGGTGCGTAAGATTTTCAAGGTAGATGGGGATATTGTTCAAAAGAGAGAGCAAACTATCCACAAGCTGTGGAAAAATCAGCACAATCAATATAGCAAGAATGGCGCTAACTGCTAAATACACTATTGTGATCGAAAGAGGACGAATGTATTTTTTTTTGGGAAACCTACATAAAAACTTATTTTCGATATAGCCCATAGGTATGTTTAAAAAATAAGCCAAAGCTATGCCGATAATAAACGGTGAAAAAAGGCTTAGCACCGTTGACACCATTTGGGTAACACTTTCAATATTGGAAAAAATCAAATAAAAAATAATGCCCAAACAAACAATCAGTAAGTTGGACAATACTCGTTGTGTAAAAAATTTACGAAAGTTACGCTTCAATGTTTCCACTCCACTGTCTTTTCAAGTTCTTAAAAACGCACATCAGCTGGATGTGAAGATGGTGCAAAATCATGTTTTTCACTCTACCGTTTCACCAATGTTTTGAATTAATGTATGATAGTTTTCATCATCTGTTTCAATAATGATGGGATGCGTAAAGTCCAGTGCATACATGCCAATATAGCTTTTGGCATCCACCACTTTTTCACCCTCTTCATCTCGCATTTGCACTGCGCAGGCGCTCTCTACTGCCAAACGTTGTAGTTCCTGCAGCTCGGTTATATGGTGAATTTTCTTTTTGCTAATCATATAAGTTCCTCCGTGTTACTACTTTTGTCAAGTATACCATACACATACAGAAAAGGAAAGGCAAAGCATACAAAATATCTTTCGAATTACAGGCACAAAATCACTTGCGGTAAAGCATTGCTCTGTGTTATAGTGGGGGTGAAATTTAAGATTACACATGGAAAAGGGGTCGTTATTATGTATCAAAAGCAAGTGCTGGTGCAAAATCAAATTGGTTTGCATGCGCGCCCTGCCGGTGATTTTGCACGCTTAGCCGCAACCTACTCATCTACCATTTCAATTGGACGAGTGGGGGAGAAAAAAGTAAATGCCAAATCTATTTTACTTGTACTCACTTTGGGCATCACTCAAGGAACCACAGTGGAAATTCAAGCCGAAGGTGCAGATGAGCAAAAAGCTGTTGACGCTCTAGTGGCTTTTTTGGAAGAATTGATTTGATTGTGCATTTTGTCTGTTTTTTAAACAACTTTAAGTAAGTTTTTAAAATAGCTGGCTGAACAAAAAATTGACAGTATAAAAAAACAGAAATTTGTGAGTTTTAGAGCTTTGTGCGTATTGCGGTTGAATATCAATTAAAATTTTCCACTTCTGCCTGAAAAACCGCCACCGCTAAAGCTTCTACCACCGCTACTGCCACCTCGGCTATTGCCTTCTTTGCTAATTTTAACACGTGTTTCGGTTGTATGCGTGAATACATCTTCTTTCACCTGGACATTGCTGCTATCGTGCTTGATGTAATCCATTGCTGAGCGATTCAACTTTACACTTTTTAGTTTTGACTTATGGGTAAAACCAGCCAATAGCGCTATAGAGAATGAAATGAGAACGATGATGATTAGGGCAAATAGGTTTGACATCCATCCATATTGGATTTCAAATTCTGTTTGCTGTAAATAAACTTCAAACCCTTCAAACCATTGATCTTCGGCAAATTCATCGAGAAAGTAAGATTCAATGTCAATTTGAGTATCCTCATCAAACACAGAACTTGCTTTTTCTCCCGTGACAATGTAGGCATAGTCTCTCGCTTGCATACTGAGCAAAAGCAGCACACCGTCGTGCCCTTCACCATACCCTAAATCATGCTCTTGAAAAAAATGCGTTGCTGCATCATAACAGTTTTCGGTATCTAATATCATGCGATAATCTGAAACAGTAAGAATGTAAGTTGCAATGCTTTCTTCTTCGGCAATTTTCCGTGCCATTTCCCTTAAGTGTGCTT
>CAYJJK010000060.1:0-6104 GCA_964370445.1 uncultured Oscillospiraceae bacterium | reverse complement strand
CTTCTTCACCTTCCGTTAGCAGATCTGCTGTATCCATCACATAATCAATGTCTATTTCCTGCAAAGCTTCTTGTTCTTGCATTTGGATGGTTTCTGTAAGTGCTTGTCGAGTGGCCTCGTAATAGCTTCTGATAAAGCTTGTGTAATGGCCTTCTTGCAACTTGCCGTAGGCACCTTTTATTGCACTTTCCACACTTTGGTTAAGCGAACCTTCCAGATTGCTATGATAAGAGTATTCTCCATTTGCCACACTTACCACAAGAATACTATATAAATCATCACCCGCTTGTGCACTGATGTCGTTAAGATAACTGGAAACAATTTGTGCACCTGTGTCACTTTCTGTATCTTGAATTAAAAGTGTGTAGGGGGCTATCCCATATTGTTGGGAAATGGTTTCTGCCTCTGTTTGCAATTTTTGCTCATTTGCGTCAGAAAGCACACCGGCTTCATCTATAAGAACCCCGGGGCCTGCGTTTTCAACATCGGCTGCAAATGCCGAAACACTGACAAGTGAAACCAGAAGAAGCAAGGGCATAAATAAGCCTATGAATTTCAATTTCAATTGCGTACCTCCTTATAAAATCCAAAACCAGATGATAGAACCTAAAGCTGTAAAAGCTGTAGTTAGGCCTAAAACAAACGCCCAAAATTTTGCCCAGTTGCAGGGCAAATCTCCTATCAGCTTGCCGGTTTGCCCATTCATGGCAAATAAGAACACCTTTCCTCTCCAGCGTGTGGAGAGCATCCATACCGGGACCATGGCATATTGCACATCCCCACGATGCAAGTTGGTTTGTTTTTCGCTTTCAATACAGCTTGTATAGCCGCTTACACTTCGACGCATAACATCTAAGGCAGATTGAATGGCCCTTTCATCGGCACGACCAACACATTGTTCTACGGCAACGTCATATTTATCAGCCAAAAATCCAGGCATATAGGCTGTGGAAAATGGCTTTAGCTCTTTGTAATCATACGGCTCGATGGATTCCATATAAATATCGGGCATCTTGCTGGAAGCATCTACGGGAATGTCTTGAAACGTTATGGTGCCGGCGCGGTGCACCTTAAAATGGTGCGTGGTGGTGATTCTATATTGTCCACTATCTCGCACGCTAGAGCGTGTTGCATTATAGTGTACATTGGCATAAACATTGCCATCAAATAACCATAGTGGAACATAGGCCCCTTTGATTTCATCAATATGGGCTTCTTTTAAAAATACTTTTGGCAGCAAGAATTTTCCTTTGCAGTGTTGCTTAAGGGCCAGTTTTGCTGCTTCTTTGTTTAGCTTAAAAGGAATGATGAAGTCTGGCCGTATTGTGCCGGAAAACTGACCAGGAACAACTGTTGGATTTCCACAATACAGGCAACTTGTGGCCGCCGTGGTTTCGTCGCAGATGATCTCGGCCCCACAGGAGGGGCAAGAGTAACTGCGCATTTTTTTTTCATCATCACCCCAATTGGATTGAAGCTTTGAAGTGTCCCAAACGTTGTCATGCAAAACTTTTTCTGCAGTTTCAGAGCTGTTTTCATGTGGAGTTGCCTGTGTGGGCAAGGGGGCTTGCGCTTCAAATGCCTCGGTAGCTTCTTTTTCTTTTTTGGCGTAAAATTGTTCTATTTCACTTGTTTCATATGCACTTTGGCAGTAATCACACCTTAATTTTCCACTTTGTGTGTCGTACTGTAAAGAACCTGTGCAAGTTGGGCATTGGTAATTTGTCACCTGTGTCGTCATAAGGGCACATCCTTCTTGTGTTTTCCTGTTAATTTTTCGGTGAAAGTATAGTTGTTTTACCTGTTTAGGACAATATTTGCATTATAAGATATAAGATATCTTTGATTTTAAATTACGCTAGAAGCAGCACTTTAATACATAAGAGCGCTTTAAATGGTGTGACTGTAAAAAGCGCTGATTTAGCATGATAAATCTTTGTGTCGTAATAGTTTTCGGCATGCTTGTGTTAAAAAAATAAGATTATCCTCCTGAAGAACAGTATCTCTTTTCGTGTGAATTCTATCCATATAGAGGCCTATAAATCTTTTTTTCTTTAAAAAACAAACGGCTACACTTTGTGGAAAATGTATTTGGTCTGAAGGGTAGAAGGTGGTGCGGGTTGTTGCAAAAGTTACCTGTATGGTTTCATTTGTAACGAAAGCTGCCTCCATTTCAGTTCGATAGTTTTTTTGTGCCTTTTGATTTAGGCAAATCAGTGCATGGTTTCCATCTGATACACAATCAAAATTGATTAAAAGTTTCTTTTCCATTTCTTTTTTATGCTGCTTATGAAACCGAGATGAGCCAATAAGACCTGCTTCTTCTAAATCAAAAAACACAAAAGCTACTTGCTCTTTTTCCTCATCGCTGAGAGATTGCATCAGCTCACAAAGGGTAAGCACACCAGAGGTATTGTCATTTACAGTGTGGGGGTTGGCCTTGCCAAATAAAACCAACAATTGTAAGCCACAAACAAGCAAAAAGATAATGGGAAAGTAAAGCAAAAATGGAAGGCCTAGATAAGACAATATAGCGGGAATAAGGCTGAATAAAAGCATAAGAGGAAGTGCCAAAACAAAAAAATAAAATACCATAGCAATAATATTTTTTGGTGCAATGAAATTTGGAAAGGGGAGTTGCGCGCAGGTGTCATAGTGGGCGCAAAACACATATTTTGCATGAGCTAAATCGCCAACAACCAAATTTCGGTTACGAAAAACACGCCCACTTTCCTCAATTTTCATTTGGGGGAACTGCCCTTGTAAAAGCTGTATAAATGCTGATTTTTGAGCATAGCTCTTGCGCACTTGATGATGGGTCAAAATGCTCTTTGAGAAAGATGTCATGCGGAAAATAGTCTCCTTATTTATATAAAGTTATAAAGATGTGGAAAGGTATCTAGAATGGCTATTTTACATCATAGCACAAAATGCGTTATCTGTAAAAACAGGTGCCCAGGGTGCTGCACGAAAGCCAAAAAAATGCGGTTATATTTTTCATATGCCATTAAATTTTAAAGCGAATTTGCCATCACAATGTTTTGGCTATGGTCAGAAAAACGGTGTTCTTTTAAGGGGGTATTCCTTAAGTACCGGGTCAAAATGGGTATAATCGACATAGATGATTTCTTGGCTTCCATACAATACAGCAGCCGAGCGTTTCACACCGGGTTTTCTCTTTTCAACAGAGTCAAGGCGCTTTAAAAGTCCTTTTTGACTGGTGTCTTTCAAGCAAAAAAGCATGTTGCCAGATGAATTTGTTTTAAGCCACTGTTCTTTCATTAAATCCCTTGTTGCTTGCTCTCCCAATAATTTGGAAAAATAGTTCAGCACTTTTTCAGCGTATTTTTCAAGGGGTTCTCCAAAGTGAGCTTCATTTTTATGCCCAAAATCGAAAAACAAATCAAAGGCAGAAATTCCGGTATCCAACGCTGCAAAAACAAGGTTTTTGAACCGCCCAGAATTGTATAGACGGTCTACTGCGTCTTCGGTCTTTTGTAAGGATACAAGTTCCTTTTGTGACATCCAGGGGGTGTCAATCACTTGATATGGTGCTTTTTGGCTAAAGACTCCGACCTCCTGTTTTTCTAAAGGACTACCGTGCAAACGTTTTAAAAATCCAAGTTGCAACTGGTGAGGACGAAGTGTGAATAATTGATTGAACCCATATCGAAAACTTGCAAAATCTTCAAAGGGTAAGCCTGCAATTAAATCCACATGCACATGAATATTGTTGTTTTTAATGATGTTGTGTAAATTTGAGCGGACATTTATAAGGTTTGTTTTTCGGTTTACAGCACATAGTGTTGTCTCATTAAAACTTTGAACGCCCACCTCGATTTGAAAGAGCCCCTTAGGTGCCGTATTCAAAACATGAAGCATTTCTTCTGAAATGAGATCACCCGCCATTTCAAAATGGTAGCAAACACCACGATACGTCGGGTTTTCTTTTAAAAGATAACGGATAATAGTAAGAGCCCTTTGCGTATTGCAGTTAAAGGTTCTGTCAACAAATTTGATGGTTTGTGTGCCCGAATTTGCTAAGAGGCTAAGCTCTGTTTTCACACGATTGATATCAAAAAAACGTACATTGCCTATACGTCCAGAAAGACAGTAGCTACACGAAAATGGGCAGCCGCGGCTGGTTTCAATATAGGCAATACGCCCGGCTAAAGCTTTAAAATATTCATGTGTATAGGGCGTTTTTGGGTCTTTTTCAGAGATATATGGTGCAGAAATATCGTTTTTTTTGCAAAGCCCCGCAATGGGCTTTATAAATTCTGCAGTGTGATATTGTTGCAAAAATTGACAAAAAGGTTCCTCGCCCTCGCCACTTATGATATAATCTACCATAGGAAATTTTGAAAATATTTCATTGGCACGATAGCTCACTTCCGGCCCGCCGAGTAAAATGGTTTGTGTGGGCCGGGCACTTTTCAGTGGTTCAAATAAATTTTCCAAAAAAGAAATGTTCCAAATATAACAAGAAAATGCAACAACATCAGCGTTATAACTTAAGATATTCTGCAATAATTTTGCCAAATCTGCTTTGATTGTGCTCTCCAAAATGTCAATATCAGCATATTTTTCGGCAGCGGCTTTCAAATACCAAGCGGCTAAACAGGAGTGTACATATTTTGAATTGATGCTAACAAGAAGTACTTTCATTGAAAAGGCTCCTTTTTTGTTTCTATACAACATCGAGAGCTACAAGCTTGCTTATAAAGGTTCAACTCTATCTTACCGAAGCGGTTGAGATTCGTCAAATCATAAATAAAAAATGAATGCTTATTTCAAAAGGAGAATATGAATGGGAAAAACATATGATGTCTTGGTGATTGGCGCGGGTGTGTTGGGGGCTACGGTGGCGATGCACCTGGCGAAAAATGGAAAAAAAGTGCTGTTGCTGGAAAAAGCTGAGGTTGCCAGTGGAGCTTCCGGTGGAAACCTTGGACAGCTTTCGATTAGCGACCGTTGCACAGAACCTTGGCACATGAAATTGGCAATGGAGTCATTGGCGTATTATCGCGAAATATTGAGCAAAGAGTCGGAAATTGAATTCAATGCCTCTGGAGGTAGTAGCCTGCTGAGTGGTGAAGAGGAGTTGTGTGCCGGAGAGGTGGCGGCACAGCAATTGAAAGAGTATGGCATTGAGGCACGCATGTATTATGGTGCCGATATGACAAAAGTAGAACCGGCAGTTAGTGCCAAAGAAGGGGATGCCCTTCTTTATTGTCCACTAGAGGGAAAAGTGAACCCTTTATTAGCGACATTGGCCCTTTTAAAGAAAGCTGAGCGTTATGGAGTAGAAGTGAAAGAGCATTGTCCTGTACATGGATTTGATATTGAAGAGGGAAAGATAAAATCTGTGCTCACATCCAGCGGGAAATTTGAAGCAAATATTGTGGTTAATTGTGCGGGGCCAAGAGCTGGGATTGTTGGGGAAATGGCTGGGGTACCAGTGCCGGTTCGTTATCACAAGGGCACTGCCTTTGCCACCCAACCACTGGCGCCGATATTGAATGGACCCATTTGTGAAGGACGTTTTTTGGTTAAAACCAAAACAAAAGTGCCAAAGCCACAGCGTATGATAGGCCTTGGTACAGTGCAAACAGCGGATGGATCTATATTGATTGCGCAATCAACTGAGGTGTGTGATGTGGACGATATACAAGTAAATTCTGCTTCACTTCAGCTTGTCACACAAAAATTTCTACATTATTTTCCGAATTTACAAGATGTACAAGTGGTGCGAGCTTGGGCTGCAGCTACAAGCTATACACCGGATGGGCTGCCGGTATTTGGGTTTAGCCAAGCGGTTGAAAATTTTTTCACAGTGGCCGGGTTTAAAGGGGCATTTACAGTGGCGCCGGAAGTGGGGCGTCTTGCAGCGGTTGCGATACAAGGGAATGAAGTGCCACTACTTTCTGGTTTTGATCCAGATAGAATAGTTTGAGCCAGAATCAAATCAAAATTTTTGGTTTTTACTGAACTGCTGGCGTAAAAAATAGCAAGCAGAGTGCATGCGAGCAGAAATGCTCGCCAGCACAAAAAAGCTCTTCTATATATACCTTAATAAAGAAAAGCGAAAAGTGTGGAAAGGG
>CAYJJK010000059.1:0-16174 GCA_964370445.1 uncultured Oscillospiraceae bacterium | reverse complement strand
TGAGGCAGGCGAAGAATCTCAGGGCGAAGCGGAGAAAGTCCCTCAAGACGAGCCTACTCAAGCCACAGAGGTTGAGGCAGAAGAAAAGCTTGGAGGCGAAAAAAACGCCCAGAAAACCTCCCCTAAAAAGAAGTTAACTGCGGCACAAAAGCCGAAAAACACAGGCAAGGGAAAATCTCCTTCCAAAAAGAAAGCAAAACGGCGTTCGCCCCGCATGAGCGCTGTTTTGGGCACCATGTTTTTGAATGTGTGCAAGGCCTTTTTGGTTCTTTTCTGCATTGGATTTATGGTTTTATGTGTGATCACTGTGCAGGCCTTGCAATATGTTGTAACCGAGACCCAAGATGATGAAACCCTGTTGGATCTTGAAAATATCAGCCTAAACCAAACCAGCTACATCATGGCACCAAACCCAGACAACCCAGATGCTTTAGAAGAGGATGATTGGGTGGAATATCAGGAGCTTGTTGGGCAGGAAAATCGCATTTGGGTGCCCTTAAATCAAATTCCAGAAGACCTTATTGATGCTGTTGTTGCAACGGAAGACCGTGAATTTTATGACCATCACGGTGTTTCGATTGAGCGCACACTTTATGCGCTTGCCAACGAATTTTTACAGTTTGAAAACAACACCTTTGGCGCTTCTACCATTGACCAGCAGTTGGTAAAAAACATTACCGGTGACGATGATGTGGTGGGCGAAGATGGCAGCCTTCTTGTAGGCTATCAACGAAAAATGCGTGAAATTTACCGCGCATGGAGCTTGAACACTCGTTACTCTAAAGACATGATTATGGAGTCTTACCTAAACACCATGAGTTTGTCTGAAAGGATTGCTGGCGTACAGGCTGGGGCCCTAGAGTATTTTGGTAAAGACGTATCTGAGCTCAATTTGGTTGAATGCGCCACCATTGCAGGCATCACACGTGCACCCACCTATTATAGCCCCATCCAAAACCCGGAAAATGCATTGGAGCGTCGCAACGATGTGTTGTACTTTATGTTGGAAGAAGGCTATATAGACAACAGCACCTATCAAGATGCCATCACCCAGCCGCTGGGGCTTACACAAGAGCCGGCCAGTGAACAAGACAATAGCTCGGGAACCGTGTTTAACTATTTTTCAGACACCGTATTCGAAGAGGTGGTTTCTGATTTTATAGACCAATGGGGATTAAGCCGCGAAGAAGCGGTTCAAGAGCTGTACACCGGTGGCTATCGTATTTATGCCACAGTAGACCATACTGTGCAAAATGCTTTGGAAGACATGTACCTTGATGGTTACGAAGAAGATGGTTACTTTTTGGATCCGTCACGGTTTCCAAATTATGCTAGAAACCTTACCATTGTAGAGCAAGAACTGGACGATGAAGGCAATGTGCTTTCTGAAACAGAAATTCTGCCGCAAAGCGCATGTGCGGTTATCAACTATGACGGCGAGCTTGTGGGCGTTGTGGGCGGCATTGGCGAAAAAACCGAAAGCCTCTCGCTTAACCGTGCTGTGGGCACTGTGGACGAAAATGGGGAAGTGGTGGGCACGGTGCGCCAGGTAGGCTCTACCATGAAGCCCATTGCCGCCTATGCCCTTGGCATCGACACCGGGCTTATCACCTATTCCACCGGTGTGGAAGATGCCCCTGTGCTTTCACGCGATCCCATTGCAAGTCCCGATGCCAAAGACTGGCCCTCAAACTTTAGTAACAGTTATCGTGATTATGAGCTTCCCATTGCCAGCGCTATTGCAGAATCTACCAACACGGTGGCAGCGCAGGTGGGCATTTGGGTAGGGCGCGAGGAAATGTATGATTTTTTAACAGATACACTGCAAATTTCGAGCTTGGTAGAGCCGGAGGATGTAGACATTGCCCCACTTGTTTTAGGCAGCATGACCTACGGCATGAGCCTTTACGAGTTGGCAGGCTCTTACCAAATGTTTGGCGGAAACGAATCCTACGGTGTTTTTAACAACCTTCATTGTTATTCGCGCATTGAGGATTCTCGTGGCAATATCGTACTGGAACCCCCCATGACAACTGTGCAAGCCATAGACCCCCAAAGCGGCTATGTGATGAACCGATTGCTTTCAAATGTTTTACATGGTTCTGTGGCCAACGCCACTGCCACAGCGCGTGGCATGGGCCCGGAAGGCGAGATGGATTCTGTGGCTAAAACCGGCACCACCAGCGACGATAAAGACCGTTTGTTTGTAGGGTTAACACCATATTATGTCACCGCAGTTTGGTGGGGCTATGATACAGAGTATGATTTGAATGGACGTTGGTCGCCCTCTGCATCAACCAACATTCCGCCTAATGTGTGGAAAAGCCTTATGGAAACGGTGCAGGCCGATTTGCCCTATCGCGAATTCCCCGAGCAACCTGAAGGCATTCAGGAGCTAACGTATTGCACACGTTCGGGAGATTTACCCGTGAGTGGCTGCCCCACAGCCAGAGGTTATTACACCGACTTTGCCATTCCTGAACAGTGCGAGGGGCATCTCTCTGCCGAGGAAGAGGCGGCGCTCGCCGCAGCAGAAGCGGCTGCTGCTGCTGCAGCCGCCGCTGCATAAGTTTTGATTTTAATGTATAAAAAATCCCGCAAGGGTGTGTATGTAAGCAACACACCTTTACGGGATTTTTATTGTGAAAGATGGAGATTGCCCTTACGGGCACAAAAGCTTTATGAGGCACGGCCGGTAAAGGAATTTCCCATAGACTCTAAAAGCAATTTACGCAAGGTTTCGGCGTCTCCGTTGGTAAAATATTGTTTATCTATCAGATAGGCTTTGGTTTCGCCGTAAAACAAATAAAAATCTTGTTTTGTCTCCACAGCCTTTACTAAGCCATGATAAGAAAGGCTGTTTGTTTCGGTTGTGCTGCCATTTTCGTTTGTCACTTTGCGGCTAAGCCCGTTTGCGGTAAAAAGAGTGATCTCAGTTTGCATGGCAGCATTTGGCAATGCGCGAAATTGAGAAAGTGGCCGCCAATACAGCAGATAAAAAAACCAAAGTGCAAACACAAGCATGGTTAAAAGAAAAATGATGCTATTGCCAATCCATAAAGACAAAAACACAATGGATACAGTGAGAAACAGGAGCAAAACCACAGTGCTCTTTATGTTTGCTTGAGAACCTTTGTGAAAAAGTTTATAGCGATAAAACCTGGCATATATTTGCTCGTGATAAGGCATTTCTACGCGGCATAGCATGGGAGTATCCTTTCAATGGCATAGAAGTAAAAAGTAAAAGCGGGGCATTTTACCTAAAAAACTATTCCGGCAAAATGTCACTTTCCGAAAAATCCTCTCTGTCTAAAGTGAGGTTTCGGTTATAGAAGGGGTCGTGTAAAAGGTCGTCTCCATAACGGTCTAAAAGGCGTTCTTGTTCCTCGGTAAAACGGTCTTTGGCCTCGCCTTCCTCATCACTGCCGCGGCTTTTGCTTTCGTGGTGATACAGCTCTGCATAAGGGGTAAACAAAACGCTTTTTCCGCGGCGACGCAGGCGCAGGCAAAAATCGACATCATTGTATGCCACGGCAAAATTGGGGTCGAACCCACCCAATTTATCAAATTGCTCGGCCTTCACCATTAAGCACGCGCCGGTAACCGCCGAGAGTTCTTGCACGCACGCTTGACGAAACATATAGCCACTGCGCCCACGATAGGCATATTTGTGGCTATGCCCTGCAAAACCGCCAAGGCCTGTGATTACACCGGCATGCTGCACGGTATTGTCTGGGTAATAGAGCAAAGCACCAACACACCCCACCTCGTCCAATTGGCACAGTTGCAACATCTCTTCCATCCACTCAGGGTTGATGACTTCGGTGTCGTTGTTTAAAAACAGTAAATATTGGCCTTTGGCCTGTTTGCGGCCAAAGTTGCAAATTTTAGAAAAATTGAAGCCGGTGTCTTCTTCGTATACAGTTACTTTAAAGTTTTGATGAGAAGAAGAAAATTGCTGATAATAGGAAAAAGTTTCTACCATTTGAGAGTGGTTTTCGGCCACGATAACCTCAAATTGCACATATCGTGTAATTTTATAAATAGACCGCAGGCAGCGGTCCAAATCCGGGATATGGTCGCAGTTTGGGATAATGATAGACACCATCGGGCGCCCTTTGATGTCATAATTTACTTTATATGTGGAGGGATACAGCCCGTCTGTTACATTGCCGCGGCGCTCGATGCGCGAAAGATGGTGGCGAATGGCACGTTTTGCGGCATCTCCCACATAGGGTTTTGCCTCCACACCGGTGCTTGTGGATTCATCATGTTGTCTCCAATAATAAAGCACTTTTGGCAGATGATAGGCCCCTTTTGTAATTTCAGTGGCGCGCAGCAAAAAGTCGTGGTCTTGCGCACCATCACAGTCACTGTCCAGCCCCTCCAGTTTTTGAAAAAGCTCTTTGCGCACAGTTACAGGGTGGCCAATGTAGTTGACATTGAGCAAATACTGTGGAGAAAAATCCGGCTTAAAATGCCCGGCAACCGGTTTCATCCAGTTTCCGCTGAACAAAGCTTCGTCTGCATACAGCAACTGAGGGTTATAATCGGCAATACAACGTGCTATTTCATACAAAGCATGAGGGGCAAGCATATCATCGTGGTCTGCAAATACAATATGGGAGCCCATGGCTTGTCTTACGGCATCGTTGGTGTTTTTGGCAATACCACCGTTTTCTATCTTGCGGTAGCGGATATCAAGGTTTGGATATTGCTCCAAAACCTCCTCTATCCAGTCACTTTCATCACTTGCATCGGCAAGGCACAGCTCCCAATTGGTGTAGGTTTGCCCTGCAAGAGATTGCAGCAACTCGCTGAAATGCTGGCGGGCGGGGTTGTAAACCGGGATACAAACACTAAGCTTTGCCCAGCCCACAGTATCTGCATTGCGCTGTTGCTCCAGTATGTGTTTTGGGGGTAAATAGCGGCCACGTTTTGAGGCGCTGCGGCGCCTTAAATAGCGTAGTGTTCGCGAAATGGCCGCAAAAAACCCCTCCGTTCTCATGATTTCAAAAAAATACTCGCGCAGCTCTTTGCTGCGTTTCTTTTTGAGCTTTTGCCGAATCTCTTCTGATTGTGCCATAAAAACCTCTCTATCGTAAACCGTAGTTTTCAAATTTTAATGTGAGATGAGGATTATAGAATGGGTCTCCTGCCTGCAAAAGCGCAGCATATTTTTGCTTAAAACGATGAGCCTCGCTGCGATAGCGCTTTGCAGAGGGGCCTTCGTTGTCATAGCCACGGCTTTTGCTTTCGTAGTGGTATGCCTCTGCAAATGGGGTAAACACATTCCAATAGCCGGCTTCTTGTAAGCGCAGGCAGAAATCCACATCGTTAAAGGCTACAGCAAAATTTTCTTCATCAAAGCCACCGATTTTTTCGTAAAGGTTGCGCTTAATCATCAAAGATGCCCCGGTAACCGCACTCATGTTCTGTGTGGTGCAAATGCGATACATGGAGCCCCCGCTGCCGCGCTTATGCGTTTTGTGGTTAACGCCGGCCGTGCCGCCAATGCCTATAAACAAACCGGCATGTTGCACACAGTCATCGGGGTAATAAAGCAGGGATCCCACGGCTCCCACATCTGGGCGCTGGCTATAAGAAACCATTTCTCGTAAAAACCCATCGCTAATAATTTCAGTATCGTTGTTTAAAAGCAAGATATGATCCCCAACACAGCGTGCCACACCAAAATTGCAAATGGCCGAAAAATTAAAGTCGCCCTTATAGCGCAAAACACGTAAAGTGCCGTGGCGCGCTTCCGCTTCCACATAATAGCTTTCGGTGGCGGCATCGCGCGAGTTGTTGTCTAGCACCAGCACCTCAAAGCGTGTCCAGCCAGCCTTTTTGTAAAGCGATTCGATGCAACGATGCAAATCTTCAATATGGTCTGCGTTTGGAATAAGCACACTGATTAGAGGCCGCCCCCACACTTCGTAATGCACGCGATAAGAGCCCGGATAGTTTTTTTGCACGCTAACAGTGCCGTCTAAACTTTGCCTTTCTAAGTGCTCTTGCAAGGCGCGTCTTCCGGCTTCTATTGCATCCGGTTTTTGCAAAATGTCTTTTGCCGTAGAGTTTTCGTGCCGGCGCCAATAGTATAAAATCTTGGGGATGTGGTGAATTTTTGTGGCCTTTTCACTTAAACGCAAAATCAAATCATAGTCTTGCGCACCGTCAAAACCCTCTCTTTCGCTGCCGCCAATGCTTTCTAAAAGCCGGCTGCTAAAAGCGCATAAATGGGTGATATAATTGCACCCACATAGGGTGTCTGGCCCAAAATCGGGCTTAAAATGAAAGGCGTGTAAATGCTTAAGGTCGCCGCTCAAAACGGCTTCATCAGAGTAGATGAGGTCTGCTTTTGTTTCGTTGTAGGCCTTGCACACTTCATACAATGCGCCGGGTGCCAGCGCATCGTCGTGGTCAAGTAAAATGATGAAATCGCCCCCGCTTTCGGCAAGGCCAAGGTTTGTGTTGCCGGCAATACCATTGTTTTGAAAAAGCCGAGTATGGCGAACACGCACATCTTTTTCACTGATGCGAAGGATCATGGCCTTGCGCCGCTCCATCAATGCGTCGTCGCTGCCATCTACCAAAATAAGTTCCCAGTGAATATAGCTTTGTTTGCGCACACTTTGCAAAAGCTCTTCTAAATAACGCAAGGGTGTGTTGTATAAAGGCACCACAATTGAAAAAACAGGCATTTCAGGGAAAATAGCTTTTTTTTGCGCACGTGTTTCTTTGGCAAGGGGTAAATCGGCATGATAAAACCAAAAATCGCCCCCGGTAGACAAACGGTAACGATATAAATATTCTCGCCAAAGCTGCTGAAGCCCGTCTTGTTTAGCAGTTTTTACAGCACGGTCCATCATGTGCCTAAGGCGAGCAAAAGAAAGGTTACGCCGCAAGGCCTTGCCCATAGAATCCGGCCCTTTGGTGGGATCTTCACGAACAGAATTCGGCATCAGCCAAGTTCCTCCATGTTCTTATAAAATTAATTGTACATATTCTGATTTAGAATAGCATAAAAGCTGATTTTCTTCAAGCAGAAAACAAGCGGTTTGTGAAAACGTTTCTTTGTTCCTTGCCTAAAGTTGAAAATGGGGGCGGTTTTATTGTATACTATATGGTATTCAATTGTTTTTAGGCGGTTTTTAAAGTGTTAG
Organism: uncultured Oscillospiraceae bacterium; assembly: GCA_964370445.1. Taxonomy (GTDB): domain Bacteria; phylum Bacillota; class Clostridia; order Oscillospirales; family Ruminococcaceae; genus JAAYCI01. The sequence goes on along the minus strand of CAYJJK010000059.1, from coordinate 9,005 downwards.
AAACCGCCAGATACAGCCAAGAGTAAATAAAGAAATGGGGAAGCTTTATGGCAAAGTGCGTGATGGTAACCGGTGCAGACGGTTTTATAGGAAGCCACCTAACAGAAGAACTGGTAAAAAAAGGCGAAAAAGTGAAAGCTTTTTGCTATTATAATTCGTTTGGAAAATGGGGATGGCTAGACACCTTAGCTCCGGAAATACGCCGCGAAATTGAAGTGTTTATGGGTGATATCCGAGACCCACACGGCGTTTCTACAGCCATGAAAGGGCAAGAGGTTGTCTATCACCTTGCGGCGTTAATTGCCATACCGTTTAGTTATCACAGCCCAGATAGCTATGTGGATACCAATATTAAAGGGACTCTCAATGTGCTTAATGCGGCAAGAGACCATGGAACAAACCGCCTTTTGGTAACAAGCACAAGCGAAGTTTACGGCACGGCACAATATGTGCCCATAGATGAAAACCATCCCTATCAGGGGCAAAGCCCTTATTCTGCAACTAAAATTGGGGCAGACCGCCTTGCCGAAAGCTTTTACCGTAGTTTTGGCCTGCCGCTAAGCATTGTGCGTCCATTTAACACTTACGGCCCGCGCCAAAGTGCCCGTGCGGTGATTCCCACCATCATCACGCAGCTCTTGTCCGGAAAAGAGGAAATTCACCTTGGCAGTTTGCACCCAACGCGAGATTTTAACTATGTGCAAGATACCGCAGCCGGATTTATGGCAATTGCAAATTGTGAAAAGGCGATTGGAGAAGAAATCAACATTGCCACCGAAGAGGAGATTTCTATTGGCCGCTTAGCCGACGAATTGATTCGCCAAATCAACCCAAAAGCACATATTGTGTGTGATGAAGTGCGCTTGCGCCCGGAAAAAAGCGAGGTAGAACGCCTTTTGGGCAGCGCAAAAAAACTAAAAGAACTAACAGGGTGGCAGCCCGCCACCTCGTTTGAGGAAGGGCTTGCAAATACCATTGCCTGGCTTCGCGAACACTTGGATGAATATAAGACAGACCAGTACAATGTGTAGGGCAAGGCACATGCATCTTGCTTAACCAAAGCAGAAACAAGCAAATTCGATTTTGAGGGAGACACCACATGCAAAAGCTTGCAAAAAAGCCTTGGATAAAATGGCTGCTGGGATATGGTGTTTGCCTTATTTTTGCTGTGGGGCTTGCTTACTATTGGCGCGTGGCTTTTTTGCTTTCTGATTTGCCGGCACTTGGTTTTACACTGGGCATAGTGGGCCTTTTTTCTGTTTTATATGCTGCGCTTATTTTGCTACAGGTGCTATGCAAAGATAAAATAAACTTAAAGGCAACACTTTGCATATTTATACTGGGCGTATTGTTTTGTTTTGCCAATGCCCCCTTGCAAGCGCCGGATGAAAACCAGTTTTTTTTACGTACCTACCAAATTTCAAACGGATATTTTGATTATCAGTATAACCGTGAGTTTGACAATGATGCGGCGCTTTTATACCAGCATTTTCCCGGCATGATGAACCATAGGATGCAGTATGAAGAAGGCCTTTTGCCGGCAACCGCAATGGCCAATTACCAGGCGGATATAAACGCCGGCACGCTTGCAGAAATTCAGCCAAACGAGCCCATCATCTTTTTGACATTGCAGTTTATACCGCAGGCGGCAGGCATGGCGCTGGCACGGTTTTTTGGGTTTTCGGCATTGGGGCAGCTTTATGCGGGGCGTCTTGCCAATTTGTTCATTTATTGCGTGCTGTGTTATTTTACCTTTCGCAATTGCAACAAATACAAAGGCGTATTTTTTGCCTTTACCTTACTGCCGCTTTCCCTGTTGATGGGAGCCTCTATTTCTTTTGATAGCGTTCTTTTAGGCTTATATTATTTTTTGCTAAGTTATTTTTGCAAAAAAGAGATAACAAGCAAATCTTTGTGGGGTTTTATGGCAGCGGGTATTTTTACCGCCTTGTTAAAACCAACAAGCCTTGTGTTGTTGCCCATTTTGTTGCTCATCCCTATTGCGCGTTGGAAAAACCGCACAAAACCGTGGGCAATCTTGGGGATCACCCTTGTTTTGGGGCTGGTGCTGTATTATTTACTTGGCCTTTGGAACGGCTCGTTGGCCCACGGTTTTCCGGAAGAATTGCCGCGTGGCATGGGCGAAGAAGCAGACCCTACGGCGCAAATTTCGTTTATGTTAACGCAGTTTCCCGCCTTTGCTGCGCGTGCGGTGTTAACACTTTTTGAACAAGCTGCCTATTTGATGGACTTTGGCACCTTTGGCTGGTTGGATCTTTCTATACCATTGGTGGGGGGGCTTTCGTTGCTTTCCCTTTCATCGGCTTCGGCTTTGGGCATTCAGCAAAAAGAAGACACAAAAAATACGTCTGTGTTGGCATTGTTTTTGATGGCAATTTTTTACGGCTGTTCTGTGCTGGCGGCACTGTATGTGGTTGAAACAGATTTATATTCTATTCGCATTGTGGGCGTGCAAGTGCGCTATTTAATCCCCTCGTTTGTGTTGTTTTTTATGTCGGGCAGTATTTTGCTTGGCAAAGTAGTGCAACCGCGCTTGGATAAAGATGGCACTGAACTCAGGGCGCAAAATGTAACATTGTGGATTTCTGTGTCGGTGGCATTTATCTCTGCTCTCAGCTTGTTTCAAAGTAACTTTATCGGCCAGTGGCTTACCAAAAGCGAAGGTGGATATAGGTTGGTGAACATTTTTGAGCGCATTGGATAGCCGGCTTTGTATATTTTGGAGGGACGAATGATTTTAAGCGCATTGCTGGGCCTTGTGTCGCTGGGGGGGTTATCGCTGTTTCTCGCCCGCTTTCTACAGCGCTCCTCGGCATTAACCCCGCTGCTATCGGTGGCGTTGGGCATGATTTGGTTCACCGTATTTGGCGTTGCAAACGCCCTTTTGCTAGGTGGCTGGCTTTGGTATGCGCTGTGTTTTGTCGCCCTTTTAATAACAATTTTATACGAAAAAAAGAAGCTTGTTTCACTATTTACGCCCGGGTTTTTGTTTTTCTTTTTAGGAGGTGTGTTTTTTACCCTTCTGTTTTTTGCAACAAACCCGCTGTTTATAGAATGGGATGCCTTTACTTTTTGGGGCACGGCACTCAAAGCTATGTTCGAGCAAGGGGAACTGTATACAACGGCGCAAAGCAACCTGCTAAGCCGCAGTTATCCACCGGGCCTTTTGTTGTTTTGCTATATGGTGCAGTTTTTTTCACCCACTTTTTCAGAAGGTGCAATGCTGGCAGGCTATAGCTTTGTGTATCTGGCCTCGTTTTCGGCAGCTTCTGCATTTTGGAAAAAACAAAAGGCAGCGGCAGTTATTTTCTTGTGTGGCCTATTTTTGTTACCACTGTTTTTTGAGCCGGGCACGCAGCTTGGAGAACCTTCTTGGGCCTATCACACCGTGATGTCTGATTTACCTATGGCCGCATTGTTTGGCGGCATTTTGGGCTATGCCTTTTCTGAGGATAAAAAAGGCTGGCGTTTCTTCTTTCCACTCGGTTGTTTGCTTGCAGCGCTGACGAATGTTAAGGACATGGGTTTTGCCCTAGCTTTGTTGGCCTTATGGATGATAGGGGTAGATCTTTTATGTTGCGAGAGAAAAGAACTTACCTTTTTGAAAGTGAAACGCACAAAGGGCTGGTTTTTAGGGTGTTTTGTATGCCTTTTAATGATTGTAGGCATGTATCTGCTTTGGGCGGCACATTTGGCATTTATCCCAAGCACTGTAGACCGTTTTAACCTTGGCAGTGCAGGGCAAGAGCTTTCTATGTCCACCATGATGCTACAAGCCCTAGGCGCCATGTTTGGCTTTAGCTACCACGAACAGTATAGCCAAGTTTTGCCGCTGATGGTCGACGCGTTTTTCACCCGACCTGTTTCCCTTTTAGGGCCCGGCGTCTATGTTTTTTTACTTATTTTAGGCATTTTGCTTGCCGCTTATTTTCTCTCTACCCAAAAAATTCATCGCCGCAGAATTCTTGTGTTTGCCTTGACCTCAACGGCCGGTTTTTTGTTGTTTTACCTATTCCACATCATTTTATATGCGTTCATTTTTAAGCCGGTAGAGGCATTGGTTCTCAAAGATTATCTGCGTTATCTCACCCCCTACTGGCAGGGTTGGCTCATGGCATCGCTTGTGTTGCTTGGCATTTCTTGTGTCTCGGCAAAAGAGCTTCGCCTGCGCGTGCAGCTGGCAAGGCTTGCAAACGTAGTCTTCACCCTTTGTCTTTTGGGCTTGGTGATAGTTTTTTCGCACCCCAGCGGCAATTTCTTGTTTGTTAGCCCTTCTAAGTATAGCGTGCGCAACGACATTGGCGCCATTGTAAAAACAGCACAAGAGCAGGGCATGCAGCAGCAGCATACGGTTTACGTTTTAAGCCAAGGGGATGACGGAACAAGGAGTTATCAATACCGTTATGCGTTAAATGCCAACATGGCATTGCAATATGCCGGTGTTTTGCAAAACGAAAATGGTGACGTAGTGCAACAAGACGGGCAAACCCTTTATGTGGGCAATGTGGGCGGAACAATGGTAGAAAACTTAGAAACAGCCTATACAAGCACACCTTTTCCTGCGGCGGCAACAAGAGAGGATTTTGAAGCTTTCCTGCGCCAAGAACAGGTAACTCATGTGTTGATTGATGTATTGGACAACTATATTTTGGATGAATTTCGGCCTTTATTTAGCGATGGGCTAGAGGGTTGGAGTGATGATGAGACCCTTTCTAAGGGACACCGCTACTATAGGGTGACAGAGGAAGATGGACGCCTGCTTTTGGTGCCGGAGGAAGGGGGCGGTGAGGCATGAAACCCACAAAGCCAAAATTATGGCTAGTTCCACTTATTTGCTATGCTACTGCACTTGTTTTGTACGGTGTTTTTTGCGGAATTCAGTTGTTTTTGGACACACAACACCGAAACAATGGACAACTGCAAGAAAGACAATTGGAGTTTGAACAGTTTTATGTGGAGGGTGTGGTTCTAAGTGAAAACCATCTGGGCGGAACAGACCTTGTTACTATTGGCACAGACCCCCAAATGGTGTATAGCCCGGGCGTGCCATTTTACGCCGGCGTATTCACCTTTGAGGTTGAAACGATAAACCAGCCTGGCAGCGAAATGCAACTGTATTACACAGAGCACGAGGGGGAAGATTTTTCGGTAAAAAAACGTCTAACCGCGCAGCAGGTATCAGACGGAAGCTGGTTTTTTGACCTTGGTGGGCGCGAGCTGCAGGCGCTGCGTTTTGACCTAGACACAACCGGTGGAATTTTGTATCGCAACTGGGCCATCACCTTGGGAAGCGCAAAACCCATCACAGCCTATTTTATTCCAAGCGCAAGTGAAGCATTTTGGCTGTTATTTTTGCCCCTTTTGGCCTCGGCCGTTATAGTGGAATTTAAAACCCTAGAAAATGATTTTTTGCTCCGGCGTAAAGCTAAAAATAAAAAGATCACCTATAAAAAAGTGTAGTGGCAAGGAAAGGAGATGAGGGCAAATGCTGGGTGTTGCAATTGGGTTTTTAGCCCTTTTGGCTTTGGCCTTATGTTATGTTAACCTTGGCCTAAACAGTGCGCTTGCGCCGTTGGCATCGCTTAGCACAGCAGTGGTATTTTTGATGCTGTTTGGCGTGGCCGGCTTGCTGCCTGCAGGGGCAATTTGCCTGCTTTTTTGCTCTTTTGCTTTAGCAGGGTATAGCGTTGTAAAAACACGCGGCAAAATTGTGCGAAAGTGCTTAAAAAATGTGGGATTCGGCCTATTTTTAATTTTTGGCATTGGGGCATTGTTATGGTTTGGCTTGCGTCAGCCTTTGTTTAGCCAGTGGGACGAATTTTCGTTTTGGGGCACAGTTGTAAAGATGATGAAATTACAGGGCGAATTGTACACAACGGCCGAAGCCGGCTGGTTTTGGACGGCCACCGAAATGCCGGCCTTGCCCTTGCTTGGTTGGTTTGTGCAGTTTTTAAGCCTTGAGTTTGCACCGTGGGCAGTTTTCTTTGCGTATGCACTGCTTACCTTTGCCTGCGTTTCGGCAATGATGGCACTTGCTAAAAATAACACTTGTGCGTCTGTTTCGCTTGCGGTTATAGGGATACTTTTGCCCTTTATATTCCTTTCGCCTATTCGCATCACATCATTAAGCCCGGCGTATTTGCTGGCGTATGGAGATTTGCCGGCCGGCTTATGGTTTGGTGGTGCATTGGCTTTTTACTTAAGCGTACGTGGTAAGGCAACAAGCTACTGGGCCTTGCTTCCCCTGGCAGGGCTCACCCTTGTGAAAGACAACACCTTTTCTGTTGCGTTGGTTGCAGGTGGGTTGATGCTGTGTGATGCTTGGTTTTTATGTAAGAAGCAAGAAATGCGCCTTGCAAAACTGCCTAGGCTGGAATTGCGCTGGACATTTTTGGCAGTGCCGGTTTTTGTCTATATGCTTTGGCGGCTACACACCAATTTTGCCAATGCACAAAATGTAGTTATGCAAGGAGAATCCACAGGGGCATCCCCTCTTGCTGCGGTGCAAACCAGCTTGCTACAGCTATTTTACATACAGCCAAGAAGCGCAGAACTCGAATCTTCGCTTTCCACCATGATAGATTATTTTTTGTATGGAGACCCCTTTACTATGCTGGGCAACGCAGGGCAAAATACCCTATTCATCTTAGGTATATTTGCCTTGGCGTTGTTGTTTTCGGGCGGCCGAGCTAGGCGCTTGCAGGTGCTTTTGTGGAGTGTTTTGTCCACATTGGGCTTTTTGGGGTTTCAATTCGTTTTGCTCACGTACTATGCATTTTTAAATACCTACAATGGCGGCGTATCAGACTATATTCGTTATCAAAGATCTTATTTTGCGGGTTGGCTGATGCTGGCTTTGTGTTTGCTCTCTCAATGTGTACAGGAGAATGACCTAATAGAAAAGGCAATAGAAAAAACACGAAAAATAAAAATGGCGAGCCTAGCGGCACAGACCGTTGTGGTTTTATTGGGTTTTGGCAGCATGTTTTTGTTTGCAGCTAATATTTTAGATGGCTACTCTGTGCTGGATTTTCCCGAGAGCCGCTATGATATATTGCGAGACGAACAAGCACAGACGGAGATGCTGGCGGATGAAATAGAAGCGGGGAGTGGAATATTTTATATCAATCAAGGCGATACAGGCCTTGGCTGGTTTAAAACTCATTATTATCTTCTGCCTCATGTTTTAGACTATAGCTTTGGTGGTGGGCCCATTGTGCCAAGCGAAAGCGGCCTGAATGGCGAAATTGTGTTGAGTATTGAAGAGCTTTCGGACTATTTAACTGAACACGACCTTGAATACATTTATATTGACGAAATTGACGAGAGTTTTATTCAAAACTATGGGTTGCTTTTTGGTGACACACTGCACATGGCAAGCAACATGCCCATGCTTTACCAAAGAACACCAACGGGGATTTATCTTCCGGTAAATGAAGCGTAAAGCGTGTAAAGACGGCGGGAGGATTGGCATAGGTAGATGCCACAGAAAAAATCGGGCGGAGAAAAGATGAAGCAACAAACAAAGGACACTGGCTGCATAAAAAAAGTGAAGCAATTTAAAAAATTACAACCTGGGGTGTTTTTGGTTGTGGCTTGCTATGTGGTATGTCTTGTGCTGGCGCTTTCGTGGCATACAGGCCAGTTTTTGGTGAACCGTATTTTGTATGCCGGGGGATATTTTGTAACCACTACCGTACAAATGGAAGAGTTTACCCCTGTGCAGTTGCTGATGCTGGAAGATGGCCGCTGGGCAACCACGGGCTCTGACCCACAATTGATTTTAAACAATGAAAGCTTACATGTAGATACAGTGCGCACTGATTTTCGCTATACAATTGAACCGCTGATGGAAACCGTTTTTTTTACAGCACCAGACAATGCCTACAATTTGCGCCAAATGGTGTATGCAAACCATACTGAAAATGGCAGTGTGTATTGGTTGCCGTTTGCAGGGGCACAAAGCCTGCGTATTGACCCTGACACGAGGGCAGGCAATGTGATACAAGTGGAAGAGATTGTGCTGAATGAACCAAGGCCATTTTGGGCTTTTTATATCCCAAGTGGCGCAGAAATAGCAGTGCTTTTGTTTGCGCCTGCATTTGCGGCAGCTTTTTTGCATACCATATGGCCTACAGGCTTATGGAGTAAACTCAAAAGCAAACAGAAGGGGGTGCAAACGCATGAGTGATTTACGTCCGTTTTTGGCTCTTTTTGTGCTTTTGGTTTTTTCACTTTTCTTTATCGAGCGTGGTATTAAAAGTGCGCTGGCACCGTTTTGTGCCGTAGCCTCGGTGGGCCTATGGGTGGCGTATTTTGGCATGTTTGGCTTTTTAAGCATTGGTGTGTGGCTTTTGTATGGGCTTTTTGTGGTGGCCCTTGCATACTTATTGTTTTGTTATGTCATTAAAAAAAAGCCCTTGCCAAGCTTAGATTTTGGGTTTTGGGCCTTTGCCCTAGGAAGTTTCATCATGCTTTTGGTGCTGCTGGTGCGCGAGCCAATGTTTCACACTTGGGACGAATTTTCTTCCTGGGGCACCTGTGCAAAGCTGATGAAAGTGAACAACGAGTTGTATACAACGGCACAGGTGGGTTGGGCGTGGACAGCGACACAGCCTCCCCTTTTGGCCAGCCTTGGCTATTTTGTGCAGTTTATCGGCCCGGAATTTGTGGAGTGGCAGCAGTATGCAGCCATCAATTTGTTACAAATTTCGGCCATTGCTGCGCTTTTGACACCGCTTGAAAAAAAGCATTGGCCACTTGTTGCGCCTCTTGCTCTTGTGGGGTTTTTAACACCGTACCTGTTCACTTTGTATGCTCAGGCCAGCATGTTAACGGCCCCTTGGATGGACAGTTTGGCCGATGTGCCCATGGGTTTTGTGTTTGGGGGTATTTTGGCGGGATGGTTGGGCCAAAAACAGCCGGGGCTAAAACGCCTTGTTCCTAGCTTTTTGGGTTTGATGGCCTTGGCTCTTATAAAGGAT
>CAYJJK010000058.1:0-16572 GCA_964370445.1 uncultured Oscillospiraceae bacterium | reverse complement strand
TTTGATTTTCTTTTCCTCTCATTTATTATGCCGTAAATGCTGCGGAAAATCAAGAGTAAAGTTACAAGTTTCATGCTCCTTATCTTGTGTTTCCGCCTATGGCATAGTATGATAGAAGAGTAAAGCAAACTAATTTTACAAGGAGGTGTTATTTTGAGGCAAAGTGGGGTTTTGCTGCCCATTTCTTCATTGCCCTCTTTTCAAAGCAAGGGCAGCTTAGGACGTGAGGCATACCGGTTTGTAGATTTTCTTGCCACAGCCAAACAGGGCCTATGGCAGATTAGTGCGCCACTTTCAGACCCCTGCGGTTGCCCCCGTAACCCCAGTGTTTTTGCAGCCCAGCTCGCCTTAATTGATGTGCACCTTCTATATGAGGACGGGCTTCTAAAACCAAAAGAACTAGAGGCTTTTTTGGCTCTTGAACAGCCCATTTCAAAAAGTGCACACCTCACCGTTTTGGCAAAAGCGGTTTCTCGCCAAAACAAAAACGCCGCCGATTATCTACATTTTAAAGACGAAAACAGCACCTGGCTAGGCGATTATGCTCTATTTATGGCCCTTCGCGAAACACAGGGAAACCGCACACTTTCCGAGTGGCCCGAGGCTATCCGGCGGCGCAATTCCTATGCCCTTAAAACAGCACAATCTCGCCTTTCTTCTCGCATAGAATTTTGGTGCTGTATTCAATTTTTCTTCTATCGTCAATGGCGTGCTTTAAAAAAATATGCAAATGCCAAAGGCATTCAACTTATTTCGGAAATGTCTTTTTCCATCTCGGCCGATTCTGTTGAAGCTTGGATACATCCGGAATTATTTAAAACAGGCCTTGATAAAGCAGGCCCTATGTTTTACGATTGGCCACAGCACAAGCGCACACGCTTTGAGTGGTGGCTACAGCGGCTAGAATTTGCCAGCCGCCAAGCAGACTTTATTCGTCTTCCCTATTTTCAAGGGTTTTGTGGAGATTGGCGCTTAGAAAACAAAGACACTTCCTTGGGCAGCATGGTGTGGAAACCGGGCCCTGGCACCGATTTTGTTCGAGCCTTACACCGCACCCTGCCACAGCTTAAGCTTATCACCGAAGACACAAGCACCCTGCGTGAGGATGCCTTAGCGCTTTTGGCCTACAGTGGTTTTTGGGGCACAGGGTGCTTGCTACAGGCTTTTTCTGCACCTTTTGACAAAAGCGCCTTGCCCCACCGGCATTTACAACATATGGTTTTGTATACCGATTTGGCCGAAAAAAACTCTTTATCTCATTGGCAAAACACCATTACCGCCACAGAAGCCGCACATACGCGCCGGTATTTAAATGTACCCGCCCAAAGCTCCCTGCGCAGTGCACTTTTGCATGCAGCACAGGCCAGCGTAGCGGAAATAACCATCATTCCTTTATGGGATTGGCTAGAGGTTTCAAGCACAACTTTTGAAAAAAAAGGGGCCGTTCTTTGTGTGAAAAACACAGCTTTAACCCATTGGCTAGCGGCCGAAATGCGTGAACTTTGCACTTTATATGAGCGCCTGCCAACCAAAGATAACCCACCCAAAAAGGGGATTCCCAAGGTAAAACCTTCCCTTTTTCAAAAGTTAGGAGGTAAAGAGCATGGCTAGCCAACCATGGCCTGTTTTTACCCGTGCCGAGATGAATGATGCTGAAGCTAAGGCCCACGCAGCGGGACGCACCTATGAAACGCTTATGGAAAATGCCGGTTGTGCTGCAGCTGACATGCTGGAGGAGCTGGCCTATCCCCTTTGTTCTTTGTTGCTTTTATGTGGTAGCGGAAACAATGCTGGAGACGCCTTTGTATTGGCCCGAAAGCTGGCCCCAAAAGGCATCTCTATTTTCTTTTTACCTCTTGGGGAACTTTGTGAAAAACAATATTCGCCTCTGGCAGCTTTAAATTTGGCGCGCCTGCCTGAAAGCGTGCAACGCGTAAGCATTGAAACAGCCCCCTGGCAAGCCGATGTGATTGTAGACGCTGTATACGGCACCGGGTTTCATGGCGCTTTACCAGCACCCGTGTGCAAGGCGTTTCGCCGTGCCGCCACAAGCTCTGCCTTGCGTGTGGCACTGGATATTCCAAGTGGCCTAGATTGTGACAGTGGAGCCTTTGCCAAAGACTGTTTTTGTGCCACACATACCCTATGTTTTGGCGCTTATAAACCCTCACTCTTGCAAGAACACAACTTTAATATTACAGGCCAAGTTCACTGCCTGGACATTGGGCTTTTTAATTAGATTTTCGCCAGATGGTATCGACAATCGTTGAACCCGGCATATTTTGAGCAATTTTCTTGTCCAATTAGGCCAAAATAAGCCGACTGAACACGATTGTCGACACCACCGAAGGATAAATGGCCTTGGAACAAACAGCATTTTTACAAATATTTTTAACCTTCATCTTGCTCTAAAAGGGCCCCTTCTTCCAGCCCTTGCATATGCCGACAAATACGGTGCGAAATATCACAAAAGGGCATGTTGGTCGATTCTCCACAGCGGCACAACGTCATACGATTGCGAACTTCATATTGAGTTCCATCGCTTTTCTCCAGTGGTATTCCCCCTTTTATCCAAAGTGGCCCAAGACAATTTGCCGCATTATCTTGTACCGGGCTAATTTCTTTTTCCAACTTTGGTTCAATTGCCTCGCCTGTTTCTTTATCTATCACCGTAAGGCGGCCAGAGGCACACTGCGCACATTCTTCGATGGCAAGCGCCATTTTTTCATCGGTGTAAGACTCGATGGCAGCCGTCCAAGCACCAAGGCCTCGGTCGCAAAAACGCACCGAGCAACACAGCCTCTCGTCATCCAACAGGTCAAGTTTTGCACCAACATACACCTTGCTGCGATCTTTGTATGTTTTATATTCTGCCTGCTCGGCTCCGTTAAATCCCACCTTCATATGGGTGCCGTCACAAAACGGTTTTTTTGAAGAATGCCCACAGCGACATAGGTAATAGGTGTTTTCTGTGCCGCTGTAGCTATGCCCAAACAGCCATTGCTCGCTAACGTTGTTTTCATCCACTTGAATTTCTGCCTCTCGCATTGGCACATTGCCACTGACTTCATAAGGCCCATTTTCTTTGATTTTGATTTTTTTCTCCATAAAAAACACTCCTCCATTATATGCATATTGGGCTTTATCTCAATACGTTCACAGCCCTCTACCAGCAAGCTTCCCCTATTTTAGCAGCTTCATTTTGCACAACAAAACAAAGAACTAAACCATTTCCCTCTTTTGTTTTGGCCACAATGGTTCGCTTATATAAGGCAATTCACATTCTTTTCATTGCTATCATTGCCCGCTTGTATAAACGCCAGTATACAAGAAAAAAACCGCAAGTTTTAGGATATATTGTCTTGGATGCATTCATCTTTTGAACAAGCACAAAAAAGCCTTGCAGGGAAAATTTCCCGCAAGGCTTTTTTAAACTAACGATATTCCGGATGACGTTCATGGTATGACGTGTGGAGGATGTGATGGCATTTTTCACCGTTCACCTCTCCAAGAAATTCGTCATACACCTCTTTCACCACAGGGTTTTCATGGCTTTTACGCAGCTTTTTTTCTGTATCTTCTTGGTATAGCGCCTGTGAGCGCAAAGTTTTTAAATCTACAAAATTGCGAATGGACGCACTTTGACTTGGCTGTCCACCACCGTTGATACACCCGCCCGGGCACGCCATGATTTCTATGATATGGTAAGGGCTTTTCCCCGCCTCCACATCTCTCAAAATACGCTCTACATGCGCCATGCCCGATACAGAACACACGCGCAAATCAATACCTGCTACTGTATATTCCGCCTCTTTCATCCCTTCGTTTCCACGCACTTCATAAAACTCCGGCGTTGGCAAACTTTCACCAGAAAGTTCCTCTGCTGCCGTGCGTAAGGCGGCTTCCAGCACACCACCCGAAGCGCCGAAGATAACCGCTGCACCGGTGGATTCTCCCAGCGGTGTATCAAAAGTATCATCGGCAAGTTCTGTAAAGGCGAGGCCTGCACGCTTAATCATGCGCGAAAGCTCGCGTGTGGTGAGGCTAACATCATTATCTCTAATGCCTGCCCCTGCTGCGCACATGTCATAACGGTCTAGCTCAAATTTCTTTGCTGTGCACGGCATAACGGAAACCACATATATTTTTTCTGGCGGGATGTTCATTTTCTGGGCAAAGTAGGTCTTAATCAAAGCACCCATCATGCCCTGTGGGCTTTTGCATGAAGAAATATGGCGAAACAAATTGGGGTGCAAGGTTTCGCAGTATTTACTCCAACCTGGGCAGCAACTTGTAAGCAGTGGCAATTTTCCCTTATTTTTCACACGGCTTAAAAACTCGTGCGCCTCCTCAATAATGGTAAAATCGGCCGCCGTATCGGTGTCAAACACATAATCAAAACCAAGATACTTCAGCGCAGCCACCATTTTACCTTCCACATTTGTGCCAATAGGCATGCCAAAAGCTTCGCCCAAGGTGGCACGAATGGAGGGCGCAGTTTGCGCAATCACAACCGTATCCGGGTCTGCCAAAGCATGCCACACCTTATCGGTATCGTCATGCTCTGTAAGCGCGCCGGTGGGGCAGTTGACAATGCATTGCCCACAAGAAATACATGCCGTTTCAGAAAGCGGCGCTTCAAAAGCACAGGAAATATGGGTGTCAAACCCGCGGTGAGATGGATTGATAACACTGACATATTGATGGCGGCAAGCTGCCACACAACGGCGGCACAAAATGCATTTATTGTTGTCCCGCACCAAATGTAAGGTAGATTTTTCGTACTCAAAACGTTGCCTTTCGCCCACAAAACGTGTGCCATTCACACCATATTCATGACATAGGGTTTGCAATTCACAATCGGTATTGCGCACACAAGACAGGCAGTTTTGATCGTGTGTGGACAGCAAAAGCTCTAAGTTGGTGCGGCGACTTTCTAAAACGCGTGTGGTGTTTGTGCGCACTTCCATACCCTCTGTAACCGGGTAGACACAAGAGGTCACAAGGGATTTTGCCCCCTTCACCTCCACCACACACAGCCTGCAAGCGCCAAGTTCGTTCGATTCCTTCATCCAACATAGCGTGGGGATGCGAAACCCAACCTCGTGGCAGGCCTCCAGCAGGCTAACACCGCTACTCACTTTATAGTCGCGGCCATTGATTTTAATGGTTACTTTTTCCATGCTGTGGCCCTCCTAGGATTTTAAAATTGCATTAAAGCGGCATTTTTCAAGGCAAGCACCACACTTAATGCATTTGTTTTGATCGATGCTGTGAGCTTCTTTTACTGTTCCACGAATTGCACTCACCGGGCACACACGGCTACATGCCGTGCAGCCAACACATTTATCTGCCTCAATTTTAAAATTAAGCAAAGACTTACACACACCCGCCGGACAGCGCTTATTGTTGATGTGTTCCATATATTCATCACGGAAATAGTGCAAGGTAGAAAGCACCGGATTGGGTGCTGTTTGCCCAAGGCCACAAAGGCTATTTTCTTTAATAAAATGGGCCAGTTCATCAATTTTATCAATGTCCTCGGGAACCGCTCGGCCGTCGGTTACACGTGTTAGCAGTTCGTACAAGCGCTTTGTGCCCACACGGCACGGCGTACATTTGCCACAAGATTCTTCCACCGTAAACTCTAAAAAGAAACGTGCTATATCCACCATACAGGTGGTGTCGTCCATCACAATCAACCCGCCAGAGCCCATCATAGAGCCGATTTCGATAAGATTATCATAATCGATTGGTACGTCCATTTTTTCTGCGGGTATACATCCACCGGAAGGCCCACCCGTTTGCGCCGCCTTAAAACGGTGGCCATCGGGAATGCCCCCACCAATTTCCTCTACAATTTCACGCAAGGTGGTCCCCATGGGCACCTCTACAAGCCCGGTGTTATTGATTTTTCCACCTAAGGCAAACACTTTGGTGCCTTTGGATTTTTCTGTACCAATAGAGGAGAACCATTCGGCACCGTTTAAAATGATGCGTGGCACATTGGCATAGGTTTCTACATTGTTTAGGATGGTTGGTTTTTCAAACAGGCCTTTTTCGGCCGGGAAGGGAGGACGTGGTCGCGGCTCGCCTCGGTTGCCCTCAATGCTTGTAAGCAAAGCGGTTTCTTCGCCGCAAACAAAGGCCCCGGCACCCAGCTTGATGTCCAGTGAAAAATTAAAACCGGAACCAAAAATATCATCACCAAGTAAGCCATAGTTTTTTGCCTGCTCGATTGCGATACTTAAGCGTTTTACTGCGATGGGATACTCGGCACGCACGTATACATACCCTTGCGAAGCACCAATGGCATAGCCGGCAATGGCCATAGCTTCAATCAACACATGGGGGTCGCCCTCTAAGATAGATCTATCCATAAAGGCGCCCGGGTCACCTTCGTCCGCATTACAACATACGTACTTTTGTTGTTCCCCTCGTTTCCCACTGGCAAATTTCCATTTAAGGCCCGTTGGAAAACCTGCCCCGCCACGGCCGCGCAAGCCGGCACTTAAAACTGTTTCAATCACCTCGTCCGGGCTCATTTCTGTCAGCGCTTTTCCCAGTGCCCGATAGCCATCAAATGCAATATACTCATCGATATTTTCAGGGTCAATCACACCGCAATTTCGCAGTGCAATGCGCAGCTGTTTTTTGTAAAAAGTTGTATCTTCTAAACTGGTTACCACGCCGCCTTCATCTACGGTTTCTTCATACAATAGCCGGGCAACCGGGCGGCCTTTTAAAAGATGTTCACGCACTATTTCTTTTACGTCTTCTTCTTTAACACTGGAATAAAAACTGGCCTCAGGATAAATAACCACAATGGGGCCAAGTGCGCAAAGGCCAAAGCAACCTGTTTTAATCACGCGCACTTCATCTTGCAAACCACTTGCGACAACCTCTCTCTCAAACGCCTCATGAATGGGGCCGGAGCCAGAGGAAGTGCAGCCCGTGCCAGCACAAATCATAACATGGCTTCGATACATGGCAAATCCTCCCCTAATCTTTATTTTTAGCGCCGATGGTATACTCTAAAACCGGCGTGCCGCCAACAAGGTGTTCGGCTACAATGCGTTTTGCTTTTTCTGATGTCACATTGATGTACATCACTTTTTCCTTATTCGGTTGCAACACTTCCACCACCGGCTCGTATTGACATACACCCACGCAGCCGGTTTGGCTTAAAATCACATGGTCAATTTCTCTTCTCTCCAGTTCTTCGGCAAAGGCATTTAGCACCACCCTTGCACCGGCGGCGATGCCGCAAGTTGCCATACCCACCAAAACCCTCGTGTCTTCAGACGAGGTATCTCGGGTATTTTTAATAGATTTCATCTTGTCGCGAATGGCGGCAAGCTCTTCAAGACTTTTCATTTTTACCCCCTACTTAAACAAGTTTCTACACTCGGATATTTTTTACTTTTATTTGCTCACTCTGCTAAAAACTCAGCTAGATTTTCATTAATATAGTCTGTGATGAAAGAAAAAACAGCCGCCTCTTCAAACGAAACATCCTCGCCCAAAACATCACGCAATGCTTTACTACAGTAAAAATAGCGGCTTCCGTCTTCTTTTTCGTAAAAAAATGAAAACTCCATATTGGGGCTACCGGCTGAAAGCGTTGCCATGGTAGACCCTATATCGCCCAAAGGCATCAAATCGATGTGCCCCAAAACAAAAGTGGCCGACACACATGTGCCCTGCCCCAAAGCGCTGGCAAGGCGAAACTGCCCGCCAGTTTGTTCGGCCGCCATCTTTAGAAAAGGAAGCCCCAGCCCCACTTTTCGTGTGGTTCTTGTGGTATAAAAAGGGTCTTGCGCGTTTTTTGCTGTATCTTCATCCATGCCACAGCCGTCATCACAAATAGCAAGCCGCAACAAACCCTCTCTCTCTCTTAAAGAGATTTCGCAAAAGTGGGCACCGGCTTTTACACTGTTTTGTGCAACGTCTAAAATATTCATCGATAATTCTTGCATCATCGAAAGAATCCTTGCTTTTTAATATTTTTTTAGGATGGTTCTCAGCTCGTTCTCATCCCCGTTTAAGCGGCCATACACATCATCGCCCACCATCAACACCGGGGCCAGGCCACATGCACCTACGCAGCGGCAAGAATCCAGGCTAAATTTTCCATCCTTTGTCATTTCACCATTATGAATCTCTAATATCTCTTCCAAACGCTCAAAAATAACCCCGCTACCTTTTACATAGCACGCCGTGCCAAGACATACACTAATGCTGTGCTCTCCCTTTGGGGTTAGTGAAAACTGAGAGTAAAAGGTTGCCACGCCATAAATTTCTGCCAGCGGCTTTTGCAGTTCATGTGCTACAATGCGTTGCACTTCCAGTGGTAAATACCCATAAATTTCTTGTGCTTTTTGTAAAGCCTCCATGGCCACGCCCGGTGTATCTAGGTGCTCTCGCAACCAAGACCGTAACGTAGCCTCCTGTTGTTCTGTGCCTTTGAATGGCAAGGTGGATGTTGTTTTCATTCACACCAGTCCTTTCTTTAAGGATACAAACTCAAATATTTTGTACGGCAAACAAATAACGTGCCATTTAATTATATACGAAAATGAAGTACTTTCACAACTATTTTTTCACAAATAGAACTCAATATATGACTTTACACAAAGAAATTCAAGTTTTATTGCAAACATACTTTGTTTTAAAAAGTAGTTTTGCAAACGCTTAAAACAATGCCTGCAGCTTCTTGTTTTGTTTTTCGCGTGAGTGTTTTGTGAAAACAGCCCACATGCCCTTGCATGGCCAAAGCACAATATGCTATACTAGTGAAAACGATGAGGCGGACGAGAGTTACAATGCATCGGCACACAGAGATGGGGGCCTTTGGCTGCAAGCCCCTTTGCCGAAGCTTGACAAGCTTACCACCGCTAAGTGCAGGGGCGAACCCTTGCCGGGTTTGCCCGTTACAGCAAAACGAGTGGTCCCCTTAAAAAGGGGGTACAATTCGGGTGGAACCGTGGGAATTTCTCACCCCGAGCCTGCAAGTGCAGGCTTTGGGTGTTTTTTTTTGAAAAAAGGAGGACGTAATAGTATGAATATCAAATTAAAAGACGGCAGTGTGCGCGAGGTGGCCGATGGTGCCAGCGTGTATGATGTTGCAAAAGGCTTAGGCCAAAAACTTGCAAAAGCGGCATGTAGTGGCAAAATCAACGGAGAGGACGCCGATTTACGCGATGCGGTGCCAAATGATGCCGAAGTGGAAATTTGCACCTTTGAAAATAGCGAAGGCAAGCACGCGTTTTGGCACACGGGCAGCCATGTTTTGGCACAAGCGGTGTTGCGCCTATTTCCAAACGCCAAATTTGCGATAGGCCCTGCCATTGCAAATGGTTTTTACTACGACTTTGAAATTTCGCCGGCTTTCACCAACGAAGATTTAGAAGCCATCGAAGCTGAAATGAATAAAATTGTAAAAGAAGACCTTGCCATTGAGCGAGGCTATATGGAAGCCGACGAGGCCATGGATTTGTTTAAAGATCAACCCTATAAGCAGGAGCTGATTCAAAAACATGCGGGCGCCGGCGAAAAAATCAGTGTCTATCGGCAGGGCGAATTTGTAGATTTGTGTGCCGGCCCTCACATGAATAGCACCGGTGCTTTACGCGCCATCAAGCTCACCAGTGCCACAGGCGCCTATTGGCACGGAGACAGCCGCCTGCCCATGTTGTGCCGCATCTACGGTGTAGCTTACCCCAAGAAAAGCGAATTGGATGCGCATTTGCTGCGTATGGAAGAGGCCAAAAAACGTGACCATCGTAAGCTGGGCAAAGACCTTGGCCTGTTTGCTCTCATGGAAGAAGGACCTGGTTTTCCGTTTTTCTTGCCAAACGGCATGGTGCTGAAAAACGAACTTCTTTCGTACTGGCACGACTTACACAACCGCTGGAATTATAAGGAAATTGCAACACCAATTTTGCTAAACCAAGACCTTTGGCTGCGCAGTGGCCACTGGGAACACTATAAAAACAACATGTATACCACCGAAGTGGACAACCAAGAATATGCTGTAAAACCAATGAACTGCCCCGGCGGCATGCTTGTGTATAAAAACCAGCCACATAGCTACAGAGAATTGCCCTTGCGCATTGCAGAACTTGGGCTTGTGCATCGCCACGAAATGAGCGGTGCCCTGCATGGTTTGATGCGTGTGCGCAGTTTTACCCAGGACGATGCCCACATCTATATGACACCAGATCAGGCTCAGGACGAAATTGTTGGTGTCATTCAATTGATTGACGAAATATACACCTTATTTGGGTTTGAGTATAACATTGAGCTGTCCACCATGCCGGAAGACCACATGGGATCAGAAGAGGATTGGGTGCGCGCCACTGGGTATCTTTCGGGTGCAATGGAATCTCTTGGCCGTAGCTATATTGTCAACGAGGGCGACGGCGCATTCTATGGGCCAAAACTGGATTTTCACCTTGTGGATGCCATTGGCCGCACTTGGCAGTGTGGCACCATTCAACTAGACATGCAGATGCCCGAACGTTTTGAGCTGGAATACACAGGTGAAGACGGGCAAAAGCATCGTCCCGTAATGATACATCGTGCCGCACTTGGTTCTATAGAGCGCTTTATCGGCATTTTAATCGAACATTTTGCAGGCGCCTTCCCCACTTGGCTGGCACCTGTGCAGGCCATGATTGTGCCCATTAGCGAAAACCACCATGAGTATGCCCTAAAAGTGAAACAAGCCCTTAGTAAATGTGGTGTACGTGTGGAAGCTGATTTGCGCAACGAAAAAATGAACTATAAAATTCGTGAAGCACAGCTGAAAAAAATCCCTTACATGTTGGTGCTTGGTGACAAGGAGATGGAAGAAGGTACCCTAGCTGTACGCGCCAGAAAAGAGGGCCGTGGCGGCACCATGCCTTTGGACAACTTCCTCACTCAAATCACCGAGGAAATATCTACCCGCAGTTTATAAAAATGGTATATAAAAAAACCGGCTAAGCAGTGTGCTTAGCCGGTTTTTTTATATATTCACTCATTCTAAAATATATACCGCAAAGGTTTTTTACTCATGTTTTGGCGATATTTTGGCCTAGCCCCATTCTTTCAAAAGGTCTTTATACATTTGCGCATGGCGTTGATTGTCCTCTATTTCTTCTTTTGTTAATGCGCGCTGCACCTTTGCGGGGCGTCCAAAGGCTAAATGTCCGTCCGGTATTACGGTTTTGGATGTGACAAGGCTACCTGCACCGATGAGACAATTTTTTCCCACTTTTGCGCCATCCATCACGATACTACCCATGCCAATAAGGCTGTTATCACCCACCGTACACCCATGTAAAATACACATATGCCCCACCGTTACATCTTCGCCAAGCTCCAGCAATCCATACCCGGTGCTGGGGTCGTCCATATGAAAAACACAGCTATCTTGAATATTGGTGCCCTTGCCCACTCGAATGGTGCCAAGGTCGGCGCGAAGCACCGCATTCGGCCACACGCCACACTCCTCCCCCAAAATCACATCCCCCATCAAAACAGCGCCCTGCATCACACATGCAGAACTTGCAATTGTTGGTTGTTTCATTTTATTTCCTCTTTTCACTTTATTATTGAGGCCTACACGAACCCCTACAAAGACGACGACAAGCTTTGTCTCTTTTGCGCATACACCCGTACTTTTAGCATCAATTTACGAACATGATATTTTGTGTTTATTCTTTCGAAAGCTCTTCCATCCGCTTTGCACTTTCCAAAACAGCCTGCATCACAGTGCCACGAAACGCACCGCACTCCAGCGCATGAACACCGGCAATGGTTCCGCCACCCGGTGAGGTAACGCTATCCTTTAACGCACCGGGATGAATGCCACTTTGCAGCTGCATTGTGCCGGCGCCCACCAGCGTTTGGCTGGCAAGAGCCAAGGCCAAATCGCGTGGCAAACCAAGCTTCACCCCACCGTCTGCCAATGCTTCAATAAACAAATAAGCAAAGGCCGGCCCACAGCCGGAGATGGCTGTTAATGAATCCATCCATTTTTCAGGGATTACATAAGTGGCGCCCACCAAAGAAAACATTTTTTGCACCATTTGTACCTGTTCTGCGGTGGCGTGTTGGCCTGCCGCAATACCGGCCACGCCTTGGCGCACACTCATCGGCGTGTTTGGCATCACACGAAGAATGGACGTATCGGCAAAAATTGCTTCTAATGTGTTTAACGTTACACCACCCATCACAGAAACCACTATGGTCTCTTTTGGCACCGCCATAGACAGCTGTGGCAACACTGCTTCTGCCATTTGTGGTTTGATTGCCAACACCAACAAGGAGCATTCCTGCGCCAATTGGCGTGCCCCATTATTTTCAGCATCATTTTGAACGGTATTGACGCCGCATTCTTCCATAAGCACACGCAGACGCTCTGCATCCGGATCTGTAACAAAAATTTGCCCCGGCAACACGCCACCGCTTTGCACAAGGCCACTCAGAATGGCCTCGCTGATTTTGCCTCCGCCTAAAAACCCGATTTTCATTTGTTCTAACATATTATTTCGTCCTTTCTACATACGATATTGGCAGTGTACCGCTGTGCACAGGCGCTGTCAAGCCAAACCAACGCTTTTTATTATGTTGACATCGCAGAGTTGCGAGGGGTATGATACAAGATACACCTGTGTCAACCACAAATCATGTGCAAAATAGGAGCTCTTTGTGAAAAAAAAACGCCTGTTAAAAAGTAGTTGTTTTATGATGGGGTGGATTGGAGCCACCGTAGGGATTTTGGCCGGACTTCTTTCGCTGCTGGGATTCGGCGAAGCCTTTTTGCTGCGCAGCATTTCCCTTGTAATGCTGGGTGCTATGCTTTTGTTTTTAGCCCTAGCTGAGCAAGGGGCGCTGCAACAAAAGAAGCGACGAAAGCTGTTGCTTTTGTTTTTTTTAGTGGTTCTTGCCTATCCTAATTTACCCCTGCTCAGTCCATTCGCCGAGCTAATTGTGTTGCCTTTGGCGGCTCTTTTATATTGGAGGCGAAGCCAAGATTTCCCCCTTTGGCTGTTTTTAAGCATTTCAGAAATTCTTTTTGCCGCTTGCAAAACACTGGCCCTTTGGGGAAGCTGGCAAACCTATGCCTTGCAACTGAATGCCGGCGGCCTTGTGCTGGTTTCCATCGCACGGTTTTTACTGCTTTATCGCTTTTATCAAAACAGTAAAAAATCAGAAACAGATGGCACAAGCTAGCTCAAATTGGCAAGCTAAAAAACGTAAGCTTGTTTTATGCAAAACACAACAGCTTTAACCTGGTTTTAACATCATGCTACCCTTTGTTTTTAACCATCAAGTTTTTGCCACCACTTGGAATTTCGTGATATTTTGTTTCAAAAGCATCCGTGTAATCAATCAGTTTATACAGTTTTGAAAAACCGTAATTTCGTGTGTCAAAATCCGGATAAGAACGTCCCAGCAAATTGCCCACTTGTCCTAAAAACATCCAGCCATCTTCATCGCTTTCAAGGTCAATAATGCTTTGTATTCGTCCCACAATCTCTTCCAGCGGCACAAAGCCCCCAACCTCCTGCAAAAACTCAGCCGAGCTCATTACCTCAGTAGAATCTAACTGCTCTTTTTCTTTTAAGGCTTTATTCATTTTGCTAGCTTTCTTTGCCGCCGGCCTCATTTTTGCTTCTTCAGCTTTTTCGCACTCTTCCGGTTGGCTTTGTGATTTTTTCAAAACGTCCAGATATTTAAAAATATCGCACGCCGCCTTAAACGCGGCCGGTGTTTTGCTCTCTCCCATGCCAATCACCAACATGCGGCTTTCCCTTAAACGGGAGGCGAGGCGTGTAAAATCTGAATCCGAGGATATGATGCAAAAGCCATCACAATTGCGGCTGTACAAAATATCCATCGCATCAATAATCATAGCCGAATCCGAGGCGTTTTTTCCCTGTGTGTAGCTAAACTGCTGAATGGGCGTTAGATTGTTTTCTAGCAACTGTTTTTTCCAGCCGGACATTTCAACGCTGGTCCAGTCTCCATAAATGCGCTTATACGCAGGTGTGCCATGCAAGCTCAGCTCGTCCAAAATCACCTTGATGTATTTGGGCGACACATTCTCTGCATCAATCAGCAGTGCAATTATTTTTTCGCTATCTTGCATATAAAATGCCCCTTTCCACTATTTATTTGCTTATTATACCACGATTTCTTGCAAAAAACATGCCTTGATGCTATGCTTTATATATCAGTTTCTTTATAAGGAGTTTCTTACATGGAAGAAAGTCACTCTGGCACCAAAAGAAAAACGGTTTTGCGCGAGCTGAGAGAATGGGGCATCGCCCTTGGCATCGGCCTACTTCT
Source organism: uncultured Oscillospiraceae bacterium (assembly GCA_964370445.1). Taxonomy (GTDB): domain Bacteria; phylum Bacillota; class Clostridia; order Oscillospirales; family Ruminococcaceae; genus JAAYCI01. Next base: position 2,229 of record CAYJJK010000058.1, on the reverse strand, counting down.
TGCCCTTTTCATCACACAGGTGGTCATCGTCAACGCCGAAGTGCCTACCGCAAGCATGCAGCCCACTATTTTAGCCGGAGACCGTGTGATTGGTTTGCGTCCCGCTTACTTTTATAATGACCCGGAACGCTTCGACATCATCATTTTTCGCTATCCGGACGATGAATCGATTTACTACATCAAACGCATCATCGGCCTACCCGGTGAAACAGTAGAAATCCGAGACGGAGAAATTTATATCGATGGCTCCGCCACTCCTTTACAAGAACCATCCATTTATACCACCATCGTCGGCAACTTCGGCCCCTATGAAGTGCCTGAAGGGCACTATTTCGTCATGGGGGATAACCGAAATGAGTCTTGGGATTCTCGCTACTGGGACAACACCTATGTCCCGCGCGATAGCATTGTAGGCAAGGCTCTATTTCGCCTATACCCGGACCCCGGGCTGATTGCTTAAGAAAAGCCATTTAAACAAAGCGGTGTTTTGCGGCAAGTTATGCCACAAAACACCGCTTTTGCAAAATATAAGGTCTGTGTATCGTCATTCTCACAAAACGCCTCCACCCAGCCAGCGCTCGGCCGTTTCCCACACTGCCTTCCCTGTTTTTAGGCTATTTTGCACATTTAAAATACGCTGGTTTTCACTGCCACGAAACCGCAAAGTCAAACTCTTTTGCACTTCAATAAATGGGCCGTCAATTAGGGTGTCCAGCAATGATAAAAATTCTTTCTGTGCCGCATCACCTTTCTCCAGCGCTTCGTATGTATACCCTGTGTAGGCGCTCAGCTCATACCCTGCATCCCGCAGTTCTTTAGCAAGCGGCAGCAATGCTTCAGCTTGTGCAAATGGCTCTCCACCGGAAAAAGTGACGGCACGACACAGCGGATAGCGCCTGATACGCTCAAATAGTTCTACAACCGTAGCGCACACGCCACCCTCAAACGGGTGCGTTTCGGGGTTATGGCAACCGGGGCAGGCATGCGGGCACCCTTGACAAAACACCACGCAGCGCAGCCCTGGTCCGTCCACAATCGAATCACCCACAAATCCTTTCTCTGCTAAAACCACAAAGTCTCCCTTTTCGGGGAGACCATTGTGGTTTTTTTTCATATTCTGCCGCATCAACTTTGTAAATCGTGCTTCACACGCTCTTGCTCTTCTGCTTTTTTCGCGTCATTCCATTTGTCCATCGTGCCCACCAAATATCCGGTGATGCGCCTAATTCTTTCAAAACCTACACCCTGTCCGGGTTTTCTTGATTGCATATCTGTCATGGTTTATTGCCTCCTAATGGTGTTATTTGTATGATAAGGCCTTTACAAGGCCGGTATTTGTTTAATCTATTGGCTACTCAATGCCGGCAAACTCCAAAATACAGGGGTACTGTTTTTTCAGTGCCTCAATACGTTCCATCGGAATTTCCTCGCCATCCCTTCGGCCACAGCGCGGGCAAATATCGTGGATGATACCCACATAACCACAAACAGGGTCTCTGTCTACCGGGTGATTGATGGAACCATATCCCACGCCTGCATCGTGCATGCAACGCACCACCGCCATAAACGCCTCTAAGTTTTGTGCCGTATCACCGTCCAGCTCCACATAGGTGATGTGCCCTGCCGGCGTCAGCGCATGGTAAGGTGCCTCGCGCTGTATTTTGTCGTAGGTGCCCATAGGGTAATACACAGGCACATGGAAGGAGTTTGTGTAAAAATCGTGATCCGTTACACCGGCAATTTTGCCATAGCGTTTTTTATCCATGCGGATAAACCTGCCCGACAACCCCTCGGCCGGTGTGGCCAACAAGGTGAAATTCATGCCGGTTTCCCCGCTCTTTTTTCCACAATAATCATGCATATACTGCACAATCTCAAGGCCCTTTTTCTGCATCTCATCGTTTTCTCCGTGGTGGTGACCATAAAGAGCTACCAAGGTTTCTGCAAGGCCTATAAACCCAATGGATAAGGTGCCATGCTTCAAGACATCCCTAATTTCATCGTCCGGCCCCAGTTTATCAGAATCTAGCCACACGCCCTGGCCCATCAAAAACGGGAAATTGCGCACCTTTTTCTTCGCCTGCACTTCATAACGGTCCAAAAGTTGCTCTGCGGTCAGGTCCAGCATGTTGTCTAAGCTATTGAAAAAGCGCTCTTCACTGCCCTGTGCTTCAATGGCAAGACGTGGCATGTTAATAGATGTGAAACTCAAATTTCCACGACCAAAAG
>CAYJJK010000057.1:8439-16841 GCA_964370445.1 uncultured Oscillospiraceae bacterium | reverse complement strand
AGGTTTTTTTAAAAGTTTGGCCTATGTAAGGTAATCTTTGCTTGACAAGAGCGTACCATGCCCTTTACAATAAGATGTATAGATGGTTTCGGCAAAGCGTGTTTAAGGTTTGCGCCTGGTCATATTCATCTGCAGAAGCTTTGTATTCTTGTTATTTTAACGGACATATGCCGTTTTTGATATTATGGTTTATCATGATGTACATAGCCATATCACCCGCGTGCTTTTTGAAAATCAAATGATGGTTTGCACCGAAATACAAACAAGAGTAAAAGGCTCCTGCTATTTTATACAGTAAGGAGTTGACTTTCAGTGTTATTTATGTCCCCCATATTCTGGGTGGTTCTCGTTGTATGTGTGGGTTTAGCAGCCCTTCTTGGTTTTTTTGCCGGCGTCACTCATCGTCGTCGCACAGCAGAGCATGCCATAGGTTCTGCCGAAGAAGAGGCAGTAAAAATTGTAAACGAAGCCATTAAAAACGCAGAACAAAAATTGAAAGAGGCCTCTGTAGAGGCCAAAGAAAAAGCATATCAGTTTAAACAAGAGGCAGAAAAAGAGGCGAAGGAGAGACGGGCCGAAATTTCCCGTTCTGAAAAACGCATCGACCAAAAAGAAGATAATCTAGACAAAAAAACAGCGACACTTGAGAAAAAAGAAGAGGATTTACAACAAAAAGAGGCGCTTGCAGAGGCAAAACTTGCCGAGATAGATCAAATTAAACAGCGTCAGATGGAAAAGCTGGAAAGCGTGGCCTCGATGACGCAAGAAGAGGCACGAGGCGTGTTGATGGCACGCTTAGAAGAGCAACTGGGCCATGAAAAAGCCGTGCGCATTGCAGCGTATGAAACATCGCTAAAAGATGAAGCAGAAAGCATGGCAAAAGAGCATATCAGCATGGCCATTGCCCGCTGTGCAGCCGACCATTCCAGTGAGGTGACCATTTCGGTGGCCACTTTACCAAATGACGAGATGAAAGGCCGCATCATTGGGCGTGAAGGCCGCAATATTCGCGCCTTAGAAACGGCCACCGGTGTGGATTTAATCATCGACGATACCCCGGAGGCAATTACTTTGTCCAGCTTTGATCCGGTGCGCCGTGAGGTGGCACGTCAGGCACTGGAAAAATTAATTGCCGATGGACGAATTCACCCTGCTCGCATAGAAGAAACCGTGGAAAAATGTCGCCGTGATTTAGAGCTTGTGATGAAGCGTGAAGGCGAAAAAGCCGTGATGGATGTGGGCGTGCATGGTATCCACCCGGACATTGTAAAATTGATTGGTCGCTTGCGCTATCGCACAAGTTATGGCCAAAACGTGCTTAACCATTCGTTAGAGGTGGCCTACCTTTCCGGGGTGATGGCAGCAGAACTTGGCCTTAATGTGGCACAGGCAAAGCGTGCGGGTTTGTTGCACGATATCGGCAAGGCGCTAGACCACGAAATTGAAGGTAGCCATGTGCAAATTGGCGTAGAGGTTGTGAAGAAATACAAAGAAAACCCAGCGGTGATTCATGCCATTGAAGCCCACCACGGGGATGTGGAACCTCAAACGCCACTGGCCTTTATCGTGATGGCGGCCGATGCCATCTCGGCAGCAAGGCCCGGTGCAAGGCGTGAAAACCTAGAAAGTTACATCAAGCGTTTAGAAGCACTGGAAGAGATTGCCAAAGGTTTTGATGGCGTAGAAAGCAGTTTTGCCATCCAGGCAGGCCGCGAAGTGCGCATTATGGTGAAACCAGATCGTGTGGGTGACGATGAGTTGACTGTTTTAGCACATGACATCAGCCAAAAGATTGAGAATGATCTTGACTACCCTGGCCAAATTAAGGTGAGTGTTGTACGCGAAAGTCGAGCAACCGACTACGCAAAATAACCGTATAGCATCCGCCGGGGAGCTTTAGGCTTCTCGGCGGTTTTGCCTTGAAGATACAAAAGGAGATGAATTTGAAGTTTTTGTGTATCGGCGATGTGGTGGGAGAGCCGGGTTTGGATTTTTACCGTGAGGCGGTTTCTTATTTAAAGCAAACCCATGCGGTAGATTTTGTAATTGTGAATGGTGAAAACAGCCATAAAAGCGGTGTGGGCATCACCAAAAAAGAGGCAGAAGAACTGCTGGATTTTGCCGATGTGGTCACCGGTGGCAATCACAGCTATCGCAGGGCCAACGAAGACCTTTTTAGCGATTATGAAGGGCTTTTACATCCGGCGAACTACCCGTATACACAAGATGAAAACGGGCGCTGCTTGATAGATACCGGGCGTTTTGGCACAGCTTGTATCATCAATTTGGCGGGCATTTCATTTTTAGAGCCCATCGACAGCCCTTTTAAAAGGGTGGATGATTTACTGGAAGGCATAGATGCACGTTTTATTTTAGTGGATTTTCACGCGGAATCTACAGCGGAGAAAAAAGCGTTGGCCTATTACTTAGACGGGCGTGTGAGCGCTGTATTTGGCACCCATACCCACGTGCAAACAGCCGATGCCCAAATTTTACCAAACAAAACAGGCTACATCACCGACCTTGGTATGACAGGGGCTGTGCACAGTGTAATTGGCGTGCAGCCGGCGCTTGCCATCAAGCGGCAAAAAGACCATGTTCCGGTGCAGTTTTTGGTAGAAGAAGGGCCGTGTATGCTGAATGCGGCGTTGTTCACCCTAGATGACACAAATGGACAGTGTTTGGCTGTAAAAGCGATTGATTACCGAGGATATCGAGCAGAATAAATTGAAATAGGATATACAGCGCTTGCCGCTGGGAAAGGAAAGCATGACAACACAGGAAGAAATTTGCAGAAGACGCACGTTTGCCATCATCAGCCACCCGGATGCCGGCAAAACAACGTTGACAGAAAAGCTGCTTTTATATGGGGGTGCCATTCAGCTGGCCGGCAGTGTGAAAGGGCAAAAAAACACACGGCATGCCGTATCAGATTGGATGGAAATTGAAAAACAGCGTGGCATTTCGGTTACAAGCAGTGTGCTACAATTTGAGTATGATGGGTTTTGCGTAAACATTTTGGATACCCCTGGTCACCAAGATTTTTCGGAGGATACCTATCGCACATTGATGGCGGCTGATGCCGCTGTGATGGTGATTGATGCGGCAAAGGGCGTGGAAGCGCAGACAAAAAAACTATTTAAAGTGTGTGTGATGCGGGGCATTCCCATTTTTACGTTTGTTAACAAAATGGACCGAGAGGCAAAGCCGCCGCTGGATTTATTGACGGATATTGAAGAAGTGCTGGGCATTGATACCTATGCAATGAACTGGCCTATTGGCAGCGGCAAGGAGTTTCAGGGCGTTTATGACAGAGAGCGCCAAGAGATATTGACATTTGAAGCGGTGTTGCGCGGCACAAAAAAAGTGGATAGCTTTAAAGCGAAACTGGGCGGAGAAGGCATTGACGAGCAAATTGGTGCCGATGCTCATATGATTCTTTTAGAGGATATTGAACTGTTAGATGGTGCGGGCAGCACTTACGATGAAAAAGAGGTGTTAGCAGGCCGCCTAACGCCGGTATTTTTTGGTTCTGGCCTTACCAATTTTGGTGTAGAGCCCTTTTTGAAAGCCTTTTTAAAGCTTACCCCGCCCCCGCTTGCACGCCTTTCCAGTGCCGGCGAAGTGGACCCGTTTAAAGAGGAGTTTTCGGCTTTTGTGTTTAAGATTCAAGCCAATATGAACAAAACCCACCGAGACCGCATTGCCTTTATGCGCATTTGTAGTGGGCGTTTTGAAAAAGGCATGGAAGTGCGCCACGAACAGGCGAACAAGATGATTCGTGTTTCGCAGGCCCAGCAGATGATGGCCGAAGAGCGCGAAATGGTGGAAGAGGCATATTCTGGCGATATTTTAGGTGTGTTCGACCCAGGTATTTTTTCCATTGGAGATACACTCAATGCCGCAAAAGAACGGTTTTGTTTCGACCAGATCCCCATTTTTGCCCCGGAACACTTTGCCACAGTGCGCCAAAAAGACACCATGAAGCGCAAGCAATTTGTGAAAGGCATTGAGCAAATTGCCCAAGAAGGTGCCATCCAAATTTTTCGTCAGGTGGGCGGTGGCATGGAAGAAATCATTGTAGGCGCTGTGGGTGTGTTGCAATTTGAAGTGCTGGAATATCGTTTGAAAAATGAATATAATGTTGATATTTTGTTAGAACGGCTGCCATATAGCCATATTCGCTGGGTGGAGAAAAGTGAGGTTCCCATTACACAGCTGGATATTTCCAGCGATTCGAAACCGGCAGAAGACATGCGAAGACGTGGGCTATTGCTTTTTACAAGCTACTGGAATATCGGCTGGGCCGAAGAGCACAACAAGGGTTTGGTTTTAGCTGAATTTGGAAAAAATCATTTTGAAAACGCATAAATTTACAATAGTCATCCTGCAATAGGAGGTAAAAATTGTGAAATCTGCTCTTTTTATTTATAACCCACATACGGCCGGTGGCAAGTTGAAAACCCAGATGCTGGACATTGTCCAAGCATTTTATGAGGGTGGCTATGTGCTTACCATGCACCCTACGCAAAAACGTGGTGATGCGTTTAAGCGGGCGTATCGTCACAGCAAAATACATAAATTATTAGTATGTTGCGGCGGTGATGGCACCTTAAACGAAGTGGTGGGTGGCTTAATTCAAAGGGAGTGCCCAACTCTGTTGGGCTATATTCCGGGTGGCACCACCAACGACTATGCCAGCAGCCTTAATTTACCCAAACACAATATGATTGAGGCGGCAAAGCGGATTATCAATCCACAAGAAATATATAAATGTGATGTGGGCGTATTTGATGAAAGAAGCTTTAACTATGTGGCCGCATTTGGCGCGTTTACAGACGTATCCTATACCACAAACCAGCAGTTTAAAAATGCTGTGGGTTACCTTGCCTATGTGCTGGAGGGGATGGGCCGCTTAACACACTTGCCCACCATCACAGCCAAAGTAGAATGTGACGGCGAACAGCTGGAAGGTGAATTTTTGTTTGGCATGATTACAAACACCCTTTCGCTGGGGGGCATGGGGCTTCGCTTGAAAGAGAAAAATCAAATTAGCATGAACGATGGTTTGTTTGAAATGTTGTTGATTCGAAAACCAAAAAACTTATCTGAGTTGAGCAGCTTGCCACAATTATGGGTGACGAAAGAATTTATTCATTCGCCTTTGGCCGAAGTGCGGCAGGGTAAAAACTTTGTTATTCGCAGCACAGAGCCTGTGCGCTGGACGCTTGATGGTGAATTTGGCGGAGAGCTTAGCGAATGTAATGTGTCGGTGTTGCCACAGGCTATTTCTATTTGCATTTGAGTGCTAGCCAAAAAACCATAGGAGAAACGATGAATTTTTTTAAAAAGGATTGGAATAAACCAGGGCCGGGTGTACCTAAAAATGCGCCTAAAAAAAAGGGGCTGGCCCGCGTGTTTGAAGTGGTTTTTAGGGAGTTTAATAACCTTATTAAGCTGAATTTACTGCTTAATTTGTTCTTGTTAGGCCCCTTGCTTTTATCACTTGTTGCATTTTACAATTTTACACAGGGCAATATACCCATCACGTTGGTGGCTCTTGCAAGTGCACTATGCGCCTGTATACCATTGGGCGCTGCATTCACATCATTTTATTACATCCTGGTACAAATGCTACGCGATGAACCGCTGTATTTATGGCATGATTTTAAACGAAAATATGTAGAAAACTTTAAAAACACGATATTGCCCGGCATCGTGTTGGCCCTTTTGTTTGCAAGTATGGGCTTTATGGTGTTGCTGGGCGGCAGCATTGTGGCCGAAATGCCCGGCATCGTGCTAGCCCTTTATCTTTTGGCTATTATCACCGTATTGATTTCGTTCCCTTTTTTCTTTGTACAGATGGCCTTTGTAGATTTGCCCCTGCGTGTTACTTTGCAAAACAGTCTTCTTTTGGCGTTTGCCAATTTGCCGCGTAGTATGGGCGGTGCCCTTTTTGGCAGTGGGCTTGTGTTGGCGCAGCTTTTTTTCGTGCCGTTCACTGTGGTGATTCTTTTAATTGTTGGCCTGTCGTTTCCGGCGCTTTTGAACGTGGTTTTAATTTGGTCTAAAATTGATGGTGCATTTAAAATTGATGCAACCTTAAAAAAGAGGCGCGACGAAGAATTTGGCATAGAGGAGCTATAGCACAAAACGCGCTGCATAAATCATACGTACAAAAAGAGAGCTATTTTTTGTCATACACGATAAGTATACTTGTCAATACGTTTGGTATTGCTTTGTACCTTTGTGTAACCAGACAAAAAATCGCTCTCTTTTTTATGTGTCTTTTGGCTAAAGATATGCCGTAGTGTTAGGCCGCGTCGGAGCTGACGCTCATGGAAGAATCAGCGGTGGACGAGCTAATTTCATCCGAGGAAGTATTTTCGGCTTGAGCGCCATACACAGCATTAAACAGAGCTTGAGCGCCATCAACAAGGCGGGGGCCGGGGCGTGACAATTCGTCTTCTGCAAGGTTAACGACCTGTGCGTTTTGAATGGCCGAAAGTTGCTGCCAGCCAGAGCGTGCTAAAATCTCTTCGCTTGGGGTTTGTCCTCCGCCAAAGTCCATGGCGATGGTTACAATCACGTCGGGGTCTCTATCTAGCACTTGCTCTTCAGAAATTTCGGCCCAGCCTTCTACATCGCCAAAGCTGTTTTCCATACCCAGCATCACAGCAATTTCGTTCATAAAAGTGTTGTTGCCTGCTCTCCATAAACCAAATTCAAGCGGGGAAATTTCAAAATAAACACTGGGGGCTTCCTCTTGCTGGGGTATTTGTGCCACTAAGGCATCAAAGGAGGCCTGCATGTCTGCAACCAAAGAATCAGCCTCGGCCTCTAGGCCTAAAGCCATGCCTATAATCTCAATGCTTTCGTATACGCCTGCAATATCGGTGCTGGTTGTGGTAATAACCGAAATGCCGGCGTTTTCTAACTGTTCTATATTTTCAAGTGGCTGGGCCATGGTGTTGATTACCACAAGCTGTGGAGCCAAACTGATAATTTCCTCTACATTTGTTTCGTTGCCGCTTTGCACCACCGGCACATCCAAAATTTCTTCCGGATAATCGCAGTATTCGCCGCGACCTATAAGGTATTCGCCTGCACCAAGCGCATAAATGATTTCAGCATCCGAGGGTGTTAAGGCCACAATTTTTTCAATGGAGCTTTCCAGCACAACTTCACGGTCGTTCATATCCGTTACGGTGATGGGGCCTGATGCACCTGAGGCGCTTTCTGTAGCCATACTTTGTGAAGTGGCAGAAGTGGGCGCCGGGGGTGTTTCCTCTTGTGCAGAACATCCCGCCAAAGCAGCAACGGCCACAGTGAAAGAAAGCACTGTACATAGAGCATTTTTCATCTTTTTCATTTTCTTCCCTCCTGGTTGTCTCGTGCAAAGTGCCACACAAAAAGGCTCCTGAATAGGAGCCCAAATTTATAATTGCAACCGAAAAATTCGGCCTTTCTCCTCAGGAAATAATTTTGGCGACAGGTCTCCCGACTTAGCGTCTTTCTACTTTGGCACCTTCCCGCCCATGGGGCAGTGGTTTTTGCCATTTCGTCAGCTTCACGGTTACTGGGATAGTCCGGAAATTTCATCCGCGTTCCCTCTTGTATGCCCTAAAAGAGCACGGCGCATGGCAGCGCATCGCACGAGTGTATTAAATTGTGAGCCCATGATATCACATCTTAAAGGCAAAAGCAAGGCCAAATTGGACATGAAAATCACCTAAAACATGCCGGGTTCAACTACTGTCGACACCACCCAGAGGCCTTAAAAAGGCTGGCATGATAAAGGTTTATGAATTTCACAGTTTTTTCTTGTTTAAAAAGCGATATATATGATATAATAAAGAGGATTGCAACAAAAGATATAATTGGGGTAAGGGGCGTAAAATAACGACTTTGCTACGTTTTTACCCCTTGTTAGGCATAGCAAGCAGAAAGGCACTTACTTTGAAATCTACGCAAAATTTTACAATTAGCGCCCCCCCGGCTCCATTACGCCTTGGGCTGGACATCGGATCCACAACGGTGAAGTGTGTGGTTATTGGCCCAAAAGGTGATATACTGTGCGAGCGATATGAACGGCATTACTCTCATGTAAACGAAAAAGCAGCAGCCCTTTTGCAAGATTTACAAAAGCAATTTGACGGAAACCTGTTTTTAACTGCCATATCCGGTTCTGCCGGCATGGGGGTGGCAGAAGCTTGCGGCATACCTTTTGTGCAAGAAGTGTTTGCCACACGTGTGGCAGCAAGAAGCCTTGCGCCAGAGGCTGATGTGGCCATCGAGCTGGGCGGTGAGGATGCTAAAATCCTGTTTTTGTCTGGCACTATGGAAGTGCGCATGAATGGGTCTTGTGCCGGTGGCACCGGTGCTTTTATTGACCAAATGGC
>CAYJJK010000057.1:5716-8429 GCA_964370445.1 uncultured Oscillospiraceae bacterium | reverse complement strand
GTACACCATTGCCAGCCGCTGTGGTGTGTTTGCAAAAACAGATGTACAGCCGCTGTTAAACCAAGGTGCCCGCGTGGAAGACGTGGCGGCGTCCATTTTATATTCAGTGGTAAACCAAACGGTGGCCGGCCTTGCACAAGGCCGCCAAATTGAGGGCAATGTGTTGTATTTGGGAGGGCCACTTACTTTTTTAAGTGAGCTACGCTCTGCTTTTGATACCGTGCTAAAACAGCAGGGCATTTTACCGCAAAGTAGCCTGCACTTTGTGTGCATTGGTGCAGCGCTATATGCCGACGAGGTGTTTAGTTTGTCTCAGTTGCGAGATAAATTGATTACAGCTGAAGGCACAGAGGCTAATTTTAATCATTCTAGCCCTTTGTTTTCTTCTAAAGAAGAGTATGAAGCTTTTTTACAGCGGCATCAAAAGGCAACGGTGCCCATAGAAAAATTAGAGGGATATAAAGGCAAAGCCCATCTTGGCATAGACGCGGGCAGCACAACCTTAAAAACAGTGCTTATCAGCGATAGCGGCCAGCTATTAGACACAAGCTATCAGTCAAATTCTGGCAATCCTGTGCCAATATTGCGCGATGTTGTGCTGCGTTTGTATGAACAAGCGCCAAAGATGCAAATTATATCGTCCACCACCACGGGATATGGAGAGCTGCTGATTCGCGAAGCGCTAAACTGTGATTACAGCCTTGTAGAAACGATGGCGCATTTTCAAGCGGCAAAACATTTTCAGCCAGATGTAGATTTCATCATCGATATCGGTGGCCAAGACATGAAGTGTTTTCGCATTGAGGATGGTGCTGTAAGCGATATATTCTTAAATGAGGCGTGTTCTTCGGGTTGTGGCAGCTTTTTGCAAACTTTTGCAGAGGCTTTAGGGCGCGATGTGAAAGAATTTGCAAAGCTTGGCTTGTATGGTGATGCCCCGGTGGAGCTGGGTAGCCGCTGCACGGTATTTATGAATTCATCTGTAAAACAAGCACAAAAAGACGGTGCATCTATAGAGAATATTTCGGCAGGGCTTGCCCCCAGTGTGGTGAAAAATGCTTTATACAAGGTGATTCGAGCCCAAAGCACGGATCAACTTGGCAAAAAAATTGTGGTGCAGGGTGGCACATTTTACAACGATGCTGTGCTACGTGCCTTTGAGCAAGAAATGGGCACCGAGGTGATTCGGCCTTCGATTGCAGGGCTGATGGGTGCCTTTGGCGCGGCGCTCTATGGGCGAAAAAAATCAAAGAACAACGAGAGAAGCAGCCTTTTATCCAAAGAAGAACTGATTGATTTTTCGCATAAGGTAACAACGGCCACCTGTGGGCTATGTACAAACCATTGCCATCTTACGGTCAACTCGTTTTCGGGCGAGCGCAAATATATCAGTGGCAATCGTTGCGATCGTCCGGTGACAAAGCGGCAAGCGCACAACCCGCTGGATCTTTATGAATATAAGATGAAATTGCTGGATAGCTACGCGCCAACACCCGGGCCACGTGGCACCATTGCCTTTCCTATGGGGCTTAATTTTTACGAAACACTGCCTTTTTGGCATAAATTTTTCACAAAACTTGGGTTCGAGGTGCACAAAAGCCCACAATCATCACGTAAGCTATATTTTCTTGGGCAAAACACCATTCCCAGCGACACTGTGTGTTACCCTGCAAAGCTGATACATGGGCATATGCGTGCCCTTTTAGACAGAGAAGACATAGAAACCATTTTTTACCCTTGCATGAGCTATAATATTGATGAGGGAATCAGCGAAAATTGTTTCAACTGTCCGGTGGTGGCCTATTATCCTGAGGTGATTTACAGCAGTTTTCCAGAGCTTTCTAAAAAACGCTTTATTTACGATTATGTGGGCATCCATCGCCCAAAAGATTTTTCTAAGAAAATGACGGAAATTTTAAAAAAATATTGGCCGGATATAGGGTTTGCCGAGGTGAAAGCGGCCGCAACCCTAGCCTATGCAGAATATGATAATTATCTTGCATGTGTGCGCGAAAAAGGGCGCGAAATTATACAAGAAGCAAGAAAAGCAGGGCTTCCCATCATTGTTCTTGCGGGTCGTCCGTATCATTTAGATAATGAAATTAACCACGGAATTGAAAAATTGGTGGCGGCACAAGGGGCGGCTGTAATTAGTGAAGATGCTGTGAGCGACCCCGAAAACTCGCCCATTACGGGGGTTTTAAACCAATGGACCTACCACGCGCGCCTATATGCTGCCGCACGTTATGTGGCGGGGCAAGAAGACATGAACCTTGTGCAATTGGTTAGTTTTGGTTGTGGCCTAGATTCGGTAACCACTGACGAAGTGAGGGCTATTTTGCACAAAAATGGAAAACTGTATACACAGATTAAAATAGATGAAATTGCAAACTTGGGTGCTGTGAGTATCCGCCTGCGCAGCCTGTTTTCTGCGCTGGAAAAAGAGGATGCAAAAACTGTTTAAAGCCGAACCACAACCGCTCTAACGCACAAAAGGAGAAAAATATGAGCGAAACACAAGCTTATCCGCGTTTTACCACTGAAATGAAAGATACACACACCATTTTAATTCCCCAGATGGCACCCATCCATTTTCATATGATTGCCGAGGTGTTTCGCCAGGCGGGGTACCGCACAGAAGTGCTGGAAAACGGTGGTACGGATGTGTCGCAGGAAGGCCTAAAATATGTTCAAAACCACACATCCTAACCAG
>CAYJJK010000057.1:0-5706 GCA_964370445.1 uncultured Oscillospiraceae bacterium | reverse complement strand
AAAATATGATCTTGATCGTACGGCGTTGCTGATCACACAGACAGGTGGTGGGGGCAGGGCATCCAACTACATCCACCTATTGCGCAAGGCGTTGGTTCAGGCTGGGTTTCCCCAGGTGCCTGTTGCCAGCATGAATTTTTCCGGCCTTGAAAAAGATTCCGGCTTTAAAATGTCGTTTTCGGTAATACGAAAATTGGTTGCCTGCTGCCTTTATGGGGATGAACTGATGAGCCTTGCAAACCAACTGCGTCCGTATGAAGATAATAGTGGAGAAGTGGATGCCCTTGTGCGCCACTGGCAAGATGACATCAGCGCACAGCTTGCTGCAGGAAAAGCGGTTTCAAAAGGGGATATGAAGCGCAATTTTGAAAAAATCGCCGCCGATTTTGCGGTTGTTTCCGTTACAAAAGTGCCCAAGGTAAAGGTGGGCATTGTGGGTGAAATTTATGTAAAGTATTCGCCTTTGGGCAACAGTGGGCTGGAGGCATTTTTGGCACACGAGGGATGTGAAATTAACATGCCGGGTCTTACGGCATTTATTCAATACTGTGCAGAAAATATGGCGCATGATGTTCGCCTGTATGGCGGCAGCCAGCTGTATCGCACAGTGCTGGATACAGTATCCAACTTTATTGCAGCACGCGAACGATTGATGCATGATGCCATCGATGGATTTAAGGGGAAATTGCAGGCCCCCACTCTATTTCGTGATGTGATGAAACTGGGCGAAGGCATTGTGGGACGTGGCGCCAAAATGGGAGAAGGCTGGCTTTTAACAAGTGAAATGATGGAACTTGTGCATGCAGGATTTCCAAACATCATCTGTGCCCAGCCTTTTGGTTGCCTGCCAAACCATGTGGTGGGTAAAGGAATGATTTCTAAAATTCGTGCCCTGCATCCGGAAGCCAATATCGTGCCCATAGATTACGACCCCAGCGCCACCTTGGTAAACCAAGAAAACCGCATTAAACTGATGTTGGCTGTGGCAAAAGAGCGCTTAGATGGTGGCGAGCATACTGTGCATATTGTAAAACATGCACCAAGGGCGCCAAGAGCGCCAAGAGCAGAGCGCACGATGGCGTAGATTATCTATCAAAAAAGCGCAGTGCGGCAAGAAAGTGCCAAGTGCTAGGAAGCAAAAAATACCGCAAAGGCGCATATAATTGATATGCAACTGCTGCGGCATTTTGCAGTCTGACGACGTAATTGCTGCTTTATTGCCGGCCTGAGGCTCTCTTTAAAAAGAGAGCCTCCTTTTTTATGTATAAAATGGATGGTGCTTTGAGCTATTATAAAAACTTGCCTTAGGCAGTGTTAAATAATAATCATAGGCGCTATGGCTTTTGCTGCTTTATTCAGCAAAGACCACGTCTATCTGTGCGATTATTTTGCTCACCACTCTTGCGCCAAAGCCATTACAGCCGCAAGAGACGCAATGGGCGCGGTTTCACAGCGTAAAATACGCGGACCTAGGCCTACAATAGGGCAACCACTATTTTTAGCTTGCTCCACTTCGTCTTGTGTAAAGCCGCCTTCCGGCCCAGTGATTAAAGAAAGTGTGTGCATGTTTTGAATGGCATTGGCAAGCTTTGTTTCGCCACTTGGATGAAACAATAGCGCAGCGTCGTTTTGGCAGGCCGCTTGCAACATTTCTGAAAAGCTAAGAGAGGGAAAAATTTTTGGAATTATGCCGCGCGCACTTTGTTTTGCGGCTTCTTCGGCAATGCGAAAAAACCGCTCCTGTTTGTCTTTTTTAGGGCGAGACACGCAGCGCTCTGCAAAGAAAGGTGTGATGGAAATGGCCCCAAGCTCCACCGCTTTTTGCACCACCCAGTCCATTTTATCACCTTTCCCAAAGGCGACATATAGCGCCACTTGCAAAGCGGCCTCGTTTTTGTTATCGCAGCTTTCAAGAACATCGCAAAGAACCGTTTTGGGAAGTATTTCTCGCACTTTTACCAAATAGTCATGGCCTTTGCCGTTGCACAGCCAAAGGGTATCGCCCGGTTTTGCACGCAATACCTTTGCAAGATGGATGGCGTCGGCGCCTTCAATTGTAGCGGTTTCGCCCTGAATGTTCTCTACAAAATAACGGTTTGCCATAGTTTAGTCCTCGTTGCCGGGAAGTTGGGCTAAAATGGCCACCCAGTCGTTTTTATGGCGAATTTCGGCATTGACAAGGCCCACATTTTGTAGGGCAACACACACTTCCTCAGCGCGCTCGTTTAATACACCGCTGGCAATAAAAAGGCCATGGGGCTCTAAAAGGCCCGGCAAGGCCGGCGCCAAACGTAAAATGGCATCGGCCACGATGTTTGCGGTAATCAGTGGAAAATGTCCATTTACCTCACTGGCAAGGTCGCCACAGATAACATCAAAGCGGTTTAGCACACCATTAAGCTCTGCATTTTCGCGTGCTGTGCGCACACAAAGTGGGTCGATATCAATACCAATGGCATGTTTTGCGCCAAGCAAAAGGGCCCCCACAGACAAAATACCACTGCCCGTGCCAATGTCCAATAAAGTTTCTGTGCCTTGTATTTCTTGCTCCAGTGCTTCTAAGCACAAAAGGGTGGTTTCGTGGGTGCCGGTGCCAAAAGCCATGCCGGGATCTAAGTGCAAATGGATACGCGGGCTATCGCATTGCTCCCAAGAGGGCACCACCACAAGTTTTTCACCAATTTCAATTGCATGATAATGTTGCTTCCAGGCGTTTTCCCAGTCCTCTTGTTGAATTTGGTTTAACACAATTCGGCAATCCAGCCCAGAGGCAGAAAACAGAATCTGTATTTTTTCGGCCATAGGGGCAGGCGCTTCTTCCGGTGAAAGATACACGTGAATGAGCACAATATCCTTTGGTTTTTGACGTAAATCTTCTTCAATCAAATCAATATGGGCAATTTCTAATACATCTTGTTCTAAGTTGGCGTAATCTTCTATATATAGCCCGCTATCCGAAAGCCCGGTTAAAATGTCGGCCGCCTTTTGGCTGTCTTCTTGCCGCACTTGCACAACGAGATCTGTCCATTCCATGGTTTTTCTCTCTTTTCTAATACTAAATAACAGCAGTTCTATTGGGTTTTCTATCGGGCACAGGCATTTCCATATCTCCATAGCCGGCTGCAACACAAAGCATTGGACGATGTGTGCTGGGTATGGGTAAGGCTTTCAATGCATTGTGTGTAGGCTCTTTTTCAAAAAGCACAGACGACAAGCCGTTGATGCAAGTATCAATGCCAAAAGATTTTGCCGCAATGCAGATGTTTTGAGCCGTAATTCCAACGTCGGTTTTTGTAAACGGTTCATGCGAATTTTCTGCAGAAATCACAAAAACTGCCGGTGCATTGTAAAAAACACAAATAGGCTCATCTTCTGAAAAGCGGGCTTTTAGGCGTTCTTTTGCGTCATCATCCAGTTTTTCTATAATTGCCGCGCTTAGGTTTTTAACGGCCAGTTTATTTGTCACCAATGTGGTGTGGCATGTTTGAAGATTCATGGTGCTTGGAGCCCACTGCGCCGCATTTAGTACTGCTTGCAATTCTTCTGCCAAGGGCAGTTCGCTTTTGTAAGCACGCATACTACGTCGGTTTAAAATTGCACTCATTGTCTCGTTTGTATTCATGGTGTATCTCCCTTTAAATCCAATATTTTCAAATGGTTATCCTTATAAAAAACCGCAGATGGCGCATTAAACATTGCTAAATACAGGTAGCTCGATGCCCTCGCTTTCAAACAACAGCTGGCCGTTTGGCGAATAAAACTGAAGCGCAATGCCGATTGATTCTAAGGACTCGATGTCGGTGGGGCGAATGTCCTCATTTAAAATCAAAAGGGTTTGTTCGCCATAGCCGTGTGGGTCGAGCGTAAGTTCGAAATGGCCGGGGTTTCGGGTGGCCTGTCCATTGATTTCTGTGTAATAGCAACGAACAATAACCGGCTCGTCCAAATGGTTTTGCACGCCAATGGGCACGCGTAAAGCGGTGGCACTAACACCAAGGCTGTAAATTCCAACTGTATATTTACCCTCTGAGGTAAATTGGCTTGGCGTTAAATGGGTGTTTGGATAAGGGCTCATGTCGTTGACAGAAAGTACAATATCGGCCACTTGCCCAAGTTGAATTTGCAGTGTAAGGTCATAGCGGATAATGTTATGTGCTTTGCTATATTGATTGGTGTCTAAGGCAAGCTCGATAATATATGGCTCATAAATTAAAACACCGTCTAACACATACAAAGAAAAGATGGCTGTGTGGTTTTCAGAAAAAGCGTTGCTTTCGATATAATCAGAATAGTTCTCATAGGGAACCGCAACGGTCTCCTCAGGGTTTTCATAAATTTCAAGCGGGATATCGCTATAGTGCATTTCTATCTCTTCTGTGCTGCTTCCTAAGCGAAGGCCGCGAAAGGTAGAAATTTCGCTGGCCGTAAGGCCATTATTTTCTGCGTTATTTGCAAACGAAAAAACCCAAAAGGTAACGTCGGCCGGGTTTAGCACCACCGCACCGTTTGTATACACCAAATAATCATCAAGCTGCAGAGGGAAGGGTTCTATAGCTGTGGCGAGCTCCACATCTGAAGTGCTTTGCGATGAGGCGCTGCTGGCAGAAACAGCACTTTGGGATAAAGAGGAAGCAGCAACGCCGGAGGATGAAATGGGTATGGAGGTAGCACTTTGAGAGGCAGTAGCAGTGCAACCGGCGAAAAATATGGGCATAAGCAACATTGAAACACAAGCCAAAACCCGCTGTTTGCTTTGCATATTCACGCCGCCTTTCTCTTAAAATTAAAAAAATTGAAAAACGTCCCCTTTCGTTCATAAACAAAACAAAAAGGGACGGCATGAGTATAAAATAGAAAATTAGATTTGGATATCGAACTCAGGTTCATCCACAATGATGTTATCATTTTGAGCATTTGTAATGGCGATATCACCTTTAAGCATGGCGCCTTCATCAATGATGACTGTGCCGGCCACAAGGTTGCCCACTAAGGTTGCCGAAGGTTTAAGGTGGCCGCGCTCAAGCACAGTTAAATTGCCTTTAATTTTGCCATCGGTAGTGGTGTTTTTAGCAGAGATATCACCAACCACCACAGAGTGGTCGTCCATATTGAGGTTGCCGGCTACTGTAATGTTGCCTTTGATGCTAGAACGTTTAACTTCAAGTTCTTGGGCATCGATATCGCCGATGACACGGCCTTCTAAGATGAACTTTTTGGCCACTTTCACATCGCCCTTTACATCGCCATTCATCGTTAAATTTCCATTGGTGTTGATGTTGCCCACAATGGTGGTGCCCGGTGCAATAACAGTCATAGCGTCAGAGCTTTGGCCGCTGGTATCATCAACAATTGCTGGTGCTTCCATATTGATAGAGGGCTCAGAAGCTGCTTGTGGTTCCACTTCAACAACTTCGGGCTCGCTTGAGGAAACATCGCTTTCTACTTCTTCTTCTTTGGGCTCTTCTGCAGAAGAATCGGTACTGGTTGTGGTAGCAGGCTTAGAAAAACTGCTACCACCAAAAACAGATTCTTGTTTTTCTGGCGCAGGGGCTTTTGGCGGGCGGGAATCTGGGGTGCTGAAGGAAGAAAAAGAACCTGGTGCTTGGCCGCCTTCGGTAGAATCTGTGCTACCGGCTTCCCCGGAATTTAATAGTTCTTTCATTGCCTGAGCAAAATTATCTTTTGCACTCATGAAGTTTCGCTCCT
>CAYJJK010000056.1:0-17193 GCA_964370445.1 uncultured Oscillospiraceae bacterium | reverse complement strand
GTTAAAAATTAGAAAACCCATCGCACGGCTATAAGTGGGCGGCAGAGATGCGGCCTATTATTATATCTGTGCCTTGGTACAGAAAGGGTATACATTTATGTTGAAAATCTTAGGTATATGTGGCAGTCCGCGTCGAAAATCGTCTTACATGGCATTGCAAGAAGCACTTGCAGCGGCAAGTGGAGAGGGCGGGGTGGAACCCGAACTCATTGAGCTCAGCGGGCGTAAAATTGCGCCTTGTATCCATTGCAACAAATGTCTGCGAGATCAAAACCCGCATTGTAGCATTTATAAAGATGACATGGACGAACTGTATGACAAGGTGTATGAATGTGATGGCATGATCATTTCTTCGCCCGTATACGAGATGAGCATCACACCGCAGCTTTCGGCATTCATCAGCCGTTTTCGTCCCACATGGGTGATGTTGCAAAACAATTCGTATTATTTCACACGCAAAGTGGGTTCGGCTTTGGCTGTGGGTGGCACACGTAGTGGTGGGCAAGAAACCGCCAACAATGCCATTATCGGTTTTTATCACACCCAAGGTTTTACCGTATGTAATGGCGGTGCGGGTATTTATGCTGGTGTGGGCCTATGGAACCCCGGCGATGGTAGCGGCACCATGGATGATGAATATGGCCTTGAAAAAACACGTGCACTTGGCAAAAAATTGGCCTTTACTACAAAATTGATTGCTGAAGAAAAATAGTGCTTTCGTAAAATAGAGGTGTAACATGAGCGATTTGGTGATTGCAAAAGGAATGCAATTTTGGGGTAAGCATGGCCTGTTTCCCGAAGAAACCGCATATGGTGCAAAGTTCATTGTAGACGTAGAGGCTGAAGTGGATGTGTTCGATATGTGCCAAAACGATGAGTATGAGGGAGGAGTGAGCTATGTTACCTTATACAGCAAGGCAGAGCAGGTGTGTGTACATGAGCAGCATAAGCTTTTGCAACGCATGGCGCAGCGCATTTCAGATGAAATCTTTATTGAAGCACCACAAATAAAAAAGGTGACGGTGACGGTGAAAAAACCATTTGTGCCCATTGGCGGTATAGTGGAATATACAGCAGCCTGCATCGTGCGTACGGGCATAGGTGCCAAAAGTGACGGCAATGCAGTTGGGTACAGTGGTATCGACCCACATGCAGAAAAACAAAAATACCGTTAAAACAATTTTTTTGCGCATGTAGGGCGTAATAAGCCTTGGCAAAAAGTATGCAAAAATAAAGGTTAATAATCGGAGGATGAAACAGCATGAGTTTGAATCAGAAAAAAGCTTATCGTTATCAGTGTGGAGAGCATTACCCCATGGAGCATTTAATTTTCAGAATGCCCAAAGAAAACCTGGAATCTTGCCTACAATCTGACTATGATGTGTGGACATTGGGCGAGGGGCTGCATGAAGAATTTGCGGAAATTCCTTTTCCATATAAAGAAGTGTGGGTGAATGATAATTATCCCGGAGAAGCTCATTATATTTTTGCATGGGAAGATCAACCGGCATGGGATCATATGTTGCGCAAAGACATCCAAGATGGCCTTGAGGCCCGTTTTGAAGAATGCCAGCCGGGTGTGCCTTATATTATGCATCGTGCCATTTTTGAAGAGGAGAACTTTGGCATTCAACGTGTGAGCCGTTTTGAGCGTTTGCATGGGCCCGAGCACGAAGCCGGAGAAAATTTCTGTGATGAAAAAGATGCCTCGAAACGCTATCGATATCAAGATGGCGAGCGTTATCCCATCGAGTATCATGTGTACCAAGTGGCCGAGGAAGATTTGCAAGATTATTTGGACGCCACACACGAAGTATGGACTTTGGGCGAAGCTCTGGATGAAGGATTCGAGAACATTCCCTTTTTATACAAAGAGGTGTGGGTGAATGAAAATAAACCCGGTGAAGTGCACACCATCATCTGCTGGGAAAGCCGAGAAAGCTGGGTGCGTTGCGAAGAAAGAGCCAAAGAAAATGGGTTGTTACAGCGCTTTCAAAAACGTTTTACAAAGCCGTGCACCTTTGTGCGTGCTTGGCACGAAGACGAAAATTTTGGTCTTTACAGGGTAAACCATTTTAAACGGCTGTAAGAAAAGCTCAATTTGCAAAAATGCAGATAAAACGGTATGATAGTATTGTGCTGTTGTTTGCAAATATATATTCAAAGCGGCAGACACCTAGTGTCTGCCGCTTTAGGCAATAAAAAATAAAATGCAAACGTCACACAAGAAGAAATTTTTGTAATAATTTTTAGATTTTACTTTACCATAATGAGCTATGATAGGGCTTAAATACAAAAGCTGAATCTTTTTGTAATGGTTTATGTAAGTTTTTGTTTTACCGCACACAGAAAAGGGGTTTTTATCAGTCTGGGCGGGGAAATTTTACAAAAATGATTGGGAACTATCGTTGCGTTACATCTACAAATCAATAAAGGAGATTTTTTACCGTGAGTATAACGACCTATCTTGAAACCGGTTCGCAAGATCCGCGCTATAATTTGGCTTTTGAGCAGTACCTTTTGGAAAATCGCTTAGAGGGAGACTATTTGTTTTTATGGCAAAATGCCAACACCATTGTGGTGGGTCGTCACCAAAATACCGAAGAGGAAATTAACCGCCCGTTTGTGGAAGAACACAACATCACTGTGGTGCGTCGCGGCACCGGTGGCGGTGCTGTGTATCATGACATGGGCAATCTCAATTACTCATTCATCACCGATGCCAAAGATAGCGAAAAACTAGGCATGACACAGTTTACCCGTCCTGTGGTGGCGGCGCTTGCAAAACTGGGGCTTTCGGCTGAGGCATCGGGACGCAATGATATTTTGGTGGATGGCAAAAAGGTATCCGGCACAGCACAACGTTTGCATAAGGGCCGCATTTTACATCATGGAACACTTCTCTTTGAATCCAATCCTGATATGGTGGCGGGTTCCCTCAATGCAAACCCTGAGAAATTCAAATCCAAAAGTTCCAAATCGGTGCGCAGCCGCATTGGCAATATCCGCCCGGCACTTAAAGAGGATATGGACATGCCAGCCTTTTGGCAGTATCTGAAAGAAGAACTTTCGCAAGGTGGCTTTGAAGAAAGTGTGCTTTCTAAAGAAGAGTTGCTACAGGTGGAGGAAATTAAGACTGCCCGCTACGACACATGGGAGTGGAATTTTGGGCGCTCGCCTGCCTACGATTTGTGTAGTAGCCGCCACTTCGATGGAGGCTCGCTTTCGGTTTTTCTCGGTGTAAAAAAAGGCATCATCACAGGGGCCGAGTTCCGTGGAGATTTTTTAAGTCGTAGTCCGCTGGACGAATTGTGTAACGCCTTGCAAGGTTGCCCATTTAGAAAAGAAAATGTGGACGCGTGTCTTTCTGAATTTTCTTTGCAAGATATGTTTGGTGCCATTACAAAAGAGGAAATTTTGGACACCATTTTCAGCTGATGTAAAAAGGAGATTTAACATGATGGAAAAACCCGTTGCTCTTGCCGCAGACCATGGTGGTTTTGCTTTAAAAGAACACATTTGCGCCCATTTAAAGAAACAGGGCATTGCCTATGTGGATTTTGGTACCCACAGCACAGATAGTGTGGATTATCCCGATGTTGCCCTGCCGGCTTGCCAGGCAGTGTTAAACGGGGAGTGTTGTTGTGCACTTTTGTTTTGTGGTACCGGTGTGGGTATCTCGATGTCGGCAAATAAACTGCATGGTATGCGTGCTGCTTGTTGCAGTGACGCCTTTTCGGCAGAATTTACAAGACGCCACAACGATGCGAACGCCCTGTGCCTAGGTGGGCGTGTGGTGGGCTTTGGGCTTGCAGAAATGATGGTGGATCTTTTTTTGCAAACCGAATTTGAAGGCGGACGACATGCCATGCGCGTTGCCAAAATCATGGCGCTGGAGGAAAATTAAACAATGAATATTGTGATATTAGATGGTTTTACCGCAAACCCCGGAGACCTTTCGTGGGAGAATATAGAAAAGCACGGAAGTTTGCAAGTGTACGATAGAACCACCCCCGAAGATACCGAAACTCGCATTGAAAGTGCTGAACTGGTGCTTACCAATAAAACGGTGCTAGGCAAAAAGGAAATGGATGGCGCAAAAAAATTACGCTATATTGGGGTGCTTGCCACTGGCACAAACGTGGTGGATTTGCCGGCTGCAAAAGAGCGTGGCATTGTGGTTTCTAATATTCCGGCTTACAGCACAAACGAAGTGGCTCAGCACACGCTTGCCCTGCTTTTAGAAATTTGCAACCAGGTGGCACATCACAGCACCGAGGTGCACAAGGGGCGTTGGAAAAACAGTGCCGATTTTTGTTTTAGTGATACGCCGCTTATTTCTTTGCATGGAAAAACCTTTGGTGCCATTGGGTTTGGCGCCATTGGTCGCCGCACAGCCGAGCTTTGCAAGGCGTTTGGCATGCATATTTTGGCCACAGGTAGCCGTGAAACCGCAGAGGGTAAAGCCCTTGCCGAGTATGTGTCTTTAGAGGAATTGTTGCAACGTGCCGATGTGGTAAGTATGCACTGCCCCTTAACGGAGGGCACAAAAGGCATCATCGATAAGCAAAATTTAGCCAAGATGAAAGATGGAGCCATTTTGCTTAACACAGCACGTGGCCCTCTGCTAGACGAAGAAGCTGTGCGAAATGCCTTGGAGAGCGGCAAGCTGTATGCCGCGGGTTTAGATGTTGCCACCGTAGAGCCCATGGGTGAAAATAGCCCCTTGCTGTTGGCAAAGAATTGTTTCATCACGCCACACATTGCATGGGCACCGCTGGACGCACGCAGGCGGCTTTTAAGCGTTGCGGCCGAAAATGTTGCCGCTTTTTTAAGCGGACAACCACAAAATGTGGTCAGTGGCCTGTAGTGGCCTTGCAAGTGGCATAAAATAGCATAAAATCATAAAAAATGAGAAAATCAGGTTTTGTCATTCTTTTCATTTTTTTGTGTTTCTGCTATAATAATACTGATATTCTGAGAATAGAATGATAATTTGCTTGGGCTTGTGTATAATCGCACATTCAGCCTGAATATAGAGGTACTGATTTTCTGTTTCTATATGGTGCAAAATATCTTTGTATTTTATGATTCTCTCAACTGAATATAAGCTAAAAAAATACGATAGAATATTCTGTGTTTGTGCGAAAGCACCGGCGGAAAACCCGCCGAGGGAAGCAGATGCGAATTCTGCACTATCCCAGTAACCGTGATGCGAACGAAGCGGCGAAGACCACCGTGTAATGCGGGAAGGTGCCGTGGTAGGATGAAGCTAAGTCGGGAGACCGAAACACAGATGGGTCCTAAAGCCGTGCAGCTTGGCATTGTTTGCAAGTTGGCTTTTGGGTCTTTTAAAACACTCCTGGGGATGAGGCTCACGGGCGTGTATTGCACGTCCGTTTTTTGTTTTCGGGGTAGGGAAGAGGGCAACATCATGCAAGCAAAGCAAAGCACCTTGTGTGCTGCAGAAAAAGTATCGATAACTAAGCGCAAAACAATTGGAAAATTTCTTGTATTTGGGCTTGGCACAGCGGTTGTGCTGGTTTTATGTGTATGTTTTGGCAGTGTTTTAGTGCCGCTAGGAGATACGGCTGCTGCTGTTTGGCAGGGTGTTTTTGGCCTTGCACCCACAAACGTGCAAAGCTATGCCATTGTTACCACTGTGCGTCTGCCACGGGTGTTGACAGCAGCCTTTATGGGCGCGGCACTTTCTTTATGTGGCGCCGCTATGCAGGGGCTTTTAAAGAATCCGTTGGCGGATGGCAGCACACTGGGCGTTTCCTCGGGGGCGTCTTTGGGTGCGGTGTTGTCCATTGCATTTTCAAGCACCTTGCCCGTTTTATCTGGGCTTGGCACCACGCTTACAAGCATGATGTTTGCCTTTCTATCGCTACTGCTGATTTTGGCACTTGCAAAACGATTAGACAATAGCCTTTCTACCAATACGATCATTTTGCTTGGCATCATCTTTTCCATGTTTATGAACAGCATTATCAGCCTCATTGTTACCTTTGCAGGGGATCGTGTGCGTTCTATTGTGTTTTGGACGATGGGCTCGCTTAGCACCAGCGGCTGGTTTGATGTGGCGGTTTTGGCTGTTGCCCTTTTGGTGGCGGCGCCCTTTTTGTTTTATTTTGCAAACGAGCTTAATGCCTTTTCGATCAGTGAAGAAAACGCACGCCATGTAGGCATTCATGTGGAACACGTGAAGCTGTTTGTGCTGGTTTTGGTGTCTATGCTCATTGGTGTATGTGTGTCTATCGGTGGCACCATTGGGTTTGTGGGCCTTTTCATTCCACATGTCACACGCATGCTCACAGGACCCAATCACCGTTTGTTGCTTCCGGCAAGTGCTTTATTGGGCGCAGCTTTTTTGATGCTGGCAGACCTTTGTGCGCGCACACTGTTTAGCCCGCGTGAATTGCCAATCGGTGTGGTAACCTCTTTGGTGGGGGCTGTTTGGTTTTTACTGGTGTTTTATCGCACAAGGAGGCAAACACAATGCTGATAGCAGAACATCTATCGATACAACTTGGTACAAAAAGCATCGTGCAAGATGTGAGTTTTTCTCTGAATGAAGGCGAGTGGATGATGGTGGCCGGACCAAACGGTGCCGGAAAATCCACTTTGGTTCGTGCTTTGGCTCAAAGCCTACCTTACAGCGGAACGCTTACCTTGAATGGGAAAACCCTTGCATCATTAAAATCTAAAGAACGTGCACGCCAACTGGGCATCTTAATGCAGCATAATCATGTGGAATTTTCTTTTACAGTAGAAGAGGTGGTACGCCTTGGACGTTATGCCTATACCAGCGGGCCTTTGCATAAGGCGACACAAGATGATGATGTTTTTGTGGAAGATGCATTGCATAAAACAGGGTTATTGCCGCTGAAACATCGCTCGGTACTGACACTTTCCGGTGGTGAATTACAGCGTTGTTTTCTTGCACAAATTTTTGCGCAAAATCCTCAGGTTCTCGTTTTGGATGAGCCTGCAAATCACCTCGACCTTATCTACCAAAAGCAAATTTTTGATTTAATACAACTGTGGGTAAAACATCCGAACCGAGCGGTTTTGTCCGTGGTGCACGATTTAAGCCTTGCAAAATGTTACGGTAGCCACGCACTTTTGCTAAATGAAGGGAAAACCGTGGCGGTTGGCCCTGTAAATGAAGTGTTAACAAATACACATTTAAACGATGTTTATCACATGGATATTGCGGCTTGGATGCAGCATTTGCTTTGCAATTGGGGCGCTTGATAGGGGAGATGGATTAACCCATTGAGGTTTGGGATATTACAAACATTCAAAAAACTGTCACAAAGCGTAAGCTTTGTGACAGTTTTTCTGATTGAAGAGATCAACATAAAAGGTGTTCTTCATTAAAAATTATGCTTAAATTTATTCAAATTGTGGGCTGCGGGCAAGGCTCTTAAAGCCCTTTTGATGCGTGGAAGCTATTTTGGGGGTGTATGATGAAAAAGATAGCGGTAATAAAAGAAAAACGGGCTATGGCTGTGCATAGAAAGCAATTCTGCGTGTGGGTGGTTTTGCACGGTAGCGCTTTGGCCACCCTGGCCCAATGCCAGGCCGCTTCCGCCTACGTAAACGCCGGAGGTATTGAGGAATAATTCGTCCAAAAGACCGTTGACCAATAGGTGGTTTGTATAGGCGGGAGACTCTACCAAAATGCGGTTATAACCCATTTGTTTTAGCATGCGCATGGTTTCGGCTGCATTTGGGTAGGTGTTCTCGCCGGTCACCACAACGGCAATGCCTTCGCCGCGTTGTGCTGCATTTTCAGGTGTTACAAGGTAAAACTTCCCACGGCAATTTTGTTTAAAATGGGCGTATCCAGCAGGTGAGGTGCATAGGGTGATGCAGATATCGGCAGCGTTATTCCAAAGTGGGTGGCGAAAATCCACTTCGCTACAATCCAGTGATGTGATGATATTATCAGGGATGGATTTACGTCCCATAGCAATGCGGCTTTGTTCTAAATCATCATCAAAAATCATGCCTTCGCCTTCTAAATCGGCGCCTACATCATCGTAATTATCAGAGCTTTCCCGATCCAATGTCCAGCCTGCAGCGCTGCCCATGGTGCCATCACACGAGGCGCGCAGCACATTCAAAATCCAAAAATCCAGCAAACCGCCGCTGGGGTCATAGGCATTTTTTTGAGCTACCAATGGGCCCGAAGGGTCATCCGGAAAGGTAATGCGTCCGTCTACACTTTGTACAAATGAGCCAAACAGCCATGGCCGGTCGGTGTGTTCATCTGCAAAATGCAGGTCTTCGCCAAACACGGTGCGCACCTTGTCGCTGTCTAGCAAACGACGGGTAAAACTGCTTAGCTTTGGATTTTTGTAAATGGAAGTTAGCTTTAAATCTTCAACGGGAAAATCAAGTTTAAGTGTATAATAAGACATTGTCCACCCCTTTTGTTATTTATTTTTTATAATCTTGCAAGGCATTAAAAAAGCTTTGCATGTTGGCGGCAGGTGTTTTTGCTTGAATGTTATGCACAGCATTATAAACAAAACCGCCACCGGGAGCAAACACCTTAAGACGTTCGGTGCTCTCGGCATACACTGCCTCGGGTGTGCCAAAGGGTAGGGTGTCTTGTGTGTTTACAGCACCGCCCCAAAATGTCAGTTTATCGCCATATTTTTCTTTTAACATTTCGGCGCTCATGCCCTCGGCCGAGCATTGAACGGGGTTTAAAATATCCACCCCCATGTCCACAAAATCATCCAAAAGACGTACAATAGAACCACAGCTGTGGTAAAAAGTTTTCCATGTGGTGTTTTCGTGCACCCAATTGTTTATTTTTGTGTAGTAGGGCTTAAAGAAACTGCGAAAGATATCTGGGCTTAAAAACTCACTTCGTTGGGTGCCAAAATCGGTGCCGCTGATGACAACCGCCGAGATGCGTTCGCCCACAGTTTGATGGTAGCGTTTAATGTTTTGCATGGCCACTTCAAACTGGTAATCAAACACCTCACGGATGTAATCTTCATGGATATAGTAGCCCATCAGCCATTCCTCGATATCGCGCATTCCTTTGGGGTTTTGAATACCGGGCCCCGGAATAATGGCCGAGTCGGCAAGTCCTAAAGGCGATAAATTGCCAATGAGGCCATATTCGGTTTCGTTATACAGCGTTTCCACCTGGTTGCCAATGAAATCAAGGTCTTCTTCGGTAAATGGGGCATAATCTGCGGCAAAATCCTCGCGTCCGTTACTTTCGTCGGGGTCGGCACCGTCAGAGCGTGTGATGTTATCAAAATAGTAGCCATTTTTGGGTAAACGTCCGCTGGGCTGTGCGGTTTTATCGCCACAGGGATGGATGAGATAATCTCCGTTTGTATCGGTGCTTAAAACAAAACCTTCGCCCACTTCCACATCAAGACCATTTGGCATGGTCCATGGTTTCCAGTTTTTATTTTCATAGCCAAACATATTTTTGCGGTTCCAGATACCAACAACATCTACACCAAGGGCGCGGCGTACATCTTCATCCACCCAGCCCAGCAGCTGAAAAGGCTCATGGATTTTTACTGTGCGTTTTTCAAGACCTAAAATATCGTGCAAATCACTGAGTGCTGCAGCGGAAATACCCGTGATGGCGGTGGCACCAAGATCCAGGGGGGGACGATCTGGTGTTTCATGGCGCAAGGCCATGTTCAGGCGTTCTCTGCTTGTCATATCAAAATCCTCTCTGTGCTCTTTTTACTGCCCAAATACGTGCAAGAGCATTTGTTTTGTGGTGGTAGGAAAAGCTTTGCTCAATTTTTGTGAAAGATTGTGGAGGCATGGCGGTGCTTTATAATGTTCAAGGGCATCGTTATATCTTGGGTATTGCAGTAAAAACTACAGTTTTAAAGCCGCTTTTCCTGCCTCGGCAATTAGGGCGCTTTCCGCTAATTTTTTTGCGAGCGGAAGCACAGTGGCAAGGCCTTTTTCATCGGCATCTACACCTTCAGCTCCCTTGTCTTGCGACCAGATTTTGCCGCCATGGTAGGCACCGGAATCACCTGATACAATGTTGATGAGGTAGGTGGAAAGGCAGTTATGCAAAGCCGAAACCACAATTTCTTGGCCGCCGTTGCGTGTGCCGCCCACAGCCACAGCACAGCCCAAACGGTTGCGGGCCACACGGTCGTACATAATAGCCATAGGACGCAGGCGGCTGAAATAAGAGATGATTTGCGGTGTGGGGCACATCATATACACAGGTGAGGCTACAAAATAAGCGTCTGCATCCATAAACTGTTGTATCATTTCATCTCCCATGTCGTCTTTTAAAACACAGGGGGCTTTGTTCTTTTTGCAGTACTGACAATCAATGCACGGGCTCACTTTCTTGCCACGAAGAGACAGATAATCTACCTCAATGCCCGGTATCTGACATACCGTCTCCATGGCAAGCTGAATAACCCTGTCTGTGGCACCTTTTCGAGGACTTCCGGAAATAAATAAAATTTTAGCCATGCGTGGCCTCCTTTTTTAAAGTTAAATGGGCTGTTTTAAGCGTGTTTTTACCAGCGCTGCAATTTCTTCGCAGTGGCCCAATAGGGCAGGCAAAGAATCGTTTTGCTCGCTGATGTGAATGAAGTTTGTGCGCCGTGCGTAAATACGGCCGCTTTCTTGTGCGTTTAAATGCGATAGCATGATGGGAAATATGGCCTCACAGGGCAAAAACATGTTGAGCCAATCTTGGCCAGCAGTGAGAACAAATACGGCCTGCTTTGCACAAAACGGATGCGGCAAATGTTGCAGTTCGCTGCCATATAAAATGGCCAATCGGCTAAAAAGCCGCAGCAAATCGCCACTAAATGTGCCAAACACCATGGGGGAAGCCACAACCACAAGGTCAGCACAAGCGAGCGCGTCGTATACCGCTTGCATGTCATCTTTTTTGCAGCAATGTGGATGTGTTTTGCAAAAGCCACAGTCATTGCATGCTGTAAATGTCATCGTATACGCGTTAAAAAAAAGGGCATCCTGGCAATTTAGCGCCTGCAAAAAACGTTGCACCACAAAAAGAGTGTTGCTTTTTTCGGCCTTTGTGCCCGTGGCATATAAAACAACTGTTTTCATAGGCAAATTTACATTGCATTACACGGTGGTGTAATGCAAATAATATTCGTTGATGTCGTGTTCGGCATCATAAAAACGGCAATTTCCTTCACCCATGGCTTTGTCCATCTGTGCATCCACCGGCGCAAGTAGGTCGTGATCGAAGTTATACCAGTCTTCACGAGTGCGCCAATAAATCACTGTTTTCAAAAGGCAAGGATTTTGCTTGCTTTGCCAAATTTCTTTGCCGTGAAACCCTTCATTACGCGAAAGGACTTCGCTCCAAAAATCGTGATCGCACTGCATCCATTTGTCCACCAAGCTCACATCCGAAAGCTCAAAACGCAGTTCCTCTACGGCAGGAGCCACTAGAAATTGGGTGGTATTCAGCTGTTTTGCACGCAAAATTTCGTGATCGGCCAAATAGGAAATCATTTGGTAGTCTGTGTTTGTTTCTTCTAAAACGGCCTTATCAGGACAAGGTGCCGGGGCGTCCTTTAAAAAGGTGTCGATAGCATCGTTGTCTCCATAGATGATTGTGCTGTAGCGGCAAGGGTCGATTTTACTCACATACACGTGCTTTTGTCCGGCTGCTCCATAGCTTTGGCAAATACGTGTGTCGTTCTCTGCATCATAACGAACACATTCAGGTATATCGGCTTCGTTTTGTACGCGATACACACGCTGCACAATGGCAAGCGGTGTTTCTAAGTGGCAAGGTGTTTTTAAAAAGGAGCGCACACCAAGGCGGCCAGGGTTTGCAAGGCGCATCATGCGCTCGCAGTCGGCGTCTGTTAAAAGGGCTTTAGGGTTAAAGTTTCCTGCATCATCGCAGGTTAAATAACTATAGTAAAGAGCGGTGCCCACAGCGCCTTGTTGGTCTTTTTCTATATCGGCATGGTCTTTGCACGCCTGGCAAAGCTCTTCTTTTGGGCCAAGGCACATGATATGGCATAAAAGAACGGCAGCTTTAGCGCGCGTAAGCTCGCCTTGCCCAGCTAAAGTGGTGATATCCTCTCCCAACAGGGATTTTACTTTTTTTGCAAAGTCTTCAGTTGTCATGATGTTTTCTCCTTTTTGTTTTATAATAGGTGAAAATATTCGTCTGTGCTCATGTTGGCACAGGTGATGAGGTCAAAGCCAACATAGGTATCCCAGTTTTTTGGACGCTCGTTATTAAGTAGGTATTTTGCCATGTATTTAAAGCCCAGATAGCCCTGCAAAGTGGGGCGCTGGCATACCAAACAATCCAAAGTGCCGTCCTCGATAAAATGGTCTTCCTCTTTGCTGTAATCGTTGCCAATCAGCTTGATATCGCGTCGGTTTTCTTTTTGCAAAGCCTTGTCTATGCCGCTGATGCTGGTGTTGGAGCAAATACCGGCTAAATCCGGCAGGTCTTTCAAGGCTTTTTGGGTGTAGGCATAAAATCGGCTAGGGTCTACCCAGCTATGCTCCACCTGCAAGTGAATACGAGGAAAAGATTGTAGATATTGCACAAATCCTTGGGTACGCTCAACAAGTGAAGGATGGGTGCTGTAGTTGTTGACATACAAAACACGCCCTGTGCCACAAATAAGCTTTGCCATCATATCGGCGGCAATTTCACCACTTTGAAAATCGTTGGTGCCCACATAAAACAGGCGGTTTTTGCTGGGCATTTGTAGGTTCAAAGCGGCTAGCGGTAGGCCTTCTAACTTGTTTTTGCGTAAAATATGTAAAATGCTGCTTGGATCCATAGCCGACATTAAAACAGCATCTACGCCACCGCCTTGTAAAACGTTTTCAAAATCGGTAACCTGGCCATTTGGGTCGTTGGGTGTGTGATAGTGAATTGTGGCCGACAGGCCAAAGTCAGAGAATTCTTTTTCTGCCATGCGGATTCCATCTTCCAACTGCTGTGCAAAGCTCTTGTCATAAGACGTTAAAAAGCACTGCACATGAAACTCGCGCTTGCGCACCAAACTGCGTGCAATATTGTTGGGCTTATAGCCTGAGCTTTCGGCAAGCTTTATGATTTCTGCCTTGAGATCGCAGTTTACATAGCCACGGTCATACAGAGCACGCG
Organism: uncultured Oscillospiraceae bacterium; assembly: GCA_964370445.1. Classification (GTDB taxonomy): domain Bacteria; phylum Bacillota; class Clostridia; order Oscillospirales; family Ruminococcaceae; genus JAAYCI01. The sequence goes on along the minus strand of CAYJJK010000056.1, from coordinate 4,043 downwards.
CAACGGTGGTGCGCGAAACATTTAGCTGTTTTGCGATTTCTGCCTGCGTAATGTTTCCCATAGTTTTTTGCGGCACAAAGGCCATCCTCCCGTTTGCGACATACATAAATTAATTTTTGTACACAGTGAAGCAAAGATAGCAACAAATGTGAATTGGCCCTAGCCTTTCACAGCGCCGTCGGTGATGCCCTTCACAATATGTTTTTGCAGTGCAAGATAGAAAATAATCATTGGAATGGAAGCCATTAAAATGGCGGCGATGCCAAGGTCCCAGCGTGTGGCATACTGACCAAATAGCATGGCGGCCGTGCCCGTGGGAATTGTACGTTTGCTGGGGTCCACCAGCAAAATCAGCGGAATGAGGAAATCGTTCCAAATCCAAAGAGAACTTAAAATAATAAGTGTAACCGTGGTGGGGCCAAGAAGTGGGAAAATGATGCTGAAAAAGGTGCGGAAAGGCCCGGCCCCGTCAATGGTGGCGGATTCTTCCAGCGAAGTGGGTACGCCTTTTACGGCACCAAAGTATAGATAGGTACCCATAGGCGCTTGCAGGGCTACATATAAAATGATGACACCAATGCGGCTGTCGTCTAGGTTAAACTGGCCCATGATACCCATAAGTGGCACCATCACAGCTTGAAACGGCACCACAAGGCCAAGAAGAAGGTAAAAAAGAGCCAACGGTGCCCATTTTTTCCCCGATCGAGCAAGGCGATAGCCACTCATGGCGCAGGTGAGCACAATCAGTGCTACAGCGCCACCTGTGATGATGAGACTGTTTAAAAACAGGAGAGGGAAATCATTGCGGTTCCATACCTCAATAAAACTTTCGAAGTAAAGAGAGGTGGGAAAGGCAGCCACGTTTTGCACCACATCGATGAGCGGCTTGAACGAGTTAATAACCAAATAATAAATGGGAACAAGCCATAGTAGGCAAATGATACCCATTAAAATACCTATGATTGTGTTTTTAGTACGTGTGTGTTTCATCGTTACTCCACCTCGCTTTTCGATGTGATTTTAAACTGAATTAGCGTGATGAGGATAATGATGATAGATAAAATTACGGCTTTGGCACTGGCGTAGCCGAAATTTCTGAACATATACGCCTCACGGAAAATATCCAGCATGGCCACGGTGGAAGATTCACCCGGACCGCCTGAGGTAAGGGCATACACGATGTCGAAAATTTTAAAGCTGCCGGCCACGTTTAAAAACGCACCCACGCCAACAGTTGGCAAAATGGCGGGCAGTTTGATACGCCAGAAGGTGGTCCAGCCGCTGGCGCCGTCGATGGTGGCAGCTTCCAGCATGGATTCGTCCACCGAAACAAGGCCAGCGATGTAAATGGTCATGATGTAGCCAACACCCTGCCACACACTTACAATTACCACTGAAAACATGACAATAGAAGGATCGCTAAGCCAAGAGATATCAAGGAACCCAAAGGGAATGGGCATGGTTTCGGCCACAGTGGGAAATACATTTAAAAACATAAACTGCCAAATGAAGCCGGTTACAACCATGGCGATGACATTGGGAATAAAAATGGCCGAGCGGAACATATTGTTAAAACGAAATTTTGTGGTGAGCGCCACACCAAACAGCATGGCTAGCACGTTGGTGAACAGCACGTTAAAAAATGCAAAGAAAAATGTGCGGCCCAGCGCTGGCAAAAAGCCAGAGTCCACAGTAAAGATGTTGATGTAGTTTTGCAGGCCTACCACGCTAAAGGCGGGGTCGATTGCGTTCCAGTTTGTGAAGGAATAATAAATAGATTGAATCATGGGGTTTATGAAAAAGACGGTAAACAAAATATAACATGGCCCCAAAAAGCAGAGATTCAATACGGCATTACGGCCATATTTATCCCAAAATCCGCGCTTTGGAATTTGTTTTGTAGCGTTTGCATTGGGCGTAGACATCGAATGGCCTCCTTTATTAGAGGGAAGTAGCAGCAAGATGGCGGCAGCTATCTTGCGCTTGTTTCATAAAATACTGTTGTTTTAGAGATTTTTGCATTAAAAAGCGGGCAGGGACAGTGTCCTGCCCGCTTTTACAAACGGTTTTCGTAATAGAGTGTGGCTTATGCAGCCTCGGAAGCGGCCTCAGAGGTCATTTCAGAAGCAGCCTCAGAGGTGGCCTCAGAAGTCATTTCGGAAGCGGCTTCCGAAGTGGCTTCTTCTTCTGCACCGGTGCTTTCAAGAGTGGCAATCTCTGCCGCGGCATCATCCATGGCTTGTAACAATTCATCTTGGGTCAAGCGGCCTGCGGCATACTCTTGCAAGAGTGTCCAGTCAGTCATGAACCATTCGGAAGAACGGTTGTTGTCTTGGAAGTCAAACACGGTGTGATCTGCTGCCAGTTCTTCTTGCATGTTCACAGAAATCGGGTCATCCGAAACCGGCAAGTTTTCATAGTAAGTGGCAGACACAAGGTAGGGGCTCATGATTTCTTGACCTTCGGGGTCATTTGCCCAGAAATCAAGGAAGGCATTGGCAAGTTCCAAGTTGGCATCGGCGCTGAAGATAAAGCCAGTGCGCTGCATGAGGAACTGTTTGTTGGCTTCGATGTCGTCACCCCAAGGAATGGGGCAAGAATCTACTTTGCTTTCAAATTCGGGATCAATGTTTTGTACCACATAGTCCATGGCCCAAGGACCTTGCACAATCATGGCAGCTTCGCCGGTGCCAAACTGGGTGTAAGCAGTGGCAGAGTCAACGTCTAAAAGGTCTTCGCCGTCAGCGTTTGCAAACACAAGGTCCATCAAGGGGAACAGCTCAGGGCCATACTCGGTGAAAGTAGCTTCGCCTGCGTTCAGCTCTGCATTCCACTCTACAGGGAAGGCATAGTCAAGGCCCGGGCGCCAGAAGCAGTTGCTGATGGTCCAGCCGTCTTTTGCACCAAGTGCGAAAGGCTGAATGCCTGCGGCATTGAGTTTTTCTACAGCGTCGGTAACAGCGGAAAGGGTGGTGGGAGCTTCTGTGATACCGGCTTGTTCAAACAGCTCGGTGTTCCACATCAGCACATAGCCGGTGAGGTCCATCATCATGGCGTAAGCGGCACCATCCTCGTCGGTGAGGGAGGTTTTTACGTCCTCGGGAAGCGCTTGGAACATTTCCATGGAGCTGATGTCGGCAATTTTGCCGGACTCTGTCCATGCACCAAGGGCATCAGGGCCAAGGTTAAACACGGGGAAAATGTCGGGCAGGTTGCCGGCGGCATCACGCGAAGCGATAATTTCGTCGGAGTTTGTGGCAAGGTTTTCTACCACAATGTTGGTGTCGGGATATTTTGCCATAAAGGCAGTGGCCAAGTCTTGCAGGGCATTGGCTTCATAATCCTGCCAAGTTACCACCATGTTCAAATCGCCAGAAAGGCCGCCCTCTGTGGCTTCGGCACCGGATGTGGCTGCGATGCTTTCTGCCGGCTCCTCTGCCGGTGCGGAAGCACAACTGGTAGCAAAAGCGCCCAGCATGAGCGCTGCCAGAAAAATGCTCAGTTTTTTCATGAATCGTAATTCCTCCCTAATAATTGTTAATTCGTTGCTGTTTGAACTTAGAACAAGTTCACGTGAACATATCATACGGCATCCGAAAAAAATATGCAAGAGCTTTTTTGGAAATTTGGGCATTTGCATTGTTTTTTCTGTCAAATTTTGTAAATAGTTACCAATGATTGGGGGCAGAGGTGTATTGGCAAAGCGTGTGTTTGGCAAAGAATAGGATTAAATACAAAGCAAATTTAGGGTACGGGGTGGCTTAAAATGAGAGGTCTTAAATAGAATAGTATAGGAGCATATATGTTTTGAATAAAAAATCAGAAAAGAAATAGCCTACCGCAAAATTGATTTTGTGGTAGGCTATTTTTAAAATCATGCCTTGATAACATATGTGGTGCACTAAAACCTTAGGGCGTGTTAGGTTTTGTTTTGAAATTAAAAGTTAGAGAATGGCTCGGGTTGCGGTGCTTCATCGGGAAGAGTGGGCAGGGGGGAAGCGGGTAGCGACTGTAGCTGTGGCGCTGCAATGGCCATGGGTTGG
>CAYJJK010000055.1:0-17556 GCA_964370445.1 uncultured Oscillospiraceae bacterium | reverse complement strand
AATGTTCATGATTTCGGGGTATTTTGCAAGTTCACTTTGCTCTATGGTGGGGGGGGTAATGCCGTTTTGTAAGATTTGAATTTGGCTGTATCGCTCAAAAATTTCACAGCAGGCTTGGGTGATGGCCTCTTGTGCCGTGTTGCCCGCTGCCATGCCGTTGCTTCCCGTAAAAAGGCGAAACATGTCTCTGGGCAAGTCAACATAGCGTTTTTCACGCAGAGAGTAAAATGGGCTTGACAGAAAGGCATCCGGTGTCCACGAGTTGCAGGTTGCACAAAGCAATTCGTCCACATGCTCTTTTTTATCAAAAAAAGCCGGCAGGTTTTGGGCGGAATCCATGAGCTTTTGCTTTATGTTCTGCACCGCCACCGGTTGATAATCGCCACGCACTTCATACAGGGTAGCTTTATCAACCTCCAAAAGCTCCTTGCAGGAAATGTCATGTTTATTCAAAAAGGTGGCAAACATCTTGTTTTGCAAGCGCTCGATGAGTTCGGCATAGGCACTGGCCTTGCAAAGATCTTCGCTAAAGCCCTTGCCACAGGAGCCAATAAAGGGCTCTAGCTCGCCACGAAGTGCCACCCGAGAGCTGACACAAGGGGGAACCGATACTTCATAAAGGGTATATTCTGTAGATAAACCTGCTTTTTCGAGCAAGCTTTCTATTTTTTTAACTGTATTTTGTGGGGAATCGTCTTTACCTCTTTGTTTCCACATCTCTTGCATAAAGAATCTCTCCTAATTTATAAAGGGAGCTGAAACACCATGGTTTTACAGCCCCCGTTTTTGTTTTTGTTCGATGGGGTTGACACCATCTAAATTTCAGCCATGTACACAGCACAAAGCCCATTCAGTTTTGCATAGATTTCATAGATTTCATCTAGCGGTACGGCTAACTTTTCTGCCATGGTGACAAAGGTATGATAGCCATTTGCCTTTTGTAGAAAAAGCTTTTCTATCCCGGAAAATCGGTAGCCCAAATACATTAAATCTGTGTTATCATCCTCTTGCAAGTCCTCGAAGGTGCGAAAAATCACAGCATCTTTATTAAAAATATTGTTGTACTGATATCCGTGCATATAAAATAGAAAGAGTTCGCGGTATTCGGCAAGGAGGAATGAATGCCAAGGCGTGCCACTAATGCCTATTTGCCGGCTTTGAAGCCGCAAAAACTCCATGTCTTGCCGTGTAAACGAAAGCGCCTTTTTGTGCATCTGTTCGCAAATCAAGGCGTCAAACTCCTGTTTTGCCTCTTGTATGCGTGCCCGGCTCATGGCATCGGTACTGTTAACACATATTTTCATGGAGTGCAACGTGTGTTCACAACGCTCTTCATCTATACTCATTTCGAATTTCTGCGGGTTTTTGGTGATGGCCGTTTCGGGATAGGCGGCGAAAAAGGCTGTGTAGATCGTCAGCATTGGGGCGCCGACATCCATCAATTTCACTGCCAGCTCTCTGCTTTCTCTTAGGGTATTTTCGTCTTCAAAAGCCCCACCAATGATAAAGTTTCCGTTTACATAGGGGACTTTTGCCTGCTTGCACCGTTTTACAACTTCGAGTATCATCTCGGGTGTTGTTTGCTTTTGATAGGCACGCAAAACGGCTTCACTGCCACTTTCAATGCCAATTTGCATCTCTTGCAAACCCGCATCTGCCATGGCGTCTATCATGGCCGGCTCATTATACAGCGTGCGCACATGCCCCTCGCAAGCAAAAACAAGCTTGCGTTTTTTCATTTCGCGGCAAAATTCATACACCCGCTGTGGGTTGAGGGTAAAGGTGTCATCTAAAACCGCTACACAACTGATTTTGGGGTTTTGCTCAAGATTGTGGTCAATCTCACGCATCACGTTTTCGATGCTACGCAAGCGCACTTTTTTGGCATGGTGGCTTTCGTGGCAAAAAGTGCACGCAAAGGGGCAGCCTCTTCCTGTCATGACAAACAAAATGTGGGGCAAAGAAAGCGGCTGTAACAAAAAGCGGTTGTCTATTGTGCCAATATCTTCCAAATTCTCTAGCGGGTTGCCAACGGCATTGGCGTGGTATACGCCGCTTTTGTCTATGAACCGAAGCCCTGCAATTTGGCAGGGGTCTCCCTCTACATGTTTCAAATACCTCATCAGGGCAAGAAGAGGGATTTCCCCCTCGCCCTCAATCATGTAGTCACAGCCGATTTTTCGCAGTTCGCTTTCGCCCAAAGCGCATACCTGCGGGCCGCCCAATAGAGTAATGGCACCCAGTTGCTTCGCAAGACGAATGGCGTTTATGCAGTGCGAGAGGTTGTCTGCCGTGGCCGAAAACCCAATAAAGCGAACACCTTTTTGTATCTCTCTACGCACAATGGGCATAAGGCCCGAGGTGGGATGAACCAGTGTTTTTACACGGATACCACCTTTTTCCAAATAGGCACCCAAACAATTGAGCCCGTATGCGGAGTTTGGAATATTGCTTTGGTATTCCGGTTTTACAAGTAGCAAATCATAATCCAATTAAAATCACACGACGGCAAAGCCATCTCTCCTCTCTGTGGGAGTGAATATTTGGTGCGGTTGACAAAGCCGCATTTACAAACCTGTTATAAGCCACAGGCCGCGGCCGCAGTGGTCGTAACAGATATCGATACATTGACCGCCGAGGCAGACACCACCACAGAGACCACTGCGCTTGTGTCTGCGCCGCCTGTCACACTGTCCACATCTGCTGCTGTCATCTCATTGGAGGCTTCTCTCACTTTCTGCATTATTTCCAAGAACTGCTCCATGCCATCCGTCAGGCCTTCTTTTTTTGCATAGTCATAGGCCTCTTTGGGGGAGGTGCATTGCGAAATGGCGGCCTGCATGTCTGTGTTGAGCCCTACTTTTTCAATAAATTCTTTCGTTGTCATTTTTTTCGCCTCTCTATTTTTTTATAACGCTGTTCAGCCGATTGCTTACAAGCCGCAGGCCCCGGCCGCCGTAACCGCTACCGTCGCCGTGACATTGATCGCCGAGAAAGAGGCCAACACAGAAACCGTCGCGTTTGAGTCCGAGCCACCCATGACGTTATCCACGTCTGCTGCCGACATTTGGCTTGTGGCCTCTTTCACCTGCAACATCACTTCCAAAAACTGCTCCATGGAATCGGTTACACCCTCTTTTTGCGCATAGGCATAGGCCTCGCCGGGCGAGGTACACCGGCTAATTTCCGCTTGCATATCTGTGCTAAGACCGATTTTTTCAATAAATTCTTTCGTTGTCATTTTTTTGTCTCCTCTACAGTTCTTCTTTTGTCACTGCTTTGTAGCTCTCCTTTATATGCCGCAAGCCGAGGCGGCAATCCCCGTCATTATAGCCGTGTAACCAACAGAGGTAACCACTGCTGTAGCCACCGTTACTGCATCGCTCGTATCCGTTCCGCCCGTTACTGCGTCCACATCTGCCGCTGTCATCTCGTTTGAAGCCACCTTCACCTTTTGCATCACGTCCAGAAACTCGTCCATAGAATCTGTTACACCCTCAGCTTTCGCATAGGCATAAGCCTCCCCGGGCGTGGTGCATTTGGCAATGGCCTCTTGCATGGATATATCCAAAGAAATTTTTTCCACCAATTCTCTTGTTGTCATTTTATTGTCTCCTCTCTATTGTTTTTCTTTCATCACTGAGTTTTGGGCCTTTCTTATATGCCGCAAGCTGCAGCGGCGATTCCTGCGGCAACAACTGTAGCGCTGGCTGCGGTAATCGCATCGCTCGCGTCCACTCCGCCCGTTACGCTGTCCACATCTGCCGCTGTCATCTCGTTTGAGGCTGCCTTCACCTTTTGCATCACATCCAGAAACTCGTCCATAGAATCTGTTACACCCTCAGCTTTCGCATAGGAATAAGCCTCCCCGGGCGTGGTGCATTTGGCAATGGCCTCCTGCATGGATGGTTCTAAAGAAATTTTTTCCACCAATTCTCTTGTTGTCATTTTGTGGCTCCCTCCATTTTTTATGGATATCTTTCACTTTATCTATTACAAGCCACAAGCCGCGGCTGCACTGGCTGTAGTAGATGCGGAGACGGCAACCGATAGGTTTATGGTGACCAATTCGCTAGTGTCTGTTCCGCCTGTTACGCTGTCCACATCTGCCGCTGTCATCTCGTTTGAGGCTGCCTTCACCTTTTGCATCACATCCAGAAACTCGTCCATAGAATCTGTTACACCCTCAGCTTTCGCATAGGAATAAGCCTCCCCGGGCGTGGTGCATTTGGCAATGGCCTCCTGCATGGATGGTTCTAAAGAAATTTTTTCCACCAATTCTCTTGTTGTCATTTTGTGACTCCCTTCATTTTTTTTGGTTACCCTTCACTTTATCGGTTACAAGCCACAAGCCGCGGCCGCAGCGGCCGTGGCGGATGCAGTGATGATTGCTGATGTGTTTGCGTCTGCCAATTCGCCGGTATCTGTTCCGCCCGTCACACTGTCCACATCTGCCTCTGTCATTTCACTGGAGGCTACTTTCACTTTCTGCATCACTTCCAAGAATTGCTCTTGAGAATCTGTCAGACCCTCTTTTTTTGCATAAGCATAGGCCGCCTCGGGAGAGGTGCATTGGGAAATGGTTTCCTGCATACCTGTGCTCAAACCAACTTTTTCAATGAATTCTCTTGTTGTCATTTGATGGCTCCCTCTATTTTTTTAGATACATTATTGACATCCATTACAGCCCACAGGCTGCCGTTGCCGTTGCCGTTACTATAGCCGTGGCGCTAGCGACACTGCCGGCAGTCACTGCCGTAATAGCGATACTTGCTTCTGAAACACCACCCGTTACAGCGTCCACATCTGCCTCGCTCATTTGCGCACTTGCTTTTTTAAGTTCGCCCATGGTTTCCACGAATTGTTCTATCGTGTCCGTAAGGCCTTGTCCTTTTGCATAGTCATAAGCCTCTTTGGGCGTGGTGAATTTTGCAATAGCCTCTTGCATGGAGGCGTCCAAAGAGATCTTTTCTATCAATTCTTTTGTTGTCATTTTATTGCCCCTTCTATTTTTCATCGGTGTGTTTTTTGCAATCCATTACAGCCCGCAAGCCGCCGAGGCCGATGCCGTTACTATAGCCGTGGCGCTAGCGGCACTGCTGACACTCACTGCCGTAATAGCGATACTTGCTTCTGAAACACCACCCGTTACAGCGTCCACATCTGCCTCGCTCATTTGCGCACTTGCTTTTTTAAGTTCGCCCATGGTTTCCACGAATTGTTCTATCGTGTCCGTAAGGCCTTGTCCTTTTGCATAGTCATAAGCCTCTTTGGGCGTGGTGAATTTTGCAATAGCCTCTTGCATGGAGGCGTCCAAAGAGATCTTTTCTATCAATTCTTTTGTTGTCATTGTGTCTCTCCATTCTATTTATTGTTTATGTGGCACCGCTTGGGTTTACCCAAATTACGGTGTTATACCTCGGATAGGCGTATTGAATATCACTCTTGCGGAAAACCCGGCAAGCGTAAGTCGGCCGGCTTTACAAACCGCATGCCGCGGCAAAAGATGCCGTTACCACACTTACTTCCATGACAGAGGCGGCGGCAGACATGGTGACAATCTTACTGACATCGGAGCCACCGATAACGGTATCAACGTCTTTGTCTGTCATTTGCATGCTGGCCTCTCTTGCATCACGCATTGTTTTTGAAAACTGCTCAAAAGAATCGCTTAGTCCCTCGCTTTTTGCATAATTGTAGGCTTCCTCGGGTGAGGTGCATATGCCGATTTTTTCTTGCATGTCCTTGTCTTGCACCACTTTTTCAATAAACTCTCTTGTTGTCATGTCTAGCCACCTCATTTTTTTATTTTCTTATTCGTAACATTGAAAAAGCATACACAAAATCTATCATAAATAACTATAAATGTAAACAAAATATGGTGGATTTTCATATGAAGCGCACAATAAAAACACAGTTTCAACACAGCTTTTTTAGGGCTATATAGTTTCTCTTTTCCACATTCAATTTTCTTTGGATACTCATCCACTGTGTGTAGGCACAAGTCTTTTTACTTTCACAGCACGCGCAGTCAAAACAACTTAATTTTGGCAGATATTCTTTTGGGTTTTGAACAATATGAATCGCTTCCCGCAGTTCTTCTTCCGGCACAAACGCACAAAGACGCCCTTGCAAGTCTGAAAGGCTTGGGTCTCTTGCCACAAGAGCCAGCACTTGATGCAGTGCAAAAAAAGGCGTTCTCACCCCTTTTGCATCTCTTTTGTACGGCAACAGCATGTCTCTTGCCTTTGCATACTCTTTTTGGCTTATCAAGTGTAATACCATCAGCAAATCCGCGCTTATCTCCGTCCCCATCAATTTTGGCTGATAGGGAATGCGCGCGAGGTACTGAAAAGAATTTTCTATAATCCAGTTTTGCTTCATTTTTAAAAACGGCAACAACTCTTCCCATTGTGCTGGGGTTGCACAGCGCAAGTTTCGGAGGAGAGGAAGCACTTTGCTGTGCAGTTTTTTTTCTTTCAGGCGTTGGCTTCCAAAATCGAATGCCATGCTGTGGCCGGGTGCAAGCACTTGATAGGTGTGAAAACCCAAATAAGAGGCATCCCGCACATACAAGTCAAACCCAAGCTCTTCTGCCTTTTTCATCAAAAAAGAGAGTTGCTCCTGTGTGTTTTCGGGGGCGCTTTGCGGGGGGCTGTATTCGTAAGAAGGCGCATTTGCAAAAACAGCACTGGGAAGCACGCCATACGATGCTTTCATAAAATTAAATCGATTTTGCGTGCTTTGTGCGTAATCATCTAAACTGACATCAAACTCGGGAGCGTGACTCATCTCCCGTATGTTTTTTCCCTGTAAAATTTCTGTGAGGCTGCGCTCCAGCGCAATTTCAAAGCGGGGATGCGCACCAAAGCGGAAAATATACCGCCCCAATGTATGGTCTATCAGTACACTGGCCACCACTGGCAGGCCCATGCCACACGAGGCGTCCATAATGCGCAGGGAAAATCCTTCCTCTTCGTTTATTTCTTGTATGGCCTCACAAAGTGGTGTTTTTTGTAGCTGTTCTTTGGGGATTTGCGGAAGACATAGCCCCTTTTTTGTTACAAGATTACTGGCATAGCGTTCCATAATTTCAGAAATCCCTTGCACCAGAGCCTCCTCTTTTGAATTTCCTGCACAGGAACCGTTCGTAAAAAAGTAGGCCGTGAGGATATCGTAAGGCATGTAACAAACGCTACCGTCTTTCATGCTTGTAAAAGGAAGTGCACACAGTGTATTTTGCCCGGGTGCAAACATCCATTTATTGAGTTCCGCTTCTGCATCGATGCCCAAAAAGGCAAAACAGCTATCTTGCACCGTGATGTGATGCAAGGTCTTTTTCAGCAAATCGCCACCCAGGTGCGCCAGCTTTTCGGGTGTTTCATGGATTTCATCCGGAAAATACACAAAGCCAAACTCGTCCATAGCCGCGTGTGTGTCTATTTCCCCTTGGTACAAAAGCCCTATCTGTAGGCGTTCCATAATTTCCGCATATCCGCTTGCGCGTGCGAAACTGCGGGTGGTGCCCTTTCCATTTTGCCCAATGGGCACCCCCTCTAGCTCAATGCGCAGGGAGTAAAACCCTTCTACACCACTGTCAAACCATGTTTCTACGGGCGTGATGCCCAAATTTTCCAGTATATTCTTTATCCGTTGCACGGTTTCTTCGGGAGGGCATGCTTTAAATCGATTATAATGGCCCACCATTATGAATCCCCCCCGTTGCAACGCTTTTTCACACGTTCATCCTGTGCTTGCTGTGCGCTTTCGTACGCAAAATAGCCTTGGTTTTCCCATGCGGCGGCTTCTCCACACAGGCTCGGAAAGAGCGCTCGCATTTTTTCCATGGCAGCATATTGCTTTTTGTAATGTGAAAATTTTAAATCCAACAGCGTGTCCACCGGGGGTAGTTGCCCTTCCAATGCACAGGCCGAAAGGTTCACAATGTCTCTTAGCAATTCGTCCATGTCTTCTTCGCATGAGAGCAAGGGACCGTTTTTATCCACAAATGCCGTTGCTTTTCCCAGCACGCTGGCCCCTGTGTGTGAAAGAAAAAGGGCGAGATAGTCTAGTGCTTCATTTGGGTGGTTATTGCTCGTGGTGCACAGTGCAATGGCGGGTGTTCCCAAAAGGGGCATCGTGTGCAGCCACACAGCACAGCGATCTATCAGCATTTTTGCGTCGGTGGAGGTGTGGCACACATATACAGGCGATGCAAAAACAAGCAAATCTGCCTCTTGTATCATTTTTTTGATATGCCCGGCACCATCGCTTGCATCTTGTACACAATATCCTTTTTGAAAACATACAGAACAGCCCACACAAGGGTTCACATCCCATTCGTCTGCCGTTAATGTTTGTACTTCCACATCGCTTTTTGCAATTGATTTTAATTTTTGTGCAAACAACAGTGCAAACCTTTTTGTGTTAGAACGTTCTCCTTTTCTGGAGGCAATTAGCATTAGTATCTTTTTTATTTGTTCCACCGCCTTTTTTATCTCCTGATAGCCCACCAAACAAATAAAAAGGAGATCTATGAATGATAAGATCGCTTATTAACTTTCGCCAAAAAGCCAAAGCTTTACCCATTTATTTTTTCCTATTATCAATCATCATCTTTCTGACTCAGCCGTAATATTTTGGGCTGTTTTACACGAGCAAAATTTAAATCAAAAAAATTTGAAAGAGGAGAACTGTTCTCTTCTCATTTTTTATATAACCCTAAATAAAGACGATCCTTAAAACCATCCTAATTTTATATTACGCAATAATTTACATACAATTATACCCTCTTTGTTTTAAAAAACAACTATCCGAAAGTATAGGTTCGGATTTTCTGCAAAAAGCAGCTTTTGTAATAGCAACACCGCCACAGGTAGTTAAGGTAATACATAAATTTATTGGCCTCAGCCAGCAATGTTATCTCGCCATGGGGCAATCTGTATTGTTCTTGTGCCCTTAAAAAAATCTATCATAAACACATAGTTTTCTGTCATATCAATCGGGTATAAATCCTCTGAATGGTTTACATACAGCGGGTTGCTTGGGTTGCCTAAATGCACGATGCTTTCATTTTCGCCCGGCAATAAATAGACAAAGCTTTCATAGTCATACGATGCATATGGCCGATATTCTGCTTCGGGCAAATCACTTATTTCGTGTTCCCCTGTTACTAGGCTAACCCTATGTAAGTTTTCCATTCCAATGACCCCTAGTTCATAATCATTGATGTAGTCAAGTTCGCCTCCCATCACTTCAAACATATCCGTAAACCAATGTTGTTCACCTGTATATATATTGATTGCAAACACACCCACACTGCCCAATTGCCCACTTGCCGAAACAATATTTGCCACCAAAACGGTACCGTCATTCATCAGTCGTAAATTATCGAAATAAACAGGTGCCTCTAAGTTCATGATTGGTAATTCATCGTGATTTCGTATTTCCTCGGCAGAAACAGTGAACGGAAAAGCATCCACCGCTACATGCGGGGACGCGGTAATTCCCTCACCGGTAGAGGTAAAGTGCCACCCACCCACTTCCCATGGATACATCGAGCTTGTCCAGGAGATGATCTCGTAATCGTTTGAGTCGTTAATAGACCTCGATGGGGTTGATGGATGTTCTATTGTTGGATCAAATACGTTTAAATACATTTGGTGGTCGCCCACAATAAAGGCAACGTCCCCTTCAAGACTGCTCGCTATTTGCAGTGTTTCACTTGTGTATGATTCTTCATAGTGCGCATGGTGCAAGCTATTACCGCTTGCTGCGTCGAAAAGCTCTATCCATGCGCCTGTGTTATTTCCGCTCAAATTAGCCGCCATCACTATCTTCCCATCATGCTCTAAGAAGTCCATGTCTGAAACATTGAGAACCATCGCGGCATTCTCAAGCTTTAACTCAACAACGTTATTATCATCATACACAGCCGATTCTCCACCTGATGTTGGCTGGCCGTTTATCTCACTATGCTCGTTGCCTTGCGGTTTCGATACACTGATAACCGTTTGTGCACTGCTTGTTGCTTCTTCTTGATTCGAGTTATGCTCAGGGGTGCTTTGCACATTTTGTGTGCATGAAGATAATGCCAACACAACTGCAAGCAGCATGGTTTTTATACACATTTTTTTCACCAAGTTTTCCACCCTCCTTTTTCGTGTGCGAAAAACAAAAACGGCTACCCTCGTACAATACTCTACTGAATATTATATGTCATCTACAAACAAAACTATACCTATAAAATACAGCCCTTAACTTATAGTGGTTGAGCCGAAATACGAAAAAAGAGAGCCGAAGCTCTCTTCGTTCTCTTTTTCAGGCTTACATTGCCGAGTAACGACCATCCTCATTAAGGCGGAAGAAACCGAAATCCTCTAAAGCAAAATTTGTGAATTCAAATTCTTCCCCATCTGCATTTACAAATTTAATGGCATACGTGCCCTCAGGAGAATCTAAGTTGATTGTTGTCTCCTGAGAGGGAGCTTCTTCAGCACCTTCAGCCATTGGAGCCAGTGTTGCACCATCTACCAATAGATTTTCGCCGTAACCGGCGGCAGGATCCACCGACACATAAATCTCGGTAATTTCTTTTGTTGAAGCGTTTGCAAACTCAACCACAAAGCCCTCGACATCCGCGTTTTCTTCTGCCACGGCTTCCTCTGCCATACTTTCGCTTGCCATGCTTTCATCGGCCATAGCCTCTGAGGCGGTGGTTTCGGAAGTTGCCGCTTCACTGGATGCAGCAACCGTTTCTTCTTCTTCTTCTGCAGGGGAGCTGCAAGCTACGAGCCCCAGTGCTAAAATCATGCTGAGTACCAAAGCCAATCTTTTTTTCATCTCAATCAACTCCTTTTTATTTCACTTCCCTTCACAGGAAAGTGCCTCACTATAATAATCAAATTATAGTTAATTGAATGCAGTACGTCAATTATTATCTGTAGTTGTTGTTTTTTTGTAATTAGTACAGAACAGAGTGTCAGAAACAGACACAGTCGAAAAAGGGAGGGTGAGACAAGTAAAAGTGTGAGCTTGGTTAGAATTGTATAAAATCAACAGGAAGCAGCGATCAGTACCATTTTGCGGAGTGTGGTGGTGCTGAATTTGAGAAAAATTCGGTGCGTAGCTTTTTAAAAGTTATCAGTGTTTTATGTGTGTTGGTTTAGAGTTTGCTGTTTGCGGAGAATGGCTTTTGTTTAGTGGTCATTAATTAATATATGGGGCAAAAATATTCTCAGATAGTGAAATCTTGTGAAATAAACCGGGTAGACCCCTGAACTGAATCCAAATATCCCAAAGAAACCGGCAAAAAACAGACGGTGCTCACTCGGGATTGGCGTACAATCATTGGCTATCGCAGTATAAATTTTGATTATTGAGATCCATTAGGAGCCAAGGGTGGTGCGTTGCCACAGATTTGCCGTCTTTTCTCAGGATAGGTTCCATATTCGGCAGATGTCAGATATCTTTTATTTTCCGGAATTCTCTGTTGTATTCTCCACTGAAGCACCGGAGCCATAACCGCTTAAAGCCAAAAGTGTATCACTCGAAGACACATCTGTCACATCAGATTCATCATAAAGCGGTGTCACTCCACCACTTGCATCCATCGAGGGGTAATCATGAAAATCCGAATCCATTTCCTCTTGCCAGCTTTCGCCAAACCGTTTGACAAACATACTAAAGGAAAGTAAATCGCCATCGGCATCGGTGAAAGCAGGCCCTACCCCAAATTTATTGTCGAACCCATCTATAGGAAGAAAAGTCCACATATGATCGTCTAACTTAACATTGCCCAAATTCACATCAGAGCCATATAACCCTAAATATTCGCCGTCTTGTACTTCGCAATTGCCGGCAATAAAGGGTTCACCAGTATCGCTTGCATAGATGGTAAACTGGCCTTGGTTATTGCCATCTACATGAACCACCATATAAACATCCAGAACGTCACCTAGAAAATCGGCATATTTTCCGTCGGCATCATCGAACGAGATGATGCCATACCATGTTCCGTTCCAGTAGTCTTGCAAATCGGTTTTGGCCTCGCTGCCTTCTGTTTCATTTGCAGCACCATTTTCACTGTTTGCATTTTGTGGTATTTCGTTTTCATCTTCGGCGGTTACAGCTACCGTGCTATTTGTGTTTTCGGTACTATCAACCGAACTACCCGACCCACAAGCACCAAAAAAAATAAGGCATGAAAGTATAATGGCCATACCAATAAATCTTTTTTTCATAACGATACACCCCTTTTGTTTTCAATTTTTATCATTTTTGGCAAAATAGAAGCAGCTAATTTATCCCAATTATATACCATATACCTCATGTTGACAACAATGTCTAACCAACAGAGTGATGAGGGAACGAAAAGACAGCGGGCAAAGCGTTCGGCAGTGGTGTTAAGACAATTGTTCTCCTCACGTATCCAAGATTTTTCAGCATTTTTCTCATCCCCCGTCTTTATCAATTAAAACATTTTTTGATAGTCTAAGGGCTATGGCAAATCGTCCGTGGCTAACCAGTTGGTAAATTATTGCCGCAATAGGGGCAATTATTGGCTTTTCCATAAGTGGCTACCGATTGGCCACCACATTGACTGCAGATAACCTCGACAAAACGATCGAATAATTTATCATCATCCATATAATGCACCTTGGGAGGTTTGCCAATTAAATTTACACCAGGCAAATATTGACGCTTAATTAGTAGCTTTAGATTAAAGAGAACTTTATTGGGAGGTTCTTTAAGAATCACAGCAATTTGGCCAATATCTACCCCGTTTGGATTTCTGGTTTCGACCAAAACAGCTAGATAACGTGCCATGGCTGCCCGCAAATATTTTTTATTAATAACTAAATATATATAGCGAACCAAGAAATAGGAACCAATGAGCAAAGGAAGGGGTATCATAATGATATAAGCCATGGCTGTAAAACCCACAATACCCACAGTGGTACCAATCATGATATTGAATGCCACCAAAAGTAAGCCGCCAATAATATAGGTAACACCAAACACCTGCTTTGTGTCGGGATTGGGTTTTTTGCGATAATAAGCTCGTAAAAAGTTACGCCAAACAAAATACAAGCCAATATTAAGCAACAGCGCAAGAAGGGTGCTCCAACCAAATAGATTGTCTTCTCTGCTCATTGGTGCAATTATTGAAGAAATAGTAATGAAAAATGGCACGATTAGCAAAGGGGTAATACAACCTAATTTTAAATTTTCTTTAAGGCTTTTGCTTTCGGCATCATTAAAAGTTTCTGTTGAATTTAAAATAACATTTTCGCGGCGGCTAAAATCCTGATGTGCTTTGCCACAATAGGCGCATACATAAGCTGTGCCTTTTAAAGCTTTATTGGTAGCGCCACAGGCATCGCATTTTATAAAAGCAAAATTGCTATTAGTACCTTTATCAATATGAATCGAATCTAAGTAAATGATATTATTATTACTATAATCAATAACAATACGCCTAGTATAACCAAAATAAATCATTTCTTGGATGGTTTCGGCAACTTTGCGCTCGGATGTATTAAGTGCTTGAGCAAAAATAGACAATGGCACCGGCTTAACGCTTTGCTCTTGCTCTAAAAGTTGACTGATTTTGATGATTTTTTTACGATAGGCAAGACGCGCCAGCAAAAAAGCTAAGGGTAATGCACCAATAACAGTAAATACATAACCTAAAATAGCATCGGCGCTTAAGGTGCCATCTTGTGGCACATTGACAATAATTATTGGAATCGAAAATAACCACACAAAACCGGTTAAGGCTAAGCTTATAATTATTAAAATAACATTTTTCATGAATTGCCCTCCAGATAATAATCATCCTCAATATAATGTTCGCCTTAAGACTTAATCCTGCTGTAAACAATTCTTGACCGCTTTGAATGAGATAAGAGAACTTTGTCAAGCTCTGTTCAAAAAATTACATTGAAATTACAGTACCAAGCTATAAAAATAACAGGATCGGTAGTTGCTGAGTTGCTTGTATCCTCGAAATAGAAAAAACGGGCATTCGCTTGCTCTACCAAGTTCCAAAATTGCATGAAGATTGTTTATATTTAAAAAGATTTAGTGGAAGAACGCAAAAAAACCAATTGTATTTGATGCTATCCTGTTTATCGTATCATTTTCTGTGAAACTCATCCCTATAAACCGTAAGGACAATAACGGTATATACCCCAATTATAGCACAGCAAGATACTTTTTAACATGATTCGATACAACAAATTTCAAAGCCTCCATTTGGCAATTCTGTCGCCTCACCGCACTCTTGTGTTCGTAGAAAAAAGACGGATAGCCTATCAAAATGGACAAGGCTATCCGTCTTTTTATATTTCGTTCAATGCAGATACAATTATATTCACGGCACCTTTTATTCCCACTTTTGAAGTGTCGATACATAGATTGTAGTTTGACATTTCCGCCCATTTTTGATTTGTGTTTTGCTGATAGTAATTGGCTCTTTGCTTTTCTATCTTATGAATTTCTTTTTCCATTTCTTTATATGATTTCGATTTGTCTGTCGGCACTTTTTCATAACAACGATTTATTTTAAACTTGATTTCTGAAGCATAGATAAAAACCTTAAAGGGCGAATATTCACTTAATACAAAGTCGGCACATCTTCCTATAATGACGGCACATTCTTTTTCTGCTATTTCTTTTAGCATTTTTTGTTGTGCTATTTGCAAATCAATGCTCATTTGTATAGTAGGTTGATTAGATGTTGCAAAAGTTCTGCCAATCAAATATGGAAATACTGTCTTGTTATACTGTTCGCTCTGCCTTTCAATATAAGTGCGATCAAAACCACTACTATTTGCTATTTTCTGGATTAGTTCTTTGTCATAGTAGGCAAAATCAAGTCCCTCTGCAAGTCGTTTTCCTACCTCTCGACCACCGCTTCCAAATTCTCGACCGATTGTAATAATTTTACACATTATTTTGTCCTCCTAATAATGGGGTCTTTTTATAGAGCGTAAGTGATATCACCATCACAACTGCTTCTGTAAAAACAATACCTAAAAAGATGAAATTTTTACCGAAAATCATAGGGGTCAACAATATAAGTGCTATATTGATAATAAAACTGCGCGAAACGGCAATCATAAGCGATTGCTTAGTCTTTTTGATTGCAAGGAAATATGTTGTTAAAACGATGTTCACGGATGCAAATATAAAACTGATACCATAAATATCTAAAAAGCTTTTAGCGAGCGTGACAAGCTCAGCATCGTTTGTAAATATTTGTAGCACATAGCTACCAAAGAAAAACGAAAGTGCATAAATCACTGCCGCCATTATAACATTCAGTACCAACCCTTTTTTAAGGTAATATTGTATATCACTCCGATTTCCTTCTCCTAAACTTCGGCTAAAAAGGGGCTGAATTCCTTGTCCCATACCAATGAACGCTAACAACACAATGGATATAATATAGAATGCGGCTGAAAAAGCGGAAACACCAATATCACCAAACGCGCTAACAACCAAGAGGTTAAACAATAGCGTACATATAGGCGAGCTCATTTGTGTTACAAATTCGGGTGTGCCCACTTTCACGATTTCCCGAAACAGACCTTTTTCTTTCTGGGGAAATCCAAGCCTCAAAACACCTTTTTTTCGGATAAAGTGGAAAGATAAGATGATACATGCTGAGATTTGCCCAAGTCCTGATGCAATCGCAGCACCCATAATTCCCATTTCTAGCGGAAATACAAAGAGCCAATCTAAAAATATATTTGTAAGGGCTCCTGCAATCATACCATACATGGCAAGGTTTGGGTTTTGGTCGTTTTTAACAAAGACAGATAGAGACATTGACACAGCAAAAAATATGCTAAACATTGCATAATAAAATATATAAGTTGTGCTTAACTCTAATAAACCATCGCTTGCACCTAAGAATCTCGCTATCTGTTCTGGGATTAAAAGGCAAATAGCAGTCATTGTGGCAGAAAACAGAACACTTGCGGAAAGGGTTACTTTGAAAATATTATTGGCTCGAATACTGTTCCCTTTACCCAAAGCGATAGCCGCCAATGTACCACCACCCATTGAAAGCATCATGGTAATTGCCATGATAAATAGCATAAGGGGCATTGCTATATTTACAGCACCTAAACCGCCGGCCCCCACACCTCTTCCCACGAATATACCGTCCACAACCACATAAAGCCCGGAAACAATGCTGGCACAGATGGTTGGAATCACTGACTTGTAAAAATTCTTTGACTTTAAATCCATTAGAAACCTCCGATATGAAAATTGACTAAACCTACTTTAAGTACTACAATAGTATAAAGTATAACATCATGTCAGAGTCAAGAGGTTTGTATGAAAAATTATTTATCAATCGGCGATGTTTCAAAAATTAAAGGAATAAGTCATCGCATGCTTAGATATTACGATAAACTTGGCATATTAGTACCGGCCTTTGTAAACGAGAAAAGTGGCTATAGATATTACTCAAAAAGTCAAATGGTAATATTAGACCTTATTTTTATATGCACTGATTTAGGAATACCATTAAATCAGTTCCAAAATTTTATGCTGGCAGACAATACTTATGATGTGGAAAAAATACTTGAAGTTGGCGAAGGCCTGGCACGTAAGAAACAAAAGCAGATCAATGATAATATTTTTAGGTTAAACTCTCTAAGGCAAAACTTTGAGCGGGACGATCTAAACGATACCGGCCTTATCATGAAAGGGTTTGAAAAAAGATATTTTTTGACAGAAGAATTTGATGTGGCTGAATTTTCTATGGAAAGTTATTGGGAAAGCCTATCACGCTTATACAAAAAGCTCGTCGAATGCGATTTAACACCCTCTATCAATCAAGGTCAATGCTTGTTCTCCACAGAAACAGGGGTAAAAATATATAACTGTATTGAGATCAAGGGACCCGATATTTCTCTTCCGGATGTTATTTCTATTCCAAGTGGAATGTTTAGCTGTGAAATGTTTGAATATGATGATTTGGATATGTTTAAAGAAAAGTATTACACTTCATATCCAACGGGAACGATTATAGTTGGTGTAGATGTTATTGGAAAAAAAATTAGCGATAAAATACTACCCTTCGAGATACAGATTTTAAGAAAATAGGGGTTTCAAGTTGAATATTAAATCCTAAGCTTTTTGTGCCTGTAAAAAACATATCATCTCATTCTGAAATGTATCGCATATTTTTCGAATTCAATAAGTTTTGGATAAGTTTCTATAACCAACAACAGCACTAAATTAAACATTTCAAGAATCTTCTTTTTGCTATCTCCTTTAGCATTTAGAAAGTTCATAAACATTGAACACAGATGCTACAGGTGCATATTTATTACTTCCACCCCAATATTTAGTAATAAAATTTTCACCTGCAAATTCTGTGTTTTGGGCAACGGAATTTATAATATTTGTATCAAAAAAAATACGTTTATACTCATGCCTGTTAGGTGAAACTATAACCCACTCCATTGTTTGCGATATCAAACTATTTGTAGCTATTCCATTGTTTATAGCATTTCGATTGTGTGTGATATA
>CAYJJK010000054.1:9762-17591 GCA_964370445.1 uncultured Oscillospiraceae bacterium | reverse complement strand
CCGAACACAGAAGTTAAGCTTGGTTGTGCCGAAAATACTTGGTTGGTGACGACCTGGGAAAATAGGTAGGTGCCGGCTCTATTTTATTAATTTTCTGCTTTAGCCTTATCCCCTAAAGCAGTTTTATGGCCCCTTGGTCAAGCGGTTAAGACGACGGCCTCTCACGCCGTAAACAGGGGTTCGATTCCCCTAGGGGTCACCACTGACTTTAGGTCAGATAAAATCCGTCTTAGAGTTATCTATGGCGGATTTTATCTATTTTCATTTTAACATACTTATGCTATAATATGTTAAAATCATAGGAGTTATCAATGGTTGGTTACGATGTGTTCATGTGGCCGCTTGAATCTATTTTTTTATCTGGCATCAGGAAAAGATTGATAAAACAAGCGTATGGACGTGTTTTAGAAATTGGTATAGGTACAGCTATTAATTGCCGGTATTATGACTTTTCTAAGGTTCAAGAATTAGTGGGTACAGATATTAGATCTGACCTTTCAACGTCTAATCAATTTAAATATGTACACGCTTCTGTGGAAAGCTTACCATTTGAAGATAATACTTTTGATACAGTGGTTGGCACTTTATTGCTGTGCTCAATAAATGATATCAACCTGGCTCTTAAGGAAATAAAACGGGTTTTAAAGCCGGGTGGTTCCTATCTTTTTATTGAGCACATCCGCCCGTCTGATATACAGGGAAAAGTGTTTGATAAGGTTAATTTGGTTTGGGGGAAGAATCCATCGGGATGTCAAATCAATAAAAGAACAATGGATGAACTTATTAAGACGGATTTTTATGTTAAAAATGCTGTATTTGCACGAGTTTTTGGTTTTGGTATTGCAACAAAAGCAAAGAATCCTAAATAAGGTTGTAGGAGGTCTAACAGTGTCTACACCACAAAGTTATGTTGAATTTGTTTGCGAGCAAATTCATGCACTCGGTGCTGTAAGATATAAAAAGATGTTTGGAGAGTACATGGTGTACCTCAATGATAAACCTATTTTTCTAGTTTGCAATGCTACTGTATTTATTAAAAAAATTGAGCCGGTTGAATCTCTTTTGAAGGCAGCGCATGTGGGAATCCCTTATGCAAATGCAAAAGAACACTATATTCTTGATATTGAGGATACAGATTTGGTTTGTCAAGTGGCTACTATTTTGGAGTTATCAATTCCAATTCCAAAGCCCAGAAAGAAAAAATCTGGATAGGATATACTGGAATCACATAATTAGTTTCTAATTTTTATATTTATTTGTTCGATTATTTTTTTATGATGCAATGTTTACGATTGGAAAGGTTTTTCTAAAAATTGTTATATCTGCAACAAAGGAAGGATATGAAAATGAAAAAAATTGTAGCTGTAAATTATGTGTCTGCTGAAAATCGTGCGGAATTTCTTCGTTATCTCAAGTTGTTAATAGAGGAGTCAACAAAGGAGCCGGGCTGTATCCATTATGCCGCATATGTAGATGATACAGATCCCACTGTGATTACCATGTTAGAAGAGTGGAAGGATGATGCAGCCATTGAAACACATAGTAATTCTGCTCACTTCCAGAAATATTTTCCCCAGATCAAGGCGCTTTGTATGAAAGAGGGAGATGTGCGTATTTATAGCCTTTTAGATGTCTAGTCGGAATGTAATTCATGAAAACTCCAACCTACACCGCCTTAGATGTAGAATTGGAGTTTTACTTGAAGGGTTATTTTGATTTGATACTACCATTCAATTTCTTCTGCGGACAGAGGATTTTCTTGCACCAACACAGCATTGATTTGGCCGTTTTTCACCTTGATGACGCGATCGGCCATTTTTGTGATTGCGCTGTTATGCGTGATGACTATGACGGTTGTGCCGGTTTTTTGGCTGGTTTTTTGCAAAAGTGATAATATTTGCTCACCGGTATGGTCATCTAAAGCACCAGTTGGCTCATCACATAATAGTAATTTCGGGTTTTTTGCAAGTGCACGGGCAATGGCCACTCGTTGTTGTTCGCCACCGGAAAGCTGAGCAGGAAAATTATCCATGCGATTTGCAAGGCCCACTTCTGTGAGAACCTGTGTCACATCTAAGGGGTCGCGGCTGATGTCACTAGCCAGCTCAACATTTTCATGCGCAGTTAAATTTTGAACCAAATTGTAAAATTGAAAAACAAACCCAATGTCAAAACGACGATAAGCTGTAAGTTGTTTTGCATTATATTTAGATATACAATTGCCATCGAGATAAACAGAACCTTTTGTGGGCGAATCCATGCCCCCTAAAATATTCAAAATGGTGGTTTTTCCAGCACCGGAAGGGCCCACTACAACACAAAATTCACCTGCGTTTACAAAAAAATTGACGTCGTTTAATGCGGATGTTTCTACTTCTCCAGTTTTATAAATTTTCGATACATTATGAAATTCTATAAAGTGTGACATAATGCCCTCCGATAATCCTGTTAAAAGCTAGTTTAATTATATCATGCAAAAGTTGAGCAATGCAAGCAATTGTAACGTGATATTTGTTTGGTGTTGTGGATGTAGATGGTTTTGCAAAGAAGGGGTGAGCAACATGTGGATTGAAACAAGGTTGAAAATAGGAAAAAACCGGGCATTTTTTTCTGTAGGTCCTATGGAGTTGTTGCAGAATATTGAAAAATATGCTTCGATTAAACAAGCCACAAATGCAATGGGAATGTCTTATACAAAGGCGATGCGCATCATCCACATTATGGAAGAAGAATTAGGATTTGCAGTGGTGACCTCAGAAAAAGGTGGACATCAACGAGGCAATACAAAACTTACAGAGCAAGGCAAACAGGTATTAACATCTTTTCAAGAGATTTACGATGATGTTTCATGTTATGCGCAAGAGTTGCTAGAAAAGAAATTTCGTTTTGACTAAAGATTTTGTTTGCTCAAGTCCAGAGTAGAGCACAAATCACAACAAATATTCACTTTTGGATTTGAGTATTTGTTAAAATTTTCTTATTGTATCAAAATAAGCTTGTTTTCTTTGAGTGTTTTTTTACCTAAAATAATATCGGGTGTAGTTCATTGTGTATACTTGTTGAAATCAGAATTCAGCTATCATTTGGTTTGCGTTTCAATGTCATTTCTAGCACATAAATCGCGAATAGATGGTAAAGATATATGGGAGGAAAATCTGCTATGAAGAGATGGCTGCATCTTTCGCCGCCACAGGCTATTACATTAAGTTTTGTCGCTATGATTTTGATGGGAACAGTGTTGCTGAATTTGCCAATCTCCAGTCAAAATGGGCATAGCGTGGGATGGTTGAATGCTTTTTTCACGGCAGTTTCCGCAAATTGTGTTACTGGACTTGTGGTAGTAAACACATTGACACAATGGAGTTTATTTGGAAAAATTGTGATTCTTGTACTTATTCAGTTGGGTGGTCTAGGCTTCTTTACAGTCATGACGATTTTTCTTGTTTTTTTACGTCGCAGTATCACTCTTGAAAGCCGCATGATTCTACAAGCTTCTTTTAATCAAGACAATGTGGGCGGCATGGTGCGTTTAACAGTCAACATCCTAAAAATCACATTGTTGGCCGAGGGGATTGGGGCCGTGTTGCTTACTTTGGGATTTTATTTTTCGCCACCGTACATGAGTTTGCCCGAAGCAATCGGAAAGGGAATTTTTCATTCGATTTCTTCGTTTTGTAATGCGGGTTTTGATTTGATTGGTGAGGCAAGCTTAGCACCATATCGCGATAACTATTTTATCAATGCAGTCATCATCACACTGATGGTGGTAGGCGGGCTTGGCTTTATGGTGTGGAGTGATTTGGCAACGAAGGCAAGACGCAAAAAGAAAACCGGGGTACCTTTTCGCTGGGCGTATTTGTCTTTGCACAGCAAATTTGCCATTACCATTACAGGCATATTATTGATGTTTGGGATGGGCATGTTTTTATTATTTGAATGGAACAATCAAAGCACATTGGCACAGCTCAATTTTGCACAAAAATTACAGGCTGCGTTTTTCCAATCCGCAACCTTAAGAACTTGTGGGTTTTCTACCATAGACCAAGGAGATTTAACCACACCATCGCAGCTTTTTAGTAGCATGCTGATGTTGATTGGCGGATCGCCTTCCGGCACAGCAGGTGGCATGAAAACGGTAACCATTGGGGTGATATTGTGCTCCTTAGTCTCTCTTTTACGTAGCCGCAAACAAATTGAAGCATTTGGGCGGTCTATCCCCTTAGATCTTCTGCAAAAAGCACTTGCCGTGGTGGTGTCGCTGGTTTTGATGGTGATTTTTGCAACATTTATTTTATACTATACAGAGATGAACTCGGTGTTTCCTCACACCATGATGGATCTACTGTTTGAAACTTCTTCTGCTGCGGCAACAGTAGGGCTAACAACGGGCATCACGCCTCATTTGTCGTCAGCAGGTAAAGTGGTAGTGGCATTATGTATGTTTGTGGGTCGAATTGGGCCCATTACAGCTCTTATTACTTTGAATATACGCCAGCGCCATGCTTATGATGCCTACGAGTATCCAAATGAGCGTGTGGTGATGGGATAGAAAGGGTGTTTTTATGAAATCAAACAAAGATAATCCAACTCAATTTGCGGTTTTGGGGCTTGGCAGTTTTGGCCAAAGTGTGGTGCATGCTTTAGCGGGGTATGGTGTGAACATTTTGGCGTGTGATTTAGACAGCGAAAAACTGAACACAGTAGCCGGCTATGCAACGCATATGGTAAAAGTGGATGTTACCGATGAAGAGGCGCTAAGAAAACTGGGGATTGGTGAATTTGACACGGTGATTATGGCTATGGGTGAAACCGATTTAGAGGCGTCTTTGATGGCCACAATGACGGCAAAAGAACTTGGGACAAAGAATATTGTGGTGAAGGCCTATACTCTACGCGAAAAAAAATTGCTTGAAAGTATCGGTGCAAACCTTGTGGTAATACCCGAACGGGAAATGGGAATTAAAGTGGCTCACCGTTTGGTGAAGCCCAATATACTGGATGTTTTAGAAGACAACGACAGCTATCTGATTACAGAGATGCACCCAATGCCAGAATGGGTGGGCAAGTCGGTGCGGGAGTCGGACATTCGTCAAAAGCATGAAACCTCTATTTTGGCGATTATTCGTGATGAAAAGAGGATTTTTCCGGTGAAGCCGGATGAAGTGATTCACGAAAATGATGTTTTGGTGGCGCTTACAGAGGCATAAGGTCAATTGAAAGTGTGAAGTTTGTTTTAAAATCTGTTTGGTGCAATCATTTCTTAATATTGGTGAATGAAAATATTTTGAGGCTGCTTTTTATAAGGGCAGCCTCTCTTTTTTGATTAAATTTTTAAAGTGACATAAAATAAGAATAAATTACAAACGAAATGTGAAAAAACAGTCAAATTTCAAGTTCGGTTGTTGTGCTTTGTAAGATGATACGATATACTGTCTAAAGGAAAAATGGGTGTAACTGAAAAAGGAGGGGTGAAACGATGCTCTTTGAAGATGAAACAAAACAACCACAAGATTCAATGGACAACAAGAATCGACAGGCTGGCCGAATTACGCGGCGTACCTCATCGCAACATAATGATAAGGCTGAATCATCAGCATCCCCTCCTGCTAGTACAAGTGATGAATTTGTACCTTCTACAGGCGCATACGAAGAGACATGGCTTTCAACTTCGCTACAAGGTGATATAGTGGAATCACCACCTGCTGTGTCTTCTTCAGTGTGGGAACTTGCAGAACAAATACCAAACAATACAAATGTGCAAAAAAATGAAGCACCATCACCTTCTGTGTGGGAGCTTGCAGCACAAGGGCATCATAATGCAGATAGCCAACAAAATAACCCACCTTCACCTGTTGCAGCAACTCCCTCCGTGTGGGAGTTAACTGGCCAGCAGGAAGTGCCTTACAGACAAGAGACACATGGGGCTGTGCACACATCGGCCTCGGTATGGGATTTGGCAAAGCAGGATGACTTGTCCGAGGGAAACACTTTGCCGGAGAAAAAAACAAAAAAACATCGTGTTAAAGGCAGAAACCCTTTGGTATGCTCTTGGAAAGCATTGTGCCAAAAGCAGAAAGGGGCTGCACAACGTTTTAAAGAGCTAAGCACCAAGGCAAAGGTGTTGCGTATTGTTTCGTTTTGTCTTCTTTTTTTTCTTGTGCTGGGGCTTGTGGGCGCAGGAGGCGTATTGGCGTATTGGAAATATAGCACGCGCAATGACGATTTGTTTTTGGATCTCGATCAAATTCCCTATAATGCACAGACAATATTATATTATACAGATACACAAACGGGCGAAGAGCAAATTTATGCGGTGTTGCAAAATACACAGGAAAAAGAGTATGTCAGTGGCGATTTGATGCCACAAAATTTAAAAAATGCTTTTATTGCCGTGGAAGATCAAGGGTTTTACGAGCATGGTGGTGTAGATATTTCACGTACAATTTATAGTACAGTAAATGAACTGAAATACATTCTTACGGGGAGCTATATCGGCGGAGAAGATGGTATGCGTCAAGGAGCTTCTACCATCAATCAACAATTGGTGAAAAATTTATTGCGTGACGATGAAGCCAGTGGAATGGATGGATATTTGCGAAAACTAAGAGAAATTTATCGCGCGTGGGTGATGGATAACAGCTATACCAAAGATGAAATTTTGTCTGCCTATTTAAACACAATTAGCTTTACAGACAATACGGCCGGGGTGCAGGCTGAAAGCCAAAAATTATTTGGTAAAAATGTGGAAAACTTAACACTGGCCGAATGTGCCAGCCTTGCGGCCATCACACGAAGCCCCGCCAGCTATAACCCAAGAACAAACCCGGAACGGCATTTGGAACGGCGGGATTATGTGCTGGATCAAATGTTGGCAGAGGGGTACATCACGCAGGTGGAGCACAGTGAAGCGATTGCCACGCCGCTTCAATTGGTGGAGGAAGAGGTGGATGCACGTGAAACCACGGTGACGAGCTACTTTACCGATGCAGTGATAGAGGAGCTGATGGATCAGCTGGAGGAAGAGCGCTCGCTTACACGCAGTGAGGCCAGCCACCTATTATACAATGGTGGGTTGCGCATTCACACAACCGTTGTGCCCGAGTTGCAAGAGGCAATGGAAGCTGAAATGGAAAATGCCATTAGCTACCCACGCCCGTCGCACACTGTGCAAGGCCCGTTGTCGGACGAAAATGGAGAGGAAATACTGGACGAAAATGGCAATGCCGTTATCGGGGACGTGGAGGAATATGCGCAAGCGGCGATGATAAGCCTCAATTATGAAGGCGGGATTTGTGCCGTTGTAGGTGGCCTTGGTGAAAAAGAAATTAGCCGTGGATTTAACCGTAGTATTGACGCTGTGCGTCAAGTGGGCAGCACCATGAAGGGCATTGCGCCGTATCCGCTGGCCATTGAAGACGGTGACATCCTTTGGTCTTCTTTCTTTTTAGATGAGGCAGTGGCTGAAGAGGAAAACGAGGAAACGGGTGAAATGGAGCCTTGGCCTGCAAATGTAGACCGTATTTATAGTGGCGAAGAAATTATGGTGCCCGAAGCCTTTGCCCGCAGTGTAAATACTGTGGCCGTGCGCGTAGGCGAAGAAGTGGGAACGCGGCGCATGTACAATTTTGTAACGGATGATTTGGGCATTGAAACCTTTGTGCCGGACGACAGAGATTACGGCCCGCTGGTGCTTGGAAGTAGCACATTTGGCATTACACCACTTGACATGGCGCGCTCTTACGCAATGTTTGGCAATGGCGGCCTAGTGGCAGATGCCTATAGTTACAGTGAGGTAACCAAGGGGACCGGCGATGTTATTTTTGAAACAG
>CAYJJK010000054.1:0-9752 GCA_964370445.1 uncultured Oscillospiraceae bacterium | reverse complement strand
CGCACGCGGCCATTGAAGAGGATACAGCCTACATCATGAACCGCGTGTTGGCCGAAGTGATGCCAGGCGTGGGCACGGCATCAGTCCGCCGGGTACCGGGCGAAATGGATAGTGTGGGGAAAACCGGCACCACCAGTGATAATCGCGACCATTGGTTTATCGGACTTACCCCTTATTATGTAACGGCCAGCTGGTATGGATATGATGACAATACCCCACTTTCTGTAAATAACAGTGCCCATCCGCCCACATTGGCTTGGCGCAACGTGATGGCCGAGGCTCAACAGGCTTTGCCTTATCAGGAGTTTCCGGTTAGTGCACAGGTGCAGGAATTGGCCTATTGCACTGAAACCGGTGCTGTGGCAGGGCCTGCCTGCCCAAGTGATACAGGCTATTTTTCAAGCGATCATTTGCCGGCAGCTATATGTGCCGAACATGGCTAAAGTTGAAAAATATTTTTTAACTAAAATGCAGGTTTGCTCTTGCCAAGAGGGAAATGCTGTGCTATACTTTTGATGAACAACTGAATAATAAATGTCTTCAGGGCAGGGTGAAATTCCCGACCGGCGGTTATAGTCCGCGAACGCTGTTTAACTCAGCGCCGAATTGGTGAAACTCCAATACCGACAGTACAGTCTGGATGGAAGAAGATGTAGAGCGAAAACATATTTGTTTGCGTTTCTCGATACACCTAGAAGGCTTTTTCCTTTCAGGTGTATCTTTTATTTTTAGGAGTGGTAAAAATGGCAAGTGAACGAACAAGAAAACTGGTGATGTTGGCAGCTTTTGCTGCAATTGCCCTTGTGGTTACGGTGGTGGGACGCATTTCCATTGCCCCGGCAGCCCCTTATTTAAAGTATGACCCGAAAGACGTCATCATTCTAATTTCAGGTTTTTTGTATGGGCCTTTACCTGCCATTTTGGTTTCGGTAACTGTGTCTTTGGTAGAGATGGTTACCGTAAGCGATTCAGGCATTATTGGCATGGTGATGAATGTTGTGGCTTCCTGCTCGTTTGTGTGCCCTGCGGTTTTGATCTATCGCAAAAAAAGCACGGCATCAGGTGCTCTTTTTGGCCTTGCCTTTGGTGTTTTATGCATGACAGTAATGATGTTGCTTTGGAACTTCTTTTTAACACCTATTTACACGGGGATGCCGCGCGAAGCAGTGGCAGCTATGTTGGTGCCGGTGTTCTTGCCGTTCAACTTAATTAAAGGCACACTTAACGCAAGCTTTGCACTCTTGTTATACAAACCTTTGTTTGGCGCATTAAGCCGCAGCAATCGCTTACCCAAAAGCGCCTTGCCGGCATCTGGTTTGGTTGCTGCGGGAGCTAAAAGCCGCAGTATTGTTATCAGTGTGGTTGCATTTGGGGCAGTGCTTTGTTGTGTTAGTGGCATTTTGCTTTGGCAGGCGTTGGCATAAATAAAAAACTGTTCAAAGTGCAGATTTTTCCTTGACAAGTTCCTTTGGTTTCGGTATAATAATTTGGCAGTGCTTTGATGAGGTGAAATGAGGGATTTACATGGAGCTGGACTTACAAGCATTGTTTGCCCGAAAGCAAGAGAGCGAAGAAGGCGATGCAAGTTTTGATTTTTCCGGTCGTGATTTTGGCGGATTTTCCATAAAAGGACCTTTGCATGTAAACTACCATGCGGTGGCTGAAAATGCATCGGTGTGTCTTACAATGATGCTAAAAGTGCAAATAGAAGCCGATTGTGCAAGGTGCGCAAGGCCGCTGGAAAAAGAATGGATTTTAGACCGAACGTTTCACATTGCGCCATCAGATTTACAAGAGGAATTTCTGGAGTTCCCGTTCACGAATGCGGGAGGGATTGACTTAGAGGAACTTTCTTATAGTGAGCTTTTGATGGATGTAGATTCGGTACTTTTATGTAAAGATACTTGCAAAGGGCTGTGCATAGCTTGCGGATGCCCAAAGGATGAATGCCTTTGCAAAGAAGATGATGAAACACAACAGGTTGACCCACGTTGGCAGGCCCTTAGGGACTTGCTAAACGAAGAAGATACATTATGATGCCCCTCCTTCGGGTAGGGTAGCCAAGATAGAGGAGGTGCTTATCATGGCAGTACCAAAGAGGAAACATTCGAAAGCTCGCAGGGACAAACGTCGTTCCAATGTTTGGAAAATTGACGCCCCAACACTTGTTACTTGTGCACAGTGCGGTTCCTACCGAGTGCCACATCAGGTATGTGGACAATGCGGTTTTTATAAAGGCCGCGAAGTAGTGAAACAAAAAGAAGCGTAAGAAGAGATGCGGCGCAGGGGTTCACGTCCCTGCGCTTTCTTTTCGATTTAGAGCAAAATGAGCCTTAAACAATGTGAAAGTGTGTTGTTTTTTGTGGCCTGAAAGGGGGGTATGGTGGCAGTTTTTATTGAGACAGTAGATGAAAATACACCGGCACACAAAGCGGGTTTGCGCGGTGGGATGCAGTTGTTTTGTATTGATGGACATGAAATACTGGATGGTATTGATTATGAATTTTACTCTGCAAGCCAAAACCCGGTTTTGCTGGCAAGTGAAAGCAAGCAAGCCCCCCAACAGCAGTTTTTGGTAATAAAAAGTGAAACAGAGGATTTGGGCTGCCGTTTTGCCTCTTATCTTATTGGTCCGCAGCACTCGTGCAAAAACCACTGCCAGTTTTGCTTTATCGATCAGCTTCCCAAAGGTTTACGCCAGTCGCTTTATTTTAAAGATGACGATGAACGTCTTGGGTTTTTGTTTGGCAACTACATTACACTTACAAACTTACAAGAACGAGAGATAGAGCGCATTATAGAAATGCGTATTTCCCCAATCAATGTGAGTGTGCACACTGCAAACATAGAATTGCGCTGTGAGCTTATGGGCAACAAAAATGCCGGAAAGGTGCTGGATTTTTTACCGCGTCTTGCAAAAGAAGGCATTGCATTGAACACGCAGCTGGTTTTGTGCCCTGATGTTAACGACGGAAAAGAGCTAAAAAAAAGTATAGAGTGGCTAGAAACATTGTATCCAGCATTGCAAAGCATTGCCGCAGTGCCGGTGGGCCTTACCAAGTATCGAGAGGGCCTTGCGTCACTTGAGACCTATACGCCACAAAAAGCAGCAGTACAGCTGGAAATTATGCTTTCTTATGGGGAATTGTTTTTAAGAAAATATGAAGAGAGGCTGGTATATCCTTCAGACGAATGGTTTTTGCTTGCGGGACGTCCTCTGCCGGAGTATGAGTTTTACGGTGGTTTTCATCAGCTAGAAAATGGAGTGGGCATGTGGCGCATGCTGCACGATGAATTTGTGGAAGCATTGGGGGAAGCAAATGAGTTGCCATCTTCTATTTCTGCCGACATCGTAACAGGCGTCCTTGCCGCACCTCTACTCAAAAAATTGGCAATGGCTGTGAAAGCTAGAAGCTGTTCTGCCAATATTCAAGTGCACGAAATACAAAATGAATTTTTTGGGCCAAACATCACAGTGACCGGGCTGCTTACAGGCAGAGATATTGTAAACCAGATGAGGGGTAAACTGCACACAAACCGCATTCTGATTGCCGAAAATATGTTACGTGCCGAAGGCGATTTGTTTTTATGTGGCATGAGTGTAGAGGAACTTGAAACAGAACTTTCAGTGAAAGTGGAAGTTGTGCCTTGCAATGGAGACAGTCTTTTGCAGGCTTTATTAGCAGAATAAACACACGAAAAAAAGGAGCAGGGCATGTCGAAGCCGATTGTCGCCATTGTGGGGCGCCCAAATGTTGGAAAATCCACGCTGTTTAATAAATTGGTGGGCAAACGCCTTGCCATAGTAGAAGATGAGCCTGGAGTTACGAGGGATAGACTTTGTGCAGGATCTGAGTGGTGTGGGCATGAGTTTATACTTATTGATACCGGTGGGATAGAGCCTGCTAGTGACGATGGGCTTTTGCGCCGTATGCGTGAGCAAGCGCAAATAGCCATTGATATGGCCGATGCCATTTTATTCATCACAGATTTGCGCTGTGGCGTTACCGCAACGGATGCAGACATTGCACCGCTTTTATTACGCAGTGGGAAACCGGTGTTTTTAGTGGTGAACAAAGCCGATGCCCCCGGCAACGTGCCTTTGGAAGTGTATGATTTTTACACATTGGGTATGGGCGAGCCGTATCCGGTGTCATCGGTGCACGGGCATGGCACGGGTGATTTGTTGGATGAAGTGGTGAAATGTTTGCCAAATGCAGAGGAAGGGCAAGAGGAAGATGACCGTATCCCGGTGGCTGTGATTGGGCGTCCAAATGTGGGTAAATCTAGCCTTGTGAACTATCTGCTTGGCGAAGAGCGCATGATAGTGGCCGACGAAGCCGGTACCACGCGTGATGCAGTGGATTCGGACATTGAAAACGAGTATGGCAAGTTTACCTTTATTGATACAGCAGGTTTACGCCGCAGAAATAAAGTGGAAGATGGTGTGGAACGCTACAGTGTGGTGCGTAGCTTGGCCGCAGTGGAGCGCTCGCGCGTGGCCATTATTTTGATTGATGCAACAGTAGGCTTTACCGAGCAAGACAGCAAGGTGGCCGGGTTTGCCCATGAGGCCGGTAAGGCGTGCATCATTGTGGTAAACAAATGGGATGCCGTAGAAAAAGATGATAAAACCATGAACGAGCAACGCAAAAAGCTGGAAGAGGATTTTTCTTTCATGTCCTATGCGCCCATCATCTTTATTTCGGCAAAAACAGGGCAGCGAGTGTCGAAACTGCTTGAGCTCATCCGTTATGTGGACGATCAAAACGCCATGCGCATCACAACGGGTAAGCTTAATAGTTTGTTGGCCGATGCCACTGCGCGTGTACAGCCTCCCACAGACAGAGGAAAACGCCTTAAAATTTACTATATGACGCAAGTCTCTACACGTCCGCCTACCTTTGCGTGCTTTGTAAACAACCGCGAGCTGTTTCATTTTTCTTATAAACGATATTTGGAAAACCAAATTCGAGGTGTGTTTGGGCTAGAGGGAACACCGATGCGTATCTTAGAAAGAGAGCGAGATAAAGATAAATAGGAGAACACCATGGATACTTGGATTCAAAACGGACAGGTGCTTTTGTGGGAGCCTTGTGCACAGGTTGCAAAACGTGATATTCTAATTAAGGACGGAAAAATTGTTTCCATTTGCGAGCCGGGCGGTGCACACAAAGCAAAAGAAGTGGTGGATGCCAAAAACAAACTGGTGATACCAGGTCTTATTAATGCGCATACCCATGCCTATATGAGTTTGTTTCGCAATTATGCCGATGATCTTTCCTTCAATGAGTGGTTGTTTGAGCGCATCATGCCTGTGGAAGACAGTATGACGGGTGAAGACGCGTATTGGTGCAATTTGCTTTCATCTGTAGAGATGGTGCGAACGGGCACCACTACCTTCTCGGACATGCACATGTTTTGTGAAAAAAGTGTGCAAAGTGCAAAAGAAAGTGGCTTAAGAGCTGTTATCAGCCGTGGGCTTGCCTGCACAGAAGACGACAAAGCGGGTGGAGAGCGACGTTTGCAAGAGGCATTTTCTGAAATGGAAGTGGCGAAGAAAAACAATGCACTGGTGACATTTCGGCTGGGTCCCCATGCAATATATACCTGTTGTGACAGCTATTTGCGCGAACTGGTTGGGATTGCTAAAGAAAAAGAACTTGGCTTTCATATTCACCTTTCGGAAACACAATATGAGGTGGAAACTTGCTATAAACAGCATGGGGTAAGCCCGGTGCGCTATCTTGCGCAGCTTGGCCTATTTTCACAGCCTACACTGGCAGCACACGGGGTGTATCTTGATAAAGAGGACATTGCGCTTTTAAAGGCGTACGATGTTTCGGTGGCAATGAACCCCATCAGCAACATGAAGTTAGGCAATGGGTTTGCCCCGTATGCGGCTTTGCAAGAAGCTGAGGTCAATCTTTGCCTTGGTACAGACGGGCCGGCTTCAAACAACAGCCTCAACCTGTTTCGTGAGATGGCCACACTTTCTTATATTCACAAAGGAACTACAACGGATGCACAATGTGCGCCGGCACAGCATGTGTTACAATGTGCAAGCAAAAACGGGGCAATAGCCCTTGGTTTGCAAGATATAGTGGGCAGCATTGAAGAGGGAAAATGTGCCGATTTGTGTTTTATTGATTTGGATTGTCCTCAATTTCAGCCGCGAAATAATTTACTTACGGCGCTGGTTTACTCGGCAAACGGTAGCGAGGTGGACAGCGTGATGGTAAACGGACGATTTTTGATGAAGCAGGGTGTTTTACAAACCTTAGACGAAGAGCGCATCTATTTTGAAATAGAACGTTTGCAAAAGAAATATTTAAAACAATAACATTGCTAAAAAAAGAAAGCGAGGAATAACAATGAGTGAGATTCGTGACATCCAATTGGCAGAGAGTGGAAAACGCAAAATTGATTGGGTGGCAGGCCATATGCCGGTACTTTCCAGCATTCGAGAAGAATTTGCAAAAGATAAGCCGTTTGCAGGCCTAAAGGTGGCGCTTTCGATTCACTTAGAAGCCAAAACCGCATACCTGTGCGAAGTGCTAGCAGAAGGTGGCGCTGAAATGTATGTTACAGGCAGTAACCCCTTATCCACACAAGACGATGTGGCGGCTGCTTTGGCGCAGCAAGGCATGCAGGTGTTTGCTTGGCATGCGGCAACGCAGGAAGAGTATATGAACCATTTGCGCAAAACAGTAGAAGCCGGCCCGGATGTTGTGATTGATGACGGCGGTGATCTTGTGCATATTTTGCATGAAGAATATCCAGAGCTTTGCGATAAGGTGCTGGGAGGTTGTGAAGAGACCACCACGGGTGTGATTCGCCTGCGTGCGATGGATAGAGATGGTGTGCTGCGTTTTCCGATGATGCTGGTGAATGATGCCCAGTGTAAACATTTGTTTGACAACCGTTACGGCACGGGGCAATCGGTGTGGGACGGCATCAATCGAACAACAAACCTCATCGTGTCTGGAAAAACGGTTGTGGTAAACGGATATGGCTGGTGTGGCAAGGGCGTTGCCATGCGTGCGAAAGGCCTTGGTGCACGTGTCACCGTTACCGAAATTGACCCGGTAAAGGCCATCGAAGCAATCATGGACGGGTTTGATGTAAAACCAATGGCAGAGGCTGCAAAAGAAGGTGACTTTTTTGTTACCGTTACCGGTTGCCGCGATGTCATCCGCGAAGAACATTTTCTACAGATGAAAGATGGGGCCGTTTTGTGCAATGCAGGCCACTTTAATGTGGAAATCGACGGTGAGGCGCTTGCTCGCATTGCCACCGAGGAAAAAGAACAACGCCATAACATCCGTGGTTATCGCATGCCAAACGGGCGCTGGATTTCGCTGATTGCGGAAGGTCGCCTTGTGAATTTAGCCTCCGGAGACGGACATCCCGCCGAAATTATGGATATGAGCTTTGCCATCCAGGCAAAATGTGCCGAGTACATGGTAAAGTACCCACCAAAACAAAAAATCAATCTTGTGCCAGATGAGATCGACAGTGAGGTGGCACGCCGCAAATTGGCGTTTGAGGGCTATATGATCGATAGCCTTACCGAAGAGCAAAAACAGTATTTGGCAAGCTGGAATGCGGAATAAAATGCACAAAGGAAAGCATGAAATTTTTGCAACGATTTGCAAAATCCATACAAAACAACTATACTGTTAAAGGCAAGTAAACAGGAGGGCAGCGCTCGCTTATGCGGGTGAGGAAAGTCCGGGCTTCATAAGGGAACGGTAACTGCTAACGGCAGCCGGGGGCGACCCTAGGGATAGTGCAACAGAAAGTAACCGCCGAACGGCCTATTTTGGGTGCGTGGCAAGGGTGGAAAGGTGAGGTAAGAGCTCACCGGCGCACTGGCGACTTTGCGGCCCTGTAAACCCTACCGGAAGCAACATCGGAGACAGAGGGGATCCCCTCAGCGTACCCTGCGCGTCTCCTACATGGCATGAGCCGTCTGGCGACAGTCGGCCAAGATAGATTGTCCTCAATTACAGAACCCGGCTTACGGTTTGCTTGCAAAAAAGAAAGACAACTGTCTTTCTTTTTTTTTATAAAATAAACACCTACATTGTATGCTATACCGGTGTTCAGATTTGCTTTTTAATTCAAAACAGCCTATAATGCTTATGAACGATGGTGCGTTGACGTGAATACAATGATTTTCGTGAAATGAAAGGGTGACGCATATGTTTCAGTGTAGCTATGTTCAAGATGTATACGAAGCGACCGAAAAATTGAATGCCGGTGAAACAGAATTTTTGCAGGCAGTTCGCGAAGTATTTGAAAGTTTAGACATTGTATGTGCAAGCCGTAATGACATTCAAAAACATGGTATTTTAGAAAGGATTGTAGAACCAGAGAGGTTCATTCATTTTCGTGTTACTTGGGTGGATGATAATGGTCGCGTACAAGTGAACCGCGGTTATCGGGTGCAGTTTAATTCTGCACTGGGACCCTATAAAGGAGGCTTGCGTTTTCACCCAACGGTAACAGCGTCAGTAATCAAGTTTTTAGGGTTTGAGCAAGTGTTTAAAAACAGCCTCACTACCTTGCCTATGGGTGGTGGTAAAGGCGGTGCAGATTTTGATCCAAAGGGCAAAAGCGACGATGAGGTGATGCGCTTTTGCCAAAGCTATATGACAGAGCTTTCAAAACATATTGGCCAATACACCGATATTCCTGCCGGAGACATTGGGGTAGGTGCAAGGGAAATTGGCTATCTGTTTGGGCAATATAAACGGCTACAAAATGAGTTTGTAGGTATTTTAACGGGAAAAGGCCTTAGTTTTGGTGGAAGCTTGGTGCGAACAGAGGCCACTGGATATGGTTTATGCTATTTTGTGCAAGAAGCTCTTAAAGTGTTAGGTAAAGGCTCTATGAGCGACCGACGTGTGGCAGTTTCTGGCAGTGGTAATGCCGCCATTTTTGCAGCCGAAAAAGCACAGCAGCTGGGTGGTAAAGTGGTGACGATGAGCGACTCTGATGGGTATATCTATGATGAGCACGGTATCGATTTGGATTTGATTAAAGAGATCAAGCTAAAAAAACGTGGTCGAATTCACGAGTATTTGCAAGACAGAGATGCAAAATATTGTAAGGGTGAAAGTGTGTGGGATGTACCGGTAGATATTGCTTTGCCTTGTGCTACCCAAAATGAATTGAATGTAGACGACGCGAAAATGCTTGTGAAAAATGGTGTGGTAATTGTGGCGGAAGGTGCCAACATGCCCTGCACGCCAGAGGCGATTGAAGTGCTTAGGCAAAGCGGGATTATTTATGGCCCGGGCAAAGCGTCGAATGCTGGCGGAGGGGCCACAAGCGGACGTGAATTAAGCCAAAACTCCATGCGCTTGAACTGGGGGTCTGAAGAAGTGGAAGGCCGTTTGAGAGAGATTATGTACAACATTGTGCACAGCTCTTTGGAAGCGGCAAAGCGTTATGGAAAGCCGGGAGATTTAACGGCAGGTGCCAATATTGCAGGGTTTGAAAAAGTGGTGACGGCTATGCTGGCACAGGGTATTGCTTATTAAAATCAGCCAAATAAAGCACGAAAAATCGTCTTGTTTTTTGCAAGGCGATTTTTCGTTATCTTGTTTTTGTATTGTTTGCAAATATTGACAAAAACTGATACACTAGAATGTAATAGCTAAAAAAAGATGATCATGAGATTGGGCGGGGGGCCAAAAAATGGCAAAGAGAATGACGGGCTATGGCCGCGGGCAGGAAGCCCG
>CAYJJK010000053.1:0-17643 GCA_964370445.1 uncultured Oscillospiraceae bacterium | reverse complement strand
CACAGGCGAATCTTGCAGCACCATTTTTTGTGTAGCACAACCACCACGCGCCAAACCCACCCGCGGCTGTTGCCCACCGCAACGCTCTGATAACAACGGTTTTTCAGCGTTTCAATGCCCATTTTCTCAAGATTTGTATGGGCCAGGTTTTTTTCGGTCGCTGTGTAAAACGGGCGTAGGGCCATGCGATTTAAGCAACCGGACAACACAATTTCCATAACAGAGGCTGGAAAATCGCGTTGAATATCGGTTTGCTGTGGCAAGTAGCCAATTTCGTTCGAGCGAAGACCATCTCCAAATTGCAGCTGCCCACCCAAAGGTGATAGCAAACCTAAAACGGTCTTCATCAACGTGGTTTTCCCGCATCCATTTTCGCCTATGATGCACAAGTAATCACCGGCATTCACTTCAAAGGTAATGTCGGTGGCTACGATTTTAGTTTCGTAGCCAACCGCAAGGTTATTGCATATTAACTGAGGCATAAATTCTCCTAATTCATCGCTGTGCTCAATACATCTAGGTTATCTCGCATCACAGAAAGATACGTAACATCGTTTGTCATAAAGTCATCACTTACGTTTTGCATCGAGTTTAGTCGCAAAATTTCGCAGGTTAATCCGGTATTTTGCATCAGCGTTTGGGCCAGATCATCGCCGCTATCGTCGACTAATAAAATATAGGGCATTGCATTTTCGCTAAGAGAGTCGGACAGAGAGGCAACCGTTTCAAAGCTGGCCTCGGTTTCGGCAGAGCACCCCGGAAAAGCTGCATAAACCTCAATATCATAATCATTACACAAGTAACGGAAGGGGAAGCGATCTGCAAATAGCACAGTGTTTCGCGCAGCTGCATCTACCATAGCGCTATATTCATCGTCAAGTCCATCCAAAAGCTCAATATAAGCGGCTGCGTTTCCGCTATATGTTGAAGCGTTTTCAGCATCCACCTCACTTAATGTTGTGGCAATCGCTTCAGTGAGAAACTCTGCATTTTCCAGCGATAACCAAATGTGCTCATCCATCACACCCTCATGACTGTGGTCGTGATCGTCTGTAGCTTCGCTATGGTCATGGTCGTGATCGTCTGTAGCTTCACCATGGTCATGGTCGTGGTCTTGCATGCCTTCTAAAAGTCCATCTTCTAACAACCTATCCCCCATCGTGTCCATGAGGTTTACACTGAGCGGGCCGTTCTCTCCACTTTCAGCCAATGCATCTTCCACCCAAAGTTCAGATTCACCCCCAATGTAAAAAAACACATCACTTTGGCTAATGGCCAGTATATCATCTACAGAAGGCTGAAAACTATGCACATCTACACCATTATCATACAGTAGAGTGACATTCACTTCGTCTGCGTGCTCGCCCAGCACTTCCATAGTCCAATCATAAACGGGAAACGTGGTGCACACAATGTTCAAAGGCTGTGCAGATTGTGAAGTAGAGCCCGTACTGCTTGAAACATCTTCACTTGCCCCCCCTTGGGTGCATGCGGTTAAAAATACCGCAACCGATAGCAATACACTTGGTAGTACATACTTTTTTTTCATGCTAAACTCTCGCTTTCTAGAAATAATGATGTTCAGTTGCTTTCATTTTGCGTACAATTGCGGCAGCTTCCGTAAACAACAGATTGTCCTGCATCCACAACAAAGCCTGTATCATAGAAAAGACTTTGTGAAATTTGCTCTAGCGTGGTTGACGAACTGTGCACGATGCTGCCACAATGCAGGCAAGTGATGTGCAAAAGCTTCTGACATCGTTCGGCCGCAATGTACTGAAAATAAATCTCTCGGCTTCCACTTTTTGTGTAGCGGCGAACAAAACCATCTTTTTCCAAGGAACTCAAATTGCGATAAACCGCACTTTGGCTGATATGATTCTTCGAAAAATGCTCGGCTAGCTGCCGTGCGCTAAACCCTTCATGTGGATGTGTATCCAAAAAATCCAGCATTATTTTTCGCTGCTGTGTTTGATAGGATGCCATAATTCTGCCCCTTTGCATCAAGATTTATTAACCTAAGTTTCTTTACCTAAATTCGAATTTGCGAATCATTCGCAAATTATTGTAGCACAACAAAAAGTAATCTGTCAATCACCAAAGAGTCGAGGTGTATAACTCTGCGTTTCATGCATCATAAATGCTAAAAAAGCCACAAACCACTACCTTCTAGCTACAAATAAAGTTTATTGTTTATTTGTATTTTCTGTACAGATTTGGTATAATAACAGTAGTTATAAAGTCCTGGAGGATGAAAAATGGAACAGGAATTCGTTTCCTCTCAAAAGGCACTGGAGTTGCTAAAAAACTGCCAGTGGGCTGTTTTAAGTACTACAGATGACAAGGGGCTACCCTATAGTGTGCCAATTTCGCCAGTTTTGCACGATAACGCAGTATATTTCCACTGTTCGTACACGGGCAAGAAAATAGAAAACATACAGATGAACCGCCAAGTTTGCTTTACGGTTGTGGGTGACACTAAACTGAGGGCTGAGAAATTTTCGGCTGATTTTGAGAGTGCAATTCTATATGGTGAGGCCGAAGTGGTGGAAGATGAGTTAGAAAAAATGCTGATTTTGCGTATTATAAGTGAAAAATATGCCAAGAGCAATAT
Source organism: uncultured Oscillospiraceae bacterium (assembly GCA_964370445.1). Classification (GTDB taxonomy): domain Bacteria; phylum Bacillota; class Clostridia; order Oscillospirales; family Ruminococcaceae; genus JAAYCI01. Next base: position 15,029 of record CAYJJK010000053.1, on the reverse strand, counting down.
GGCATCATTCGAGCAGGTGGCTCGTGCTACCTTACACAAAACCTGCATTATAAAAACGGTGCCAACAACAGCAACGTATAGGCTCAAAGGTGACCCAAGCAAAAATCAATGATAAATACCGTAAATCCGATGTGTTTTATTACTTTATTTCCATCCTGTGCTATTTCAGGCAATAAATAGAGGTGAAAATTCTCTTTACGCACAGCAGGCCAAACAATTGCTGTGTAGCAATGTGCCCAAAAGGGCAGAAAGGGGGCTTTTGTGTCGGACTTATTCGAGCGAGAAGCCAATGTGCTGGCCGACGCACAAGCGTATACCAAACAAAAAGCACACACAGTAGATGAGTTAAAAGAAAAATATGCAGAGCTATCAAAAGAATACGCACGTGTGCTAAGGCAATTGCGCCGTGTAACCAAGCTAACAGACCGCACAACCGACCAGCTGAACACGGACCGATTACAACTGATGGATGAAGTGAATTATGACGCATTAACAGGAATTTATAATCGCAGATACCTAGAAACTGCCCTGCCGGAAATGATGGAAACGCTGAGTAAAAGCCATTCAAATTTGGGTATTTTGATGATCGATGTGGATTTTTTCAAAAAATACAACGACCGCTATGGTCACAGCGAAGGTGACAACTGTTTGGCATCGGTTGCAAAGGCCATTGCAGGGCGCGTGGGGCGCAAAGGAGATTTTGCGGCGCGTTATGGCGGAGAAGAATTTACGGTTGTGCTCCCCAACACAGATGAAAGTGGTGTACGTTTCATTGCAGCATGTGTTTTGGAAATTGTGCAGGACTTGGCCTTGCCTCATGAAGACAGCACTGTAGCCTCATATGTAACAGTTTCCATTGGGGCAACCTCGGCACAGGTACTTGAAGGGCACACGCCACTAGAATATTTAAACATAGCAGATAAAGCGTTATATCAAGCAAAACAAAGTGGACGAAACCGTTATGTTTATACAGCTCGAGAGGAGGCGTAGGGTATGTTTCCCAGCATGTTGGCATTTTACAAGTTCTTAAAAGAACAAAACATCAACATTATTTACTGTGGCCCCGTGTGGGCCGATGGCATCGAAAGCGTGGGCGAAATGCTAAAAACGCGCATGGAGATTGACGACCTGCCCATGGCAGCCTCCATGGCGGTGTTTTCTGTTTTTGTTGAGCAAATGAATAATGTGCAGCTGTATTCTTCAGAATGTACCGGCATGGAGCACGCTGATGAACAAGATGAAAACCAAATCTTTTTTGCAGGCGGTGTATTTATTTTAGGTACACAAGGAAAAAGTTACTACCTGCAAACCGGAAATGTGATGAAGAACGAGCATGTGAGCCTGATTCGTGAACGAGTAGATCATTTAAACAGCCTTGATAAAGCACAGCTTCGTAAATATTATAAAGAGCGCTTACGCTCTGAGGACGACAATCCCGATAGCCGAGGTGCGGGGCTGGGTCTTATAGAAATTGCTCGTCGGGCCAGCTCTAAAATCAAATGTGAATTCGAGCCATACAATGAGGGGCATTCCTTTTTTACGATGTATGTTACCATTGGCTAGGAGGGGTGAAAACTGTGAAATTGGAAAAAGAAAAAACGCGCTCTACACCGTATATTTTACTGGACACAGACAATAATTACATGCGGTTTGAAGGAGAATCTTTTCACGAAAATGTGGCAGAATTTTATGCCGAATTGGACGCATTGCTAAGCAAGCACATGTACGAAGAATTTGATTGCTTTACTTTTGATTGTGAACTAAGCTACTTCAATAGCTCAACATCCAAACTTTTAATGAACATGTTGTTGGAAATGGATGACGCCATTATGGACACAGATAAAAAAGTGGTGGTAAACTGGAAAGCAAGCGAAGACAATGACATCATGCTGGAGTTTGGCGAAGATTTTGCCGAAGAAGTGGAAAATGTTACCTTTAACATTGTCACCTATTAAAATGTTGCTATGCATAACTGATTACCGTGATAATACATTCAATTTATAAATCAGCGGCTATTAGCATAACGTTTTGCACCACCATGCCGCAGGCAGGAGGGTTAATGTGAAAACAGACACATCTTTGTGTATCGGTTGCAATAAATGCATTACGGTTTGTCCTGTTCAGGCAAATGATGCAATGTATATAAACGGCAAAAATGTCATACAAGCCCAAGAAAAGCTATGTATATATTGCGGAAATTGCATAGATGCGTGCACACACCAAGCTCGGTGTAACCACGATGACAGCGAATCGTTTATCGATGCATTAAAAGCCGGTGTTCCATTTTCCCTATTGGTTGCACCCTCGGTGCGTGCTAATTTGCCACGATATCGCCGGGTATTAGGCTATTTAAAACAGCTGGGTGTAAAATTCTTCTACGATGTCTCCTTTGGCGCCGACATCAGCACTTGGGGGTATGTACGAAACCTTCAGCAGGGAAAGGGCCCTCTGATTACACAGCCATGCCCCGTAGTTGTGCGCTATATAGAAAAATTTTTGCCGGAGCTTTTACCAAGGCTGGCACCTGTGCACAGCCCGGCAATGTGTACAGCCATCTATATGAAACAAGTGATGGGCATAGATACTTCTTTGGCCTTCCTTTCGCCTTGCATTGCAAAAAAAATGGAGTTTGAAGACGGTGAAACAGGTGATTTTATCCAGCTTAATGTCACATTTCAAGGGCTTTTGCAGTACTTAGAGGACAAAAATATTGATTTAAATGAAATGCCTGAAGTTAGTTTTGATAATCCAGCCGGTGCTATGGGGTTTATTTTTCCGCGCCCGGGTGGCCTAACAGAAAATTTGCGCCTTCATATGGACGAAGATATATGGGTGCGCCAGATAGAGGGCATAGACGAAGTTGAAAAGTATTTGCAACACTATGCCAAACGTGTTGAATTAGGCCTACCTGTGCCGTTGGTGGTGGATTTGCTCAGCTGTAAGCAAGGGTGTAACAATGGCACAGGAACTGCAAAACACCTACATTTAGACGACATTGATTTTGATACAAATCAACGAAAAGCAAAGGTGGATATTGAGCAAGCAAATGCCCTATTCCGCCATTTTGACGACACCTTAAATTTGGATGCATTTTCACGTGGATACACCGTGCGGAGCCATGAACGCCTAGAGGTAAGTGATGAACAGCTGGAGGAAGCGTTTATCCTTTTAGGCAAAGAGAAACAGGATGACAGGGAAATCGATTGTTTTTCCTGTGGCTTTTCAAATTGTTACAGTTTTGCAAGAGCGGTGGCCTTAGGACAAAACCATAAGTGGAACTGTGTGCAATATATGCAGCAGCGATTAGACGAGCAAACAGAAGAATTGCGCAAAAAAAATGAGGACAACCTGGGGGGGCTACGCTATGCCAGTAAAATTCAAAGGCGGTTGTTGCCAAATGAGCAAGAAATGAAACTTGCATTTGCAGAGTATCATTTGCGTTGGTTGCCCAAGGATATTGTAGGCGGAGACTTATATTGGGTCAAATCTTTTCACGATGGTGTGTTGGTTTGTGTGGGAGATTGCACAGGACATGGCACACCAGGGGCACTTTTAACAATGCTTGTGATTTCGGCATTAGAAGCAGTTGTTAAGGAGGAAAATCACAAAGATATCAAGGCAGTGGTATGTGGAGTGGATAAGTACCTTGCAAAATCTATGGATGTGCAGCCCACACAGCGAGACGCGAACAATTGGATAAAAAGCACGCAAATTAACGATGGTGTAGACTTTGCTCTAATATACTTAAGCCACAAAGGCAGTGCCGATTTATTTTCAGCCGGCGGTGTGCGTGTACTGGTGAGCCGGGAAAATACAGTTGAACGCTACAAAGGCCAGCGCGTACACCTAGGCGATGGAATGCTTGCCAGCAACGAGAAACTACGTGTACACCACATTGAACAGGATAAGGGATGCCGCTATTTCTTAGTTACAGACGGCTTAAGCGACCAAATTGGCGAAGATAGCCGCCTGCCATTTGGCTATAAACGAACAGAGACGTTGATAAAGGAACACCACGACAAGCCCTTAAGTGAGGTATTTGACATGGTGCTGCAGGCATTCACCACGCATAAGGGTGCCGAAGAGCAGCGCGATGACATCACACTGTTGGCATTTCAGCGTTAATAACGCAATAGCAATGTCCCCTCTTCCCTGCGAATTTAAAGAAATCCTCAGTCAAATCCCCTGCTTTGTTAGCAGGGGATTGATATATTACACTTTTTAAAATATTTCAAATTTTATTTAAAAACCAAGCTTAACTCTCCAAAACAACACTGCGAAGCTAACAAAAGGCATTATAGCTCTACACGGCAAAAAGAGCTTTTCACAAGGTATATCGCTGTTACGCCGTTATCTTTCATTGACACTCACATATAAAAATAATTTCCTTTAAAATGTGAAGAAAATAATACGATGTTTTTACAAACAAATGAACCATTTAAAATCATCAAGAGGAAGTATGTGCATAGATGGAAAATGAGAATATTTTGTCACAAAGATTCAACACAAAAACACTTATGATTTTTGCTATTCCCAGCATTATCATGATGGTTTTTGTTTCAATTTATTCAATGATGGGAAGTATATTTGCATCTCATTATGTGGGCGAAAATGCAATGTCTGCAATCAATATCGTATTTCCGTTCATCTCACTTGCTTTTGCTATTTCCATTATGTTTGCAACAGGGGCAAATGCGATAATTTCAAAAAATTTAGGCGAACAAGACGAAAAAAAGGCCAGAGAAAATTTCACTGTAATGTCTCTTTTAGGAACAGGCGTTGCCATTTTTCTTACAATAATTTGGTTTGCATTTAGTGACAATATTTTGCAATTTTTAGGCTCTACCCCCGCTTTACACGAATATGCAACCATTTATGGTGATATTTACGCTGTTGTTTTTCCGCTTTTGTTTGGGCAAGTTTTTGCACAGTTCTTTTTTGTAACCATCGGCAAACCAGGGTTTGGAATGCTTATTGTTGTGGCATCCGGCCTGTTTAGTATTGCTGTAAATTACTTGCTGATTGCAGTGTTTGAAATGGGCATTATTGGTTCTGCAGTGGGGATAAGCGTAGCCAATGGCATTCCCGGAATCATATTCTTCTTGTATTTTTTTCTTAAAAAGGACTGTGTGTTGCATTTTGTCAAGCCCAAGCTACACAAAGGTTTTATTGTGAAAACTTGCACGAATGGTTCGTCTGAAATGGTGACAAACCTTGCAATTGCGGTTGTAACTGCGGTGATGAATATGGTGATGGTACGCCTTGCCGGCGAAGATGGAATTGCCGCAGTCAGCGTCATTGTTCAAGTGCAATTTCTGCTTAGTTCCATGTATATTGGTTATGGTGCTGGGGTTGCCCCAATTTTCGCCTATGCACAAGGCGCAAACGACAAAGAGCAAACTAAGAAAGTTTTCAATATATCTCTAAAGTTTTTGCTTATATCTTCGGCAATATTGGTTGCTGTATGTTTACTGCTCAGAAATCAAATTGTGGGTATGTTCATAGACCCTACAAGCACTGCCTTTGAGCTTGGCAAAACAGGATTCACTATTTTTTCATTCGGGTATTTCTTCGCCGGTTTCAACATTTTTTCTTCGGTGTTTTTCACCTCAGTTTCTAACGGAAAAATTTCTGCATTGATTTCTTTCCTCAGGGCATTTGTATTTATTTTGGGGTTGTTGCTTATTTTGCCCCAACTATGGCAAACAACAGGGGTTTGGGTTGCCACACCTTTAGCAGAACTTTTAACTGTTTTTGTTGCAATCATCTTACTCAAAAAATATCAAAAAACATACCATTATTAAAAACCACCTATGGGTGAAATTGGTATTTTTATCGTGCAACACCATCAATTTTCCCAAAATGTAAGAAACGTATATTGGGTGTGCATCCCAAACCACATTGCCTTGCAAAACGTAACAAAAACCCGGCAGAGGTTCATTCTGCCGGGTTTTTTGCTTATAATTAAAACCAAAGATTATGCGTGAGCCTGTGTTTCTTCATCGTCATCACTTACATGTTTTTTACGGGAAAGAATCATTGTAAGGGCTTGAATGAAGGTAATGATGGCAAAGAAGATGGTCCACTCGTCCAAAAGGGTCATGGGTTGGGTTAGGTCTTGCGTTAGGATAAACAGCACGATAGCACCAAGCATGGGGATAATGCTAAATAAGCGGAAAGCGCCTTTGCGTTTTAGGCGTTTTTGAGTTTCCTCATCTTCACCCTCTTCGCTTGCTTCGTCTTCATCCTTCTTTTTCACAAAATAGCCAACCAAAAGGAAGATGCTTAAAACACCAGTCACTACGGTGAGAAGTAAATCAATCAAAGACCATGCGCCTCCATCACCTGCAGCAAGCGGCACAGTAGCATCGCCAATCTCAACTTCTACATCTTCTAGTGCAGGGGCCGGTGCCAGCGGAATATCAGCATCCGGCAAATCAAGCGTTAGGGCGGCCGGCACGGCCGGTGCCACTACGGGCGCTACTACCGGAACTACTGCTGCCGGTGCCGGTGCCACCGCTATGGGGGTTACCGGTGTTGGCGTCGGAGTGGGTGTTGGCGTTGGGTCTGGCGTTGGATCTGGAGTGGGTTCCGGAGTTGGAGTGGGTTCCGGGGTTGGGGTTGGCTCCGGGGTTGGGGTTGGTGTCGGTGTTGGTGTTGGGATTTCCACATTAAGCGAGGGCTCGCCCAAATCGTTCCGCGTACCTGGTATTCCGTCATCCTCACTGCCGTTGGGCGGTATTTCGGTATAGGTCAAAGTGTGTTCTTCATTTGTGGGATAGTTGCCGTTGCCCATAGCGGGGTTTGTGGCTTCGATGAAGAAGTTTAAACTTACCAAACGTGCGTCAACTTCGCCGATATTTACTGTGATTTGTTGACGCTGGCCGCCACCGTAATTGATGGTTTCGATGTAATATTCGCCTACTGCAGGGCTACCGTTCGTGTTTTCGGTAAGGGGTACATCTGTACCGCCGCGCGTTAAGGTGATGGGGTGTGTTGCGTCTACTAAGATACTGTAATGTTCGGTGATGACATCGCGCAAAATTGTGTCTGTAAATTTTGTGGGGGATGTGGTGGTGGGAAGCGCCGTGGTATCGTAGAAAATACCTTGAAGCGCTGGGGTAAGCATCTCTTTTAAATTGTTTGCCCCATTCTCTAAGTGTGTAAAATGGCCCGTGCCGGAACTAAGTGCACGCAGATGATCGAGGTCTCTTTCTGTGCTGGTTCTATCTTTTGAATATTCGTAGTGATAGGCATTTATACTCATCATTTCGATGGTGGCGCCTGCTTGTTTCAACTTTTCTGCCATTGCAAGGCCGTTGGCCGCCTCTCTTTCGGCTGTGTGCAGGTTAAGTGTGTCTGCATAGTGGTTTGTGGTTCCAATGGCCACGTGGTGATAAAGCTCTGTTGTAGCAGTTCCATCTCCATCCATGTCAAATGTAAGTTCACTTGTGTATGTAATGGCGTTGATTTCATCACCATGTGCGTAGGTATTATAACTTGTGTTGTCAAAATGTAGGTCACGATAACCAACATACGGCTCGGTGTCAAAGCCTGTAACAAACACAATGGTGAGAGGGCGATTTCGCTCGGTTATATCTCGTGAATTTGCAAATAGCTCTGCTTGCTCCAGGGCAAGGGTGTAATCTGCAGTATAATAACCAGCCGGATTTTCGGTGCCATCCGGATAAACGTGCAACACTTCGCCATTTGCATTTCTATAAGCTCTTGGAGATTCGGGGATGGCAGGGATGCCGTTGGCACCGATGGCCAAGTTTGTATTGAAGTTTGTATTGAAGTTGGCTAAATCGCTTTGGAAGTTGAAGCTGTTTAGTGTATTGCCGCCAAACTGTACCAAAGAAACACGGTTGTTTGCACTGTTGTTGTTTGCCAGTAGCTCAGATGCTAAAGTCTCGGCAGCATCCACTGCCGGATACCAGTACTCATCTTCATTGTACCAACCGGTAAAAGCGGCTTTGTTCAGCACAATCACAACATCGGTATCGTGGGTTTGCGGCTGAGATGAAAGGTTGAACTGAATTGTGCCGATGCGGTTTTCATAATCTGTCCATTCGGCTGTTTTATTGCCAACCATTCCACCGGAAGACTCTGCATCAGGTGCTCCGGGTTGTTCCGGCAAAGATTGACGAGGTAGTTCTTGCGGTGTGCCGGCATCCACCATATATTCCCATCTTCCGTCACTCAGTTCAATGGGGGCAACACGCTCGTTTCCAATCATCATACCAAAATCGGCCATGGTATTGGTGGAATGTGTTTTACCGGCGTAGTAGTCTCCCGTGTCGGGCGGATACAAGTCAGAGAACGGAGCCGAGTTAGAGTGAAGTTCATTTCCGTAAGAGGCTGCCCACTCGTGGTGAGAGTGCAGGCGGGTGTCTGTAAGGTAAGCCACCGTTTGATACAAGGTGTAAATGTTGATATTTCCATTTCCGTCGGCAGTGAACATACTACTGGGAACCAGATAATAAAAATCGTCGTAGTAAACAGGGTCGCTTCCTGTTGGGTTGTCCGTACTTATGTGTGCCAAACGTGCATACGTTGTATCAAGATCTGGGGTAGTGCCGTTCGATGTTACACCACCAAAACCATCTGTTGTATGAATTAGTGCAGGGTTTTCTGTTATGCTCCAACCAGCAAAACGCAGTGTTTGCGATAATGGTGCGTTGTGAATGCTGTAATCAATAGAACTAGACAGAATTTGATAGTTGCCGTCTATTAGCCGTCTTACCACTATGGGCGCATGTTCTGTATAATTTCCGGCGGCATCACGATAATGTGGCGTGATGGTAACTGCACGATACAAATCTAAATGGTTTTCTGTTGCGGGTACATCAGTATTTTCGTCAAATAATTGAAGCGTGCCGTCGGCACCTTTTGTGCACCAAACGTAATTTTTATACGCCTCTCCTTCTAAAATAGCAGAATATGTTGTGCCAGACACCGGAATGGTTTCAATTTTTCCGCCGTTTTCATCATATAACGTTACAGTTGCACTGCCAGCATTGGCAGGCATTGGTGCACCTTGCATATCTCCTAAAGAAAGCGCGGAAAGGCCAAGTTCCCCTTCTTCTTCGCCTTCTTCACCATCCTCTTCTTCCTCTTCATCCTCTGGAGCATCGCCGGTTGCAGCAGGCTGGGCGTATAAGCTGATAGAAGCCGTTACCGTTGCGGGCAAAACAACTTCATTACCATTTACGCCATCCAGCCAAACAGTTGTGGCGTATTCAGCAGGGAAAGCATCTCCATCACTCACAACCACCGGCTCGCCGTTTTGCGCACCTTGTGCATCAAAAAAAGTGATGGTGTGTGTAACCGGGACTACTTCCTCCGGCTGCGCATATAAATTCATGGAACTATTTACTGTGGCCGGCAGGGTAACCACCGCGCCATCAATACCATCCAGCCAAACTGTGCCAGCGTAGCCAGCCGGAAAGGCATCACCGTCATTTACCACAACAGGATTACCACTTTGTGTACCTTGTGCATCAAAGAAGGTAAGCGTGTGCATAGTGCCAGCTGCCTCAATTTCGCTGCCTTCCGGTGTTGGCTCTACCGTGCCGGCAAAGGTGGTTAGGGGCAAGCTAGCCATAAAAACAATGGCTAAAAATCCACTGAGAATGCGCCCCCATGTCAACTTTGTTTTGCTGTTTTTCATCAATGCTATCTCCTTTTTGTATCTTACCATCCATCAGGTTCTATAGGGCTTGCGTATATGGTGTTTTTGCAACTTATGTCCTATTGTTTTTACATGAAAGACATTAATTCCTAGCAAAACGCCTGTGTTTTTTGCATATAGGCCTCTATTGCTCGGTGTTTTGCTATTATAACAAATAATTTTTAGTAGCACAACACATTTTTCGAAAAATCATTAATATGCTAAATGCGCATTTTTTTACACTCGTGGCAAAACCAAGCCCCCAGCAACTTGCTATGGGGTTTGCTACAAAAGCAAGGCAACACTTTGCTTTATCTTCCCTTGCCAAACAACATGGTTTTTAACGCTTTGCCAGAAAAAAACATTTCAAAATAAACTCAGAAAGAATTGGCAAAGGCTAACACCCTTTATAATAGGTATTATATAAGATAAGGCACACCATTGTTTTCAATTGGCTGTGTTGATTCCTTTTGACATTGCTTACCCAGTGTGTTATACTGTGTGGTAGTCGATATATCTTTTCAAAAAAGGCAAGATGCGATGAGGCATCTTGTCTTTTTATGTAAAACAAAGGAGTTTTATGAGCACAACAAGTTTCAGCGAATTATCTCTTCAGCCCAGCATACAAAAAGCCATTGACGAACGTGGTTTTTATGAGGCGACGGCAGTGCAGGCACAAACCATCCCACTCACTCGTTCCGGTGTAGACATTTTAGCTCAGTCTCAAACGGGCACAGGAAAAACCCTTGCATTTTCCATCCCCGCCCTAGAGCGCATTCAGCCGGATGCCACTGCCATACAAGTGATGATTCTATCTCCCACCCGAGAGCTTGCCCAGCAATGCGCAGAGGAAGTTCGTAAATTGGCGCCTTATATGCCCCATGTGCGCACGGCAGATATTTTTGGTGGTTCTGATTACCGCGCACAGTTTCGTGCCCTTCGCAAAGCAAACATGGTAATTGGCACCCCCGGGCGCATCATGGACCATATCAGCCGAGGCACCATAAAACTGCATAACTTAGAAATGATTGTGTTGGACGAAGCAGACGAAATGCTGAACATGGGTTTTAAAGAAGACGTAGAAACCATTTTAAGTGACGCACCGGAAAGCCGCCAAACTGTGTTGTTTTCTGCCACAGTGCCGAAAAGCATTTTGGAAATTGCCCAGCAATTTCAAAAAGATCCGGTGCAAATCAACCTTACACAAAATAAAACTGTTTTGGGCGAAATTAAACAGTTGTATGTGGATGTTCCAAAACAATATAAAAATAGGGCTCTTACAATGTTATTGCACCAAATGCAGCCCAAAAGATCAATTATATTTGCCAACACCAAAAGCATGGTGGATGAGCTTAGCCAAAGCCTATGTGAAGAAGGCTTTTTGGCTCAAGGGTTGCATGGCGACATGAAACAAAGCCAGCGTAGCACTGTGATGGCCGGGTTTAAAGGCGGTAATACAGAAATTTTGGTAGCCACCGATGTGGCCGCACGTGGTATCGATGTGCAGGACATCGACTATGTTTTTAATTATGATCTGCCCAAAATTGCCGAATATTATGTGCATCGCATTGGCCGCACGGGCCGTGCCGGCCGCAGTGGTACTGCCATCAGCCTGTGCTGCGGTAAACAACAATTGGCCACCATGAAATCTTTGGCCAAAAAATCTCAATCTCACATTGAAGAAATACCGCTGCCCACAAAAGCCAGCATTCAGCAGCAGCAGATGGAACGCAATATCGAAAAAGTGCGGCAAGAGCTTACAAACGAGCCCAGCGAACAAAGCAAAGCCATTTTAGCACGTCTGCTTCAAGAGGGGCATGATGCCAAAGCTTTGGCTTGCGCTTTGATGAATTTATCTTTTGAAGCAAACGAGCTGCAAATAGAAGATATTCCGCTGGGCAAGCACAAGAAAAAACAAGAACGATCAGCGCAAGCCATACCCGAGAAAAAGAGGATTAAAAAAGAACAATTTAACGTTCTTTTGTTTAATATCGGTTCCTCTTGCAACTGCAATGCCAACCATTTGGTAGGTGCCATTACAGAGCATGCGGGCATTTCATCAAAATGCATTGGCAAAATCATGATTGAGGATAGCCACTCTCTTGTATCTTTACCGTCTGAGTTTACGCCCGATGTGTTGCAGGCGATGAAACAGGTGAAAATTTGTGGGCGACGAGTGCAAGTTTTAAATGTAAGCGATGATACACATAATGAAAAATCGTCTCGTCATAACCCCCATGGTGGAAAAAGCCATGCCAAAAAATATGGCAATAAAAGCAAGGACAAACGTCACTAATGCAGATAGAAAAACGGAAAAGTGGCATAGACCATGAAGATGCGCCAACAGATTTTTGCCATAACCGTGCAAAACGTCTATGCTGTTTCACACAAATGTGAGCATCCGCACATACCAGCCAAGGTGAACAAAATGCACCCAAAAAATTAGATGGAATTTTTGGGTGTATTTTATTGCCCCAAAAAACAAATGACATTCAAAGTATCTCTGCAACAAATTGTCTGGCATCCCTCAAATTGACGATATACTTTCAATAAAACACCAACCAATACAGAAAATCACAGCTGTATCCGTAGATAATGGTTTAAAAAACCTTATACACGCAATGAATGGAGCAGCACAACCCCATTTTCTTTACGCGTTTCTATATGTCTAAAACTTCACCCTCTGTAGAAATCGTCACCACTTGCCAAGGTATAAATTTTCCGCTTGCCTTAAGTGCGTTTACTGTTGCATTTTCTATCCCTCCACAACAAGGAACTTCCATTCGTACTACTGTTACACTTTTAATGCTGTTGTTCGAAATGATGTTTGTCAATTTTTCAGTGTAGTCACCTGCATCCAGTTTTGGGCACCCTATTAAAGTGATTTTGTTCTTCATGAAATGGCTGTGAAAATTTGCATATGCATAAGCTGTGCAATCTGCCGCAATCAGCAAATTACTGTTGTTAAAGTATTCTGCATTTTCGGGCACAAGTTTGATTTGAACAGGCCATTGTCTCAGTGCCGATACGCCTTTATCATTCGTTTGACAAGATGTGTGCACTTTTGGTTTTAGCTCTTTGGAATTGCTTCCCGGACATCCGCACGGCAATGGTTTTATATTTTTTTCAGCGATATCTTGATCTGAAAAACTAATGGCGTTTACGGGACATACCGGCAGGCAATTCCCAAGTCCGTCACAATAATCATCTCGTGTCACCTTTGCTTTTCCGTCAACCATTTCAATGGCACTTTGCTTGCATGTTTTTGCACATAAACCACAGCCAACACATGCATTTTCATCTATTTTTATAACTTTCTTGCCCATTATTTTGTCCTCCTAAGTTTCTTTTCTTCACCAAGATGATCGCATTTTTCTCATCCCTGTGATTTTTGATATTTCTATTTTGCAAGCAACTGTTCTTTGTAAACTGTTTGCAACAGTCAGAAACAGCCCATATTTAACCTGGCTCATTCACATTACTTGCTAATTTGACACGCAAATTCTTCAAATATTTTCCTGTCTTTTCTTCTCATCTACAACCTCCTTGACTAGCATATATTCATTTTAGTATAATTGTATCCACATTTATGTTGTTTAAACAACAAAAGAGGATTTATGCAAAAAAATTATAACACGATACTAAACAATAGGCTTTTTGATGGCATTTCAGAAACAGAACTCGAAAAAATGCTTTGTTGCCTTGAATCTTTTGAGAAAACATATTGTAAAAATGAGACAATCCTAAACGAGGGCGAAAGTATCCATTATGTTGGGATTGTTCTTGATGGTGCTGTGAAAATTGGCAAAACTGATTATAACGGCAATGAAACAAGTATGGCAAAGGTGCCACAGGGTGAAGTTTTTGCCGAAGTATTTGCCTGTGCAAAAATTTCTCACAGCCCCGTTTCGATAACAGCCCTTACACGTAGCAGCATTTTATTCTTTGATTATAATAAAATCATTTCCACTTGCAGCAGTTCTTGCCTATTTCATAGACAGTTGATTTCTAATATGCTAACCATTGTTGCACACAAAACACTTTATTTAAACAGAAGAGTTGATGTGATTTCAAAAAGAACGTTGCGAAATAAAATTCTCGCCTATTTCCACTACGAAAGTGATGGTTTAAGCACGTTTCGCATCCCAATGAATCGAGAGGAACTTGCCAATTTTTTATGCGCAGACAGAAGTGCTTTATCCAATGAGCTATCTAAAATGCAAAAGGAGGGACTTATCAAGTATCATAAAAATGAGTTTGAAATATTAAAATAAAGCGTCACCATCAAGCTTTCAATCGTCCCTCCATCTTCAAAAACAATCAATAAACACACTAACCAATATAAAAAAGGAGCTTGTTTTGGAAACCATTATCGTTTGTATCCTTGCCGGCGTTGGCGCAGGGCTTGGTACCGGTTTTGCCGGCATGAGTGCCGCCGTGGTAATTTCACCCATGCTAATCACATTTTTGGGCATAAACCCCTTCGAGGCCATTGGCATCGCCTTAGCCTCCGATGTGCTTGCAAGTGCTGTTTCTGCATATACCTATAAAAAAAATAAAAACATTGACTTAAACCGTAGCAAATCATTGTTTATTAGCGTCCTAATTTTTACCGGAATAGGGGCGGTGGTTGCCCATCAAGTTCCCGCAGTTACTATGGGCAGTTTAAGTGTATATGGCTCCCTCATTATGGGCATCAATTTTTTTGCCAAATCATTTAGAAAGCAAGCCCCAAAGAAACCGCATGAATTTAACGGTGCGGCAAAACGAATACTGCCAATTTTATGTGGTGCACTCATCGGTTTTATTTGTGGTTTTATTGGCGCAGGCGGCGGAATTATGATGTTGGTTCTTCTTACAACCATTTTAGGGTATGAGCTAAAAACAGCGGTTGGCACCAGTGTTTTCATCATGACCTTTACGGCATTATTCGGTGCAACATCACATTTTACGCTACAAAGAGTTGTGCCAAACTTTACACTGCTCGCCCTTTGCGCAGGTTCGACATTGATTTTTGCACTTTTAGGTGCACGGTTTGCCAATAAAGCTCAGCCAAAAATACTAAATAGGTCAACAGGACTCGTGTTGACCGCTTTGGGCTTGTTGATGATTATTACACCAAACTTATCGGTTACAACATCTTAATGTCTTCTTCCCTATTTCTTGCCACAAAACCGCCCAATCTATTTTACGCATTATTGGAATGTTTAAAAATTTAACCCTTTTAAAAGGCCACAATCTTCTTGCAATCATTTTGCTTTTATGGTATCGTAATTTAAGGGAATGAAGTTCTCCCTTGGAATTATCCTAAACCGCTGTTATGCTGATGACTTCTGTGATTTTATATCGCAGGGAT
>CAYJJK010000052.1:0-17683 GCA_964370445.1 uncultured Oscillospiraceae bacterium | reverse complement strand
CGCTGCGGCAAAACATATCCATGAAATACTTAGAGCAAATTGTAAGCCAATTAACCAAAGCCGGGCAGGTGCAAAGTGTGCGTGGGCCACAAGGCGGATACCGTTTAACGCGCCCTGCAGAGCAATACACGGTAGGAGAAATTTTACGTGTTACTGAGGGCAGTATTGCCCCTGTCAGTTGCTTGGAAACCGATGAAAACCCCTGTTTGCGTAAGGACGACTGTGCAACATTGCCGGTGTGGGAAGGGCTGTACGAAGTGATTCAAAACTATGTAGACAGTATCACCTTGCAAGATGTGGTGGAGAGAGTACAATCTGCAAGCAAAGTGTAGCATTATGGTTTGCATAGTGCATTGAGTGCAGAACATATTTTAGATTAAATGGGGTGCACTATGTTGGATAGGATGCAAAATTGCGAGGCATTGATTGGACAAACACCGGTGGTGCATCTTGCACGCTTAGAAGAAAAAGAACAGCTACATGCAAAATTATTTGCAAAATTGGAGAGTGCAAACCCCACGGGAAGCATTAAAGATCGTGCAGCCAAAGCCATGGTAGAGATTGCCCTTCGCAAAGGACAACTTTGCGAAGGTGGTGTTTTGGTGGAACCAACCTCGGGGAACACAGGCATTGGCCTCGCCTTTATGGCGGCACAAAGAGGGTTTCGTGTTATTTTAACAATGCCCAGCACCATGTCGAGCGAGCGTCGTGCTTTATTGCGAGCTTATGGGGCCGAGCTGGTGTTGACACCGGGAGAAACCGGCATGGGCGGCGCAATAGAAAAAGCAAAGGAACTTTGCAAAGAAATACCGGGGGCATTTATGCCAAATCAGTTTGAAAACCCGGCAAACCCGGCTGCACACGAGAGTACCACTGGCCCGGAAATATACAAGGCTTTAGATGCGTCGATAGATATTTTTGTGGCCGGTGTGGGTACAGGCGGCACAATTAGCGGTGTGGGTCGTTATCTTAAAAAACAAAACCCCGCCATACAGGTGGTGGCAGTAGAGCCTGCGGCCTCTCCTGTTTTAAGTGGTGGGGTAAAAGGTGCGCATAAAATCCAGGGTATTGGCGCCGGTTTTGTGCCAAAAAACTACGATGCATCAGTGGTGGACGAGGTAGTCTGTGTGTCAGACAAAGAGGCGTTTGCCATGACAGCACAGCTTGCACGGCTTGAAGGTGCTTTTTGCGGAATTTCCTCGGGGGCTGCAGTTTTTGCCGCTACACAGCTTGCTAAGCGGCAAGAAAATGCCGGCAAAACCATGGTTGTGATTTTGCCGGACAGTGGTGACCGCTATCTTGCAAACGGTCCATTTGATGTAGAATAATGGCAATTTTGCCTACATATCCTCGTTTTTTGCGTCGCCCAGTTCTCCTGAGGCGGCGGCTTTTAAATATGCATTGATAAAACTGTCCAGATCGCCATCCATCACGGCGTTGACATTTCCGTTTTCACAGCCCGTTCGGTGATCTTTGACAAGGGTATAGGGCATAAACACATAACTGCGAATCTGGCTGCCCCAGGCTATGTCTTTTTGTACACCCTTGATATCTTCAATTTTATCTAAATGGGCTTGCTCTTTGATTTGTATGAGCTTTGAAATAAGCATGCGTTCAGCGAATTCTCGATTATGCACTTGGCTGCGCTGTGCCTGACTAGATACCACAATGCCTGTTGGCAAATGGGTAAGGCGCACTGCGCTGGAGGTTTTGTTTACGTGCTGGCCACCTGCGCCAGAAGCACGAAATACGTCCATTTTAACATCTTCACTGCGTAGGTGCACATTTAAATCTTCTTCAATTTCCGGCATAACCTCTAAGGAGGCAAAGCTTGTATGGCGGCGGCCGGATGAATCAAACGGGGAAACACGTACAAGCCGGTGCACCCCGTTTTCACTTTTTAAAAATCCATAGGCATTTTCGCCAGACACCAAAATAGAGGCGCTTTTTACACCGGCTTCGTCTCCGGCTAAATAGTCTAAAACGGTAGTCTTGCAGCCATGGTCACCTGCCCAGCGTTGATACATGCGCAGCAACATTTCCACCCAGTCTTGCGCTTCGGTGCCGCCGGCGCCGGCGTGGAAGGTGAGAATGGCGTTTTGTTTATCGTGTTCTCCTGTGAGCAATGCCAAAAGCCGCATGCTCTCGGCCTGTTGTGCTAGGCGGGTTGTGGCGTCTTCACATTCGATTGCCGCCTCTTCGTCCCCTTCCTCCCATAGCTCTAGCAGGGTTTGCGCATCAGCCAAAAGCTCCTGTAAGCTTTCATATTTTTGCAAATTGTCTCGCAGGCCACTCATTTCACTAAAAATCTTGCCTGAAGTCTCTGGGTCATCGTAAAACTCCGCCTTGGAAGAGCGTATTTCCAGCTCTTCAAGGCGTCTTTTTTTAGCAGTAACGCCCAGCGCATCTGCCAAATCATCCACCTCAAAAACTAAATCGCCTAAAGAACGTTTTACTTCATCCAGCAGTACCATACACCCTCCCAGCTGTTGCGGCTTTATGTAAAGCTTCATTAAAAAAGGATGAAACTTTATTAGTAGTTTATCTGCGTCATGCAGATATGCTGTACCCATATCCTTTATTATTATAGAAAAAAGCCGCCGCTGTGTAAAGAGCAGAGACAATTGCTTTTTAATTAACTGTTGTTGCGGGCAAGAAACTGGCGCGTGCGTTCTTCTTTGGGATTTTCTATCAGTTCTTTGGCGTTGCCTTGTTCCACAATTACGCCACCGTCCATAAACAAAATATTGTCAGCCACTTCTTTTGCAAAATTCATTTCGTGCGTTACAATGATCATTGTGGTGTGCTCTTCGGCCAAAGAGCGAATTACGCGCAATACTTCACCCGTGAGCTCTGGGTCTAAAGCTGAGGTGGGCTCGTCAAAACAGAGGATATCCGGCTCTAAAGCAAGTGCGCGCGCAATGGCAACGCGCTGCTGCTGGCCACCAGAAAGCTGGTGTGGATAATGTCCACTGCGCTCCTCAAGGCCCATCTGCCGCAAAAGTTCCCTGCCTTTTTCCTCTATGTCGGAAAGAATTTTTTTGGCATTTTGCTTATAATCTAGTTTGTCTTTACTTAGCAGTTCCAATGCCAAAGTAACATTCTTTAGGGCTGTATATTGTGGAAATAGGTTAAACGACTGAAACACCAGCCCAAAATGTAAGCGCTTACGTCGGATTTCTGCATCAGAATCGGTTTTAGAGGCACTTGCATCAAATAAGGTTTCATTTTTCACCGTGATGCTACCGCCGCTGGGTGTTTCTAAAAAATTGAGGCAACGCAAAAGTGTGGTTTTACCACTACCCGAGGCCCCAATGATGGCCAGTGACTGCCCTTTCTCCATGTTAAAACTGATGTCTTCTATCACGCGCGTACTGCCAAAATGTTTTTCGAGGCATTTTACTTCTAAAATGGCCATATATCTTATCCCCTTAGGCTTTGAAATATTCCAGTTTCTTTTCGGTTCTTGCTAGCAAAATAGTAAGTAGGCCGTTGAAAATTAAATAAAAAATAGCTGTGTAAAAAAGTGGCCAAATTTGCCCCTTTTTAATATAGGATTCACCCATCCATATAATTTCATACACAGCGATAACACGCACAAGGGCTGTGTCTTTTACAAGCGTGATCAGCTCGTTTCCCATGGGTGGAACGATGCGCTTAACCACCTGTAAAAGGGTGATTTTAAAGAAAATTTGCACGGGTGTCATGCCCAGCACTTGGCCGGCTTCTTGTTGGCCTTTGGGGATACTTTGGATACCACCACGATAGATTTCTGAAAAATAACAGGCATAGTTGATGACAAAAGCAACTAGTGCTGCTAAAAATCGTGGCAATAGTTCCCATCCAAACAAGAGGCCAGGGCCGTAAAACACCACTAAAATCTGTAGTAAAAGGGGTGTGCTTCGCACAATCCATACCACAGTGTTTGTTAAAGCACGCAGTGGGACAAAGCGGCTCATAGACCCAAAACTGACCAAAAGCCCCAGCGGCAAGGCAAACAATAGTGTTAAAAAAAACAACTGCATGGTGGTGACAAAACCCTCCAGCAGGGTAAGGCTTACCTCGTATAATTCCATGGAACATCCCCCGGTAAAAGATGGGCAGAAGAGCCAAAGGCCCCTCTGCCATAGTCTGTCATACGGATATCATAGTGAAAACATGCGTTTGCAAGATATTTGTTTAATACTCAATGATGGATTCTTGCACGCCATATACTTCGGCAACTTCCATTACGGTGCCTGCGGCATAGGCGTCCTGCCAGAATGTGTTAAACTCTTCGGTGAGGTCAGAGCCTACACGGAAGGCGGTGCCATATTCTTCGCTGTTTAATTGCACGGTGTAGGTGAGGTCGGGATAATCGGTGCCTTCACCAATCATGGCACCGGCCATCAAAAGGTCAATGACACAAGCATCCGAAGCGCCGGAGGCAACTTCCAAAAGTGCTTTGGCCTGTGTGTCCACAGCAAGGAACTCAAGTTCCAAAGCGTCCAGTTGCTCTGCACCGGCCGATCCGTTTTCTGCGGCAAAATTCAAATCACCAAGGCTTTCCTCGGTTGCATAGTCGGCGGCCATGTCGCTGGGAACTACCACTACTTGGCCGTTGTTGCAATAAGGAATGGAGGTGGAAGAGCCTGCCATCACCTCATCGGTTAAGGTCATGCCGTTCCAAATCATATCAATGCCTTTAGCTTCCAGTTCAAGCAATTTGTTGTCCCAGTTGATTTCTAAAAATTCCACTTCCACGCCTAAATGCTCGGCAAAATGGCGTGCCATGTCGGCGTCAAAACCAACCCATTCTTCGCTGCCTTCTTCACGGTAATCCATCGGGGCAAAATCGGTGATGCCCACAACCAAAGTACCTTTGTCTTGCACATAAGCAATGTCACTTTCGACAGATGCGGTTTCATCAGCAGAGCTTTCGGCTGTTGTGCTTTCAACGGCTGTGCTTTCAGCTGGTGCGCTTTCGGCTGGTGTGCTTTCGGTTGTAGTGCTGGAGCAGGCGGCCAAGGACGCAAACAGCGAAATGGCCAAAAGGGTGCTTAATAATTTTTTCATGGTGGTCACAGGTTCCTCTCTTCATTTAAATGGCGGTTTCAATAAACCTTCCTTGTAAAGGTGATGCGTCCAAAGCAGGGCGCGTTCTTTACAAGTTTAGCACAGTAAAGATAAAATGTAAAGAAAAACCATTGGATAGGAAAGAAAACCTAGGCGGGATTCTTTTGACGAAAACCTAAAAACATAGTACAATAGAGAGGTATAAGATGATGTGATAAAGGGCAAACACCCCATGTCTTCGGCTGTTTTCACGAAAACATTGTATAAGCTTAAGGGATTTTACAAGTGGGGCGCAAACAACAATAACAAGTGAGGTAGCAGGCCTTTTGGTGTTTTTAAAGAATCGTTACCTTGCAGGGCAACTATAAAACCAAAACAGATTTTTTAATAAAGGAGAAATATGCAATGCAATGGACCGCTTTAAACGACTTGCGCGAGAGATATCTCGCATTTTTTGAATCCAAACAGCACCTGAGGCTTAAAAGTTTTCCGCTGGTGCCAAATGGCGATAAAAGCTTGCTCTTGATAAATAGTGGCATGGCGCCAATGAAAAGTTGGTTTTTGGGCACAGAAGAGCCGCCGTGCCATCGTGTGACCACCTGCCAAAAATGTATTAGAACACCGGACATCGAAAGCGTTGGAATCACCAGCCGACACGGCACTTATTTCGAGATGTTGGGTAATTTCAGTTTTCAAAATTATTTTAAAGATGAGGCCATTGCCTGGGCGTGGGAGTTTTTTACCAGCGATGAATGGATGGCTTTGCCGGTGGAAAAATTGTACATTTCGGTGTATGAAGAGGACGAAGATGCGTATAGAATTTGGACAAAGGACATAGGCGTAAAAGAAGAGCGTATGGTGCGCCTTGGTAAGGCCGACAATTTTTGGGAGCATGGAAGCGGCCCTTGTGGGCCATGTAGTGAAATTTACTTTGACCGTGGCGAGGCACACGGCTGCGGCGATGCTACCTGTGCACCGGGTTGCGAGTGCGACCGCTTTATGGAAGTGTGGAACCTTGTATTTACCGAGTTTGATTCAGATGGTGCGGGCCATTATGACAAAATGGAAAAACCCAATATTGACACCGGTATGGGTTTAGAGCGTTTAGCCTGTGTGGTTCAAGGGGTAGACAACCTTTTTGAAGTGGATACTGTGCGTAAAATATTAGACCATGTAGAACAGCTTTCGGGCAAAACCTATGGGCAAGATAAAAAAACAGACATTTCTATCCGCGTGATTACCGACCATATTCGTTCTACTGTGTTTATGGTGGGCGATGGTGTGTTGCCTTCTAATGAGGGACGCGGCTATGTGTTACGTCGGCTTTTGCGCAGAGCGGCCCGCCATGGCCGCATGATTGGCATACACAAACCATTTTTAGTGGAACTGTGCGAAACCGTTATCACCCAAAATGAGAGTGCCTATCAGGAATTACGTGAAAACGAAACCTATATTAAAAAGAACATTGAGGCCGAAGAGGCACGGTTTGTACGCACTATAGACCAAGGGCTTGAGCGCTTGACAGAAATGTTGGATATGGTGGACAAAATGAGCGGAATGAATCCGCAACGTGTGCTTTCGGGAGAGGACGCCTTCCGTTTGCACGACACTTTTGGCTTTCCGCTGGATTTGACGCGTGAAATTGCTGAAGAGGCCGGTGTGCATGTGGATGTGGAGGCCTTTGATCGAGAGCTTGATAAACAACGTGAAAAAGCCAGAAAAGATAGGATGTCGCGTGCGATTGCCGGCTGGGCTGCAGGGCTGTTTTCAGAGCTATCGATGCCAGAAACCGAGTTTTTGGGCTACGATACGCTGGTGAACGAGAGTAAGGTGCTGGCGTTGTCCGACGGGCAGGAGTTAGTAGAAGCTTTGGCTACAGATGCGGGTGAAAAAGACAATGTGTTAGTAGTGCTTGATAAAACACCATTTTATGCCGAGAGCGGTGGCCAGGTGGCTGATACCGGGCATCTTACAGGCAATGGTGCGCGTCTTTATGTGAAAGATGTGCAAAAAATGGAAGGTGGATATTTTGTGCATAGCTGCACCTTGGAAAGTGGAATTTTAAAAACAGGTGACACTGTGCTTTGCGAAGTGGATGCCGATCGGCGCAGTGCCATTATGCGCAACCACACTGCAGCGCACCTTTTGCAGCAAGCTTTGCGTGAAGTGTTGGGTGAGCATGTGCACCAGGCAGGTAGCTATGTAGATGAAAAACGTATGCGTTTTGACTTTAGCCATACCCAGCCGATGACAGCTGAGGAAATTAAAAATACCGAGGCGCAGGTGAATCGTGTTATTTGGCAAGCGCGTGAGGTGACCAGCACCACCATGCCTATAGAAGAGGCCAAAAAACTAGGTGCTTTGGCGTTGTTTGGTGAAAAATATGGAGACGCCGTGCGTGTGGTGGATGCCGGTGGATACTCCACGGAATTTTGTGGCGGCACACATGTATCCAATACTGCGCAGCTAGGTTGCTTTAAAATCTTATCCGAGGCATCGGTAGCGGCAGGCGTGCGACGCATTGAAAGCACCACAGCTGCAGGGGTTTTGGAATATATGAGCCACTGTGAAAACGTGCTGATGACAACCGCGCGAGTTTTGAAAGCCAGCCGTTATGAGGAACTGCCCAAACGTGCCCAAGGCTTAAATGATGAGCTGAAAGAAGTGCAGCGTGCTTTAGATGTAGAGAAAGAAAAGGCTGCGGCAGCCAAAGCGCAGGGTCTGTTTGATAGTGCTATCGACGTGGAGGGCATTAAAATTATGACGGCATATCTCAGCGGCGCATCGCCGGATATTTTGCGAAAAATGGGCGACAAATTAAAGGAAAACAGGCCAAATGCCGTGGGCGTATTTTGTGGCAAAGCAAATGATAAACTCAACATGGTGGTGGTTTGCGGTGCAGAGGCTATGCAACGAGGGCTTAAATCCGGAAACCTAATTAAGCCAATTGCAGCGGTTGCCGGTGGTAGCGGCGGTGGAAAACCCGATTTTGCCATGGCCGGCTTGAAGGATGAAAACAAGGTGGATGAGGCATTGCATGCAGTGCCGGACATTGTAAAAGCCGCCCTACAAGGCGAATAAGGAGGATAAGGCTGATGGGAGATTGTCTGTTTTGTAAAATAGCAAAAAAAGAAATCAACAGTATGGTGGTATTTGAAGATGACGAGATACTGGCGTTTAGGGACATCGACCCTAAAGCCCCTGTGCACATTTTATTTATTCCTAAACGGCACATAGATTCGGCTGCAGCCCTAACGCAAGAAGATGCGACGCTTTTGGGTAAGCTGTTTTCGGCCGTGGCCGAAGTGGCAAAGCAAGAAGGGCTGGCCAGTGGGTTTCGCATCGTAAGCAATGTAGGCGAAGACGGTGGACAAACCGTGGGACACTTGCATTTCCACTTACTTGGCGGTAGGGCATTGGGTTGGCCGCCTGGATAATATATTGTCCGGTCTTTTAAATGAGTACAGGTAAAATTTTTGCATCAAAATCAGCAGGCGTCAAATAAAAAACAAACCTAAAATCTAGGTGCAGTTTTTTATAGCTGTCACTCAGACAGCCGGGTTACAGTGGGTGTTTCTCGGGTGAAAAGGTTTGCCAGCTTTTTCTAAAGGGGCGGGGCTTTGGGTAGAGCCCTAAGGCCTTTAGCATAACATCGCCAATCAATTATAGTAACGCTACACAACAATTGCCGGTTTTGGGTGGGGCCGACACAACAAGAAGAGAAATAAAGAAAAAGAGGAACAAAAGCAAGCGCACAAGGTATCGGTGGGTGATGACATGAGCAAAACCTTGTTTTTGGCACAAAACAAGTATATGTTGCATCGGTTCACATTTTCCGGCACTCGGGCGCTGCATTGGAGCACAAAAACCATTTGGTTTTCGGCGTGTTTCTTTAGAAAGAAGGCCAAGGGGTAGCCATGCGGCGTCCACTTGCCGTTTTTGGATTATGTATATTTCTTAGTTTGTTGGCTGCCACCCATTTGCCAACAAACACATTGTTTTGGCTGTTTTTGGGCATGTTGCTTGCCGGTGGTTTATCGTTTTTGTTTTGCCGCAAAGGCAAAAGAGCTTATGTACCACTGGTGTGTATGGCCTGCGGCCTTTCTTTGTTGTGTAAATTTGGTTACGACCATCTTTTTGTGTTGCCCGTGCAAAGCCTAAGCGGCCAAACAACGGTGGTTCAAGCACGTGTACAAGAAGTGGGGGAGGGCTATAACGAGGAAACGGTTAGCCTTACTTTGCTTGTGAAAACAGCAGAGGGCTTTGAGCATCTGCCTGCATTTCGTGTGGATGTGTTTGGCATGCCACCGTATGAGGTGGACGACGTCATTGAAACCACCTTGAATTTTGAGAGTACGGCCGGCTATGACAGCACCTTGTGGCAATACACAAATGGAGTTTTCCTTTCGGCAAGTGTAGAAGGGGAAACCATATTCTTAAAAAAAGAGACAACGCTGCGCGGCAAATTTATTGGCTTACGATCTGCGGCGGCAGAAAATATTGCAAGGCGGTTGCCGCAAAGGCTTTCATCGGTGCTTTCGGCTATTTCTCTTGGCGAGACAGGGGGCCTTAGCGCGCAAACAAAACAGGCCTACCGAATGGCAGGTATTTCCCACATGCTTGTGGTGTCGGGGATGCATCTGTCTTTGGTGTGTTTTGCCTTAAATCGGCTCGTGTTTTTATTGACACGTCGAAGAGGCGCGGCGGTTTTAGCCGGTGCTTTGGCAGCCGTACTTTTTGCCTGCTTTACAGGGTTTACGCCATCGATACTGCGCAGTGGTATTGCCTTTTTACTGATGACGATAGCCCCTTTGTTTAAACGTGAGGCCGACCCTTTCACCTCGCTGGGGCTTGCGGCAACATTGCTATGCCTGCAAAACCCTTATGCTGCTGTGGATGTGGGCTTGCAGTTTTCACTTTCTGCTACCTTTGGTGTATTGCTTTGTGCACAGTGGCTCACCGTGTTGCATCGCCATTGGCTTATTGTTTTACGCCCAAAGCGTATCCGCTATGCCTTTACCAGTTTGAGTATGATGTTGGTGACATTGTGTGCCAGTGGCGCTACCCTGCCTGTAGTTATCTATAATGAACTTGGCATTTCCCTGCTTGCTGTACCCGTAAGTTTTGTGGCGGTGCCGCTGCTCATGCCGCTTGTTTTGGGCGGTTTCTTACTGGCTTTGCCCTTTGGGTTTGCGCCGCTGGATTTTTTGCTGCGTCCCATTGCATTGTTAGAAGGGGTATTGTTGGTGTTTTTAGAAACCCTTACCGAGTTTTGCACACAACTGCCTTTTTTATACCCAAGCCTTGGCGGTGGTTTTGCACTTACGGTGGTGTTGTTATGCTATGTTCTGCTATGGTTTTCTTTTCGAACAAAATACAAACGTATTTACAAAACCGCAGTGGCAGTGGTGGTTTTGGTGTCGCTGTTGGCATCGCAATGGCAAAGTATCAATACAGTTAAGGTTTCGGTGGCAGGTACTGGTAGCCAAGCTTCGCTTGTGTTAAGCCAAAGAGGTGAAGCTGTGGTGGTATACCGCGGCCGAAATTCTCTGTATGAAATCGAAAACGTGTTCGAGCGTGAAGGCATTCGTCGCTGTGTATTATGGGTGGATTTGCGCAAAACAGCACGCTCTAGCGAAGCAGAGCGTCTGTTTGCGCCAGAAACCTTATATATAGCAGAGGAATCATTGGTTTTTCGTGACATATTGCCGGTTTCAGACATGGTGGAAGTATATTTGCTGCGACAAGAGGATGGCCTTTTGGCCTGTTTGGATGTTTCTGGTTATAAAATAGCTGTGGCAAATGGAGCGCTAAACCTGGAGTCGTATATGCCATTGGATGTATTATTGCCTGCCGACGCAGCGGTGCAAGGAGAAGTGGAGTACATGTTTATCACGAATGAAGCGCCCGAATGGGCAAGGGAAAGTACATCTTTTTTGCAAAATGGTGGTAGTGCTGTTTTACAGCTAAGGCCGGGGAAAAGCGTTGTATATAAGGAGGCGAGCCATGAGCTCTTCTTTCAAGAAATGGGATAGTGAAAAACCAAACTGGCAAAATGGGCCGGTGGTGTACCTTGCATGTGCCAATCGTGATTTATTGCGTGAGGCAGAGCGCTTTGTGCTAAAGCGTTGGCGTGAAGAGGGCGCTGAAGTGGATGCACGTATCGACGGTCCTGTGCCGGATTTTGCAATGCTGATTGCTGAAACAGGTGCTATATCTCTGTTTGGGGGTACACGCTATGTGTTGCTGCGTGAATTGGCGCCCTCTTCGCTGAGCGATAAAGACGAAAAAGAACTGGCGGAATTGTTTTCAGATTTGGAAAACGCAGTGCTGTTGGTGACAGCATTGTATAAAGACGGGCGTGCAGCTAAAAGTAAAAAGGCTAAAAACCTTGCTAAAAAGGCAGCAGAACATGGTTTTTTTATAGAACTTAAAGAGCCTACAAGACGTGAAAATTTGGAACTTGTAAACGATGCTGCAGCGTTGTGTGGTGCAAAATTTGCGCCGGGTGCCGCTGAAGATCTTTTAGAACGTGCGGGCGTCAACCATAGTTTGCTGCAAAACGAGGCGGAAAAGCTAGCGGCAATTTCGGGATATCAAACGATAGAGCGAGAGCATGTGCGCCGTTTTGGCGCACGCAATGTGGAGGCCGATGTGTTTGAACTGATGCGGTTTGTTACGGCAGGGAAAAATGCTGCTGCTCAGGAAAAATTGCAAGAGCTGTTTGCGCTAAAAACCGAGCCCATTGCCATCACAGCGGTGCTGGGGGGCAATTTTGTGGACATGCTGCGTGTGCGCGTGGGTGCAGAAAGCCGGCATAACATTGACACAGTGTTTGCACACATGAACTACACCGGCAATAGCTGGCGGTTACAAAAAGCGAAAGAAAACGCAAGCCGTTATTCCACAACCGCTTTAAAACAAGCCGTGAGCATGCTCATGGGTGTGGACAAGGCGTTAAAAAGCACGGCACTAGCCGATAAAAAGGTGTTGGTGCAAGCAGCAGTGGCCGATTTGATTTTACTGAGGAATGTTGAATGACAGAAAAAATAGCCTTGAAAGAAGTGTTGGTGGTGGAGGGGCGCTATGACGCCGGCACACTGGCCTCTTTGGTGGATGCCCTTATTTTAACCACAAACGGGTTTTCAATTTTTACGAATGAGGAACAAAAGGCGCTTTTGCAAATGCTGGCCAAACAGCGTGGGGTAATCATTTTAACCGATTCTGATGCAGCAGGTTTTCGCATACGGCATTATGTGGAAAAACTCGTGGCCGGTTGCAAGGTGACTCATGTGTATATTCCCGCAATTTTGGGTAAAGAGAGCCGTAAGAAAGAAGCTTCCAAAGAAGGGTTGCTTGGTGTGGAGGGCATGAGCCATGATGAACTGCGCAAGGCCTTAAAAAACGCCGGCGTGCAGGAGGGAAAAAAAACGTCACCCAAAGAGCAACTGTGCTATCATGATTTGTATGAGTTGGGCATTTCGGGTAAAGCGAATAGTGCCGAAGCACGTCGTGCTTTTTTACACAGCGTGGGTTTGCCACAACGTCTGTCCAAAAAGGCCTTGCTTTCGGTGTTGTCCAGCCTTTACACAAAAAAGGAGCTACAAGTGATGTTAAAACCGGTTTTGTTTTGGGATTTCCATGGCACATTAACACTGCCAGATATAGTGTGGTTTGATGTGGTAAAAGAGCTTGCGGCAAAGTATGCACCCGAAATTCTGCTTACAGATGAAACTCTAATAGAACATTTGGGGGGGAAGTGCCTGCCGTGGTTCAGTTTGAAAGACCGCGATACACGCAGCGTGAAGGGAAGCGTGGCGTGGTGGGGGCATTGCGAAAAAGAGTTTGTGCAAATGTTCTTAAAATGCGGTTTTTCGCAAGAAAAATCCGAATTTATGGCGCCGCGTGTGCGCGAAAAAGTGTTGAGTGCACAGCGATATACCTTATATGAAGATGCCATTCCAACTTTAAAAGCCCTGCAAGAGCGTGGATATCGGCACTACTTGCTTTCTAATAATTATCCAGAGCTTGAAGCACTGGCAAACCAGCTGGGCCTTGCGCCTTACTTAAGTGGCACAGTGGTCTCAGGTGAAGTGGGCTATGCAAAGCCACGAAAAGAAATTTTTAACTTTGCAAGATCGCTTGCGAAAAACCCGCCTGCGTGCTATCTCATTGGGGATAGTCCAATCGATGATATCGAAGGGGCTAAGATGGCAGGTTTTGGTACTGTATATGTGCATCCAAGGCCCGGGCAAACTGCAAAGGCCGACTATTGTGTGCAAACACTAAATGAACTTTTAGAGGTTTTTCTTTGAGAAGCACGAAGAAAAAGCGAATTTTGAAATTTTGTGTAAAAAGTTGGTTTGAAAGCTGAAAAAATGATTGTTTTTGGGCACGAAAAGGCGTATAATTAATTTAGATAAAGTATAGTTGGAAGCTGTATAAGTAGCAAGCCTTCAAACGTACATAGGGTATCTTAAAAAGAGACAAGGAGCGCATATTGCTAAATAGAAACAGCGACGACATATGGCAAAGCGATATAGACTTTGGTTTTCCAAGTGCGGAACAATACAAAGAAGATATCGACATTAAGGTTCTTGACAAATTGTGCATAACAGAGGTTATCAATGCAGATTTATCAATTGCTACCTATGGAAAACAGGTATATCAATTGGGGTGCACGGATGTACTTAACCGTGTTCGGGAGGTGCTGCATCTCCATGGGCTGGATCAGACCATCTTTTTGTATACTTATGGGTATAAAAACTTTATCTTAGCAGCCAATAAAAATATTGGTTCGCAGGAGTTTTTGTCGCTCATGCACATGTTTTATAAGGAGTTTGAGCATTCGATGTCCTCGCACGTGGAAGTGAGCGGTGTTTCCCGTTTTGTGGTGGTGCTGGATAAGGAGCATATGCTAGAGCGTGCACTAAGCACATTATCAGTGAATCGGGACGGACAAGAAAACTTCTTAGTTAGCGATCAATCCCCGCTGACAACAAAAGAACTAGATGAAGAAATGGCTGTGTTTGAGCTGTTGGGTAAAGCGATAAAAGAGGGGTTGGTGGTGCCATATTATCAAGGCATCCGCAACAACAAAACTCAAGAAATTGATAAATATGAGGCGTTGATACGTATTGTAGATGTAGATGGTAGCGTATACATGCCAAATCAATTTTTAGATATTGCCAAAAAATACAAATTGTATAACAGGCTAAGCCAAGTTATGCTAAAGCGGGCGCTAGATGAGTTTCGCAATCGCACAGAGTCTCTCTCGTTGAACATTTCATTGCACGATATCCGCAACCCATCGTTCAAAAAGTGGTTTTTGGAATATGTGGGTAATTATCCGGAGCCGAATCGTGTTATCGTTGAATTTTTGGAAACAGAGGACTACAAAGAGGAAAACGAGCTGTTTGATTTTATGATGGCAGCAAGAGATATTGGCTGCAAAATTTCGGTGGATGATTTTGGGACAGGCTATGCCACTTACACGGCCATCACGACCTTGCGCCCAGATTACATTAAGGTAGATGGACAAATCATTAAAGATATTGTGGACCGTGAAGAAAACCTTATCATCTTGCAGTCAATATGCTTCATGACAAATCTTATAAAAGCAAAAGTTGTGGCTGAATTTGTGGAAAATGAGGAGATTCAAAATGTTTTATTAAACGAATGCGTGGCCTATTCACAAGGTTACCATTTTTCAAAACCTCGGCCAATCGCATTTTTGCCCCAATAGGGGCATATAGATAGCATAAAACACAGAAAAATGAGACCACCCTTTTATTGTTTATATAATACTTAAAAGCGGTATTATATAAAGCAATAGAAGGGTGATTTTTAAAAAATGATGATAAAACAGTTGTTTTGCATAAAGAGGCGTGATATAATGTAAAATAATGGCCTGTTGGTCGTATTAAAAACAATAAACTTGGGAGGGTTTTATGCGAAAATTTACAGCTATTTTGTTGGCATCGGCATTGAGCGTGGCTTTGCTTTCGGCTTGTGGTTCTGAAGAGGCGACAACATCGGCGCCACCGGCTGTGCCATCTTCTGAGGCAATGGCTTCCTCGGAAGCAGCACCATCTGAAGCGCCTGCAGCATCAGAGGAGGTAATGTCGGAGGCAGCAGAGGAAGTGGAACTATTTAGCATTGACTTTGAGCTTGAAAATCTCAGTGGAGCCGATTTGGTGGATATCCGTGTGTCTCCAAGTGAAGAAGTGGAGTGGGGAGACAACTTGCTTGCTTCTGACGAAGTGCTACCAGACGGCAGCTCTGTGCCGGTATCTTCGGAAGTGATGGCAGTGGCCGGTTCCACTTACGATATGAAAACTGTGGATTCAGACGGTGATGAGTATGAATTTTATGATATTCCACTCACGGAAATTAGCATAGTGACGATACATGTAGAAATGGCCGAAGATGGAACTTATTCAAATTATATCGAAATGGAATAAAGAAAAAGTACATCGGCGATAAAAGATTTAGTAAGGCGCACACACAGGGACATTTGAAATCGATTTTAAATAATTCGATTTTTAGTGTTGCACCATGTATGTGTGCCTTTTTTGTAACATATAGATTGTAAAATTCCTCATGTTGGGGCACGAGAAGGAACCGATAAGTTGTAAAAAAGAGACCTTTCCCAAGTTTTGGGAGAGGTCTCTTTTGGATAAACTAAGTTTACTTATGCTGATGTAAATGCTTATGCCCACTCAATGTAATTGTTGAAAGTGCCATCATCATATACTTCTACATAGATGTCCAGCTCGGTAAGCTCGGTGAGCGGAATTTCATAGAATTCATACTCATCGCCATCCACATCCACTGTTTTCATGTCAAAAGTGGTGCCGGCAGCTGCGCCTGTATCAAACACGATGTCTACGCTATTGCCATTGGGCAGGACATAGCCAGCGTCGAGCAGGTTCTCACCCCAAGAAGAGTCGGTTGTGGGGGAGAGATAGATTTCAGTCAAATCAGCATTGCTGAAGTTGCTGAGAAGGAAGTCTAAGCTATACATTTCTTCGGCGGCAGCAGCCTCAGAAGCTGGTGCTTCCTCTGCAGGGGCTTCGGATGCGGGAGCGGCTTCGGATGCAGGGGCTTCAGAAGCGGGGGCTGCACTGGAAGCTGCAGGGGCTTCAGAAGCAGGAGCTGCACTGGAAGCTGCCTCTTCACTACCGCCACAAGCGGCCAAGGAGACAACCATAGAAAGTGCCAAAAGGGCTGTTAAAAACTTTTTCATAATTTTAAATTCCTCCTAAATAAATTTTGTTTTATTATCACCACCGCGAATCGGGGCAAGAATACAATTATATAAACATCTAGAGCAAAAAGTTGGTGCAATATACAATAACAATAGAAGTTTCTTGTGCACTATTGCTAATGTTTCACTTCTTGAAGGGTACTCGATTTTTGTCCAAAAGTCAAGAGCATTTTTGGAATTGAAGTATATTTGTCATAATTATAAAACAGATGTTTTTATCTAGCTGTTGAACATGGTTACAGTTAATTTGTAAAGTTAAAGTGTTTGCGGGGCCTGAGCTAAAGTGTAAATATGATTTTTGTAAGCTAATTTTGGTAACCAGGGTACAGACAAAATACTTGGATAGGTATTCTTTAAGCAGATTGATAGTGTTTTAATTTGTGTTACACTGTTACACTGCTACACTGCGTGAGGAACAGAAAAATTGAATTGCAACTCGTAAGAGTTTTTGCAGCACTGTTATATATTGTAAGCTCATGGCTTCGGCCAGGAGTAATCGTCTTGCGTTTTGTTGCCAAAGCACTGAGTAGTGCATGTGTATTACCGGCAATCAGGTGCTGTTTTCCAGCCGAGGTGTTGGTGTTTTTTTTCGTATCATTTGCCAGTTAGTGGCGTACATGGGTACTGTTACAGATGACATTTTTTCTTCACTTTCAATCATTTCTTAGGAGTAAAAATGAACTGTATTTTGGGATAGGTTAAAAATATTACCATATATTTTGGAATGTTTATAGGGATATAGTAAGGTGAATCGATAAAAGTAGTCATGCCATAAGTAGGTTATAGAGTTTTACAAGTACTAAGAAACATATGCTCTCAAAGCATAGGTTGCAAATTTTAAATGAGAGAAATTTCCTGTTCTATATGCGCATTGAGATGGAGATGAGGCCGCTAAGTCTGGTGAGCAAGCTTATCCATTGCGCTAACTAAAAATTTTTTAAAAAGTAGAGGCAATTAAACGTTTTGTTATCTTTATGGGAGATTTTTACTCACAGTGTTTCTATTAGCATGGTTTATTAGGGTTTGCCTGTATTGAATATCTTGTGTTATACTGGCTATTAAAGAAAGTACTTTCTTTGGAGAATTTTGGTGTGACGACTCACAGTGTATATTTTGTCCAATATCTATTGTACTCTATCAGTACAGATGGTTTTATAAAACAAAATCTTGACATTTATCTTGAAACGATGTATAATTCCAACGTATCAACTTTGCGGAATTGTGTAATGGTAGCACGGCAGACTCTGACTCTGCTTGTCTGGGTTCAAATCCTAGTTCCGCAACCAGAGCGGCAATTCTGCCGCATTTTTCGGGGTGTAGCGCAGTTGGTAGCGTGCTGCGTTCGGGACGCAGAGGCCG
>CAYJJK010000051.1:13053-17882 GCA_964370445.1 uncultured Oscillospiraceae bacterium | reverse complement strand
TGCGAAATCGCTGAGCTTATATTTAATGACCAAATGCAGTTCCTCCCACAACTTTTTCACGTATAATCAACCGTTTAAAGTCTTTCAAAATCTAAAATCATCCTATATCTTTGAAAGGCAAAGCTTTGCCAAATTTACATCGGTAACACAAAGTACCGCCACCGGTTTACGAAATAGCTCGGCCATTGCCAGCTTGCCACAGGGCAAGATTTTTACGCTTACATCTGATGCCGCCTTGCGCAGTAGCCGGCGGCTTGTGCCGTTAGAGACATCGTTTGAAAAAAGCACCAATGCTGCGGTATTGCGTTCTAGGCACTGAACAACAGCATCATTACCTAGCATGAGCGCCCCCGCCTTTCTGCAAAGAAACAAGGCGCTTTTTAAATCATCGGGGCAATGTTCACTTGTGTTCATCGCAAAGCCCCTTTTGCAGTTGCTCATAAATTTCTTTTGGAATTTCAACGCTTAAAGCACGTTCTAGGCTTCTCTTTTTTTGCGCTTTAGCAAGACAGGCTTCTTCGTTACAAAGGTAGGCACCGCGCCCGGGGGCTTTCCCGGTTGTGTCCAGTGAAATTTTACCTTCTTTGCTACGCACAACTCGTACAAGTTCTTTTTTTGTTTTTCCTTGCCCGCAGCCAAGGCAATGGCGAACGGGCTGCTTTTTCGGTTTCTGCTGCACCGTGTTTACTCTTCCTCTACTTCAACTTCTATTTCTGTGTCTGCTTCTGACTCTGCTTCTGCTTCAGCTTCATCTTCGCCGTAATAGCCACTTTCGGGACGGATGTCTATGTTATATCCGGTTAAGCGTGCGCATAAACGGGCGTTTTGCCCTTTATTGCCAATGGCAAGAGACAACTGATGGTCCGGTACGGTTACCTGGCAACTCTTGGTTTCGCCTTCAATGAGCTCTACTTTTAGCACGTTTGCCGGTGAAAGTGCCGCAGCGATAAACTCGGCGGGGTCTTCACTATAGAGAACCACATCAATTTTTTCGCCACCCAGCTCGTCTACAATGTTGGCAACGCGTGCTCCGTGGGCACCGATACAAGCGCCGCGTGGATCCACATTGGGGTCTTTGCTAAAAACAGCCAATTTGGTGCGCTGGCCGGCTTCGCGTGCAATGGCTTTAATCTCTACCGTGCCATCAAATACCTCGGGCACTTCCATCTCAAACATCCGCTTTACAAGCCCTGGATGTGTGCGGCTAATCATCACACGGGGGCCACGCTCGCTTACCGTCACATCCACCACATACACTTTTACACGGTCGCCTTCGTGCAGTTCTTCACCAGGCACTTGTTCGTTGCGTGGCAAGATGGCTTCGTTTTTGCCGATTTCCAGGGCAATGAGGCCACGGGCTGTATCTACACGAATTACAACACCTGTTATAATTTCATGGCTCTTGCTTTGCATCTCGGTGTAAAGCTGGCTGCGTTCTGCCTCGCGGATGCCTTGGCGAATTACATGTTTTGCGGTTTGCGCTGCAATGCGTCCAAAATCCTGTGTTTTTAAAGGGGTTTCCAATTGGTCGCCCACCTGCAAGCTTGCATCTTGCTTTTGCGCCTTGGCCAAAGTTACCTGTGTGTTTGGGTTTGTTACTTCTTCAACAACATCTTGCAACAACCTCACATCAAATGCGCCGCTATTTGGATCCATTACAACAGAGACATTTTCTTCTTCTACGTCATAGTCTTTGCGTACGGCAATGGATACAGCGTTCTTTACTTTTTCCAAAAGGTAATTTGCCGAAATTCCCCGTTCTTTTTCTAAAAGTTCCAGTGCGGTAAATAGTTCTTCATTCATATAGATTCTCCAACCTTTGCTTCCACTTAGTCTTCTATCGGTTTTAGCAAGCCATCAATCAAAATAAGTCTTCATCGTCACAAAGCCTTACACCAGCGATTTCCTTTACGGCAAAACTCTCTTCACCGTCGGGCGTTTGCAATAACAAAATGTCCTTGTTTTTTTCGATAAGGACGCCCTCTATTTCTTTCTTCCCGTTTGTGTGTGCACGATATAGCTTCGCACGCACTTTTCGGCCGGCCATTGCAACGAAATGTTCTGGCCTTTGTAACTTGCGTCCAAGCCCCGGGCTACCCACTTCCAAAATGTAGCTGTGATCCACAGGGTCTTCTTCATCTAGAAGAGGGTCGATGGCACGTGCCACTTTTTCGCAGGTGTCTGTGTCCATGGTTTCCTCTCGGTCAATGAGTACCTTTAAAAACCAATCTACCCCTTCTTTTTCGAAGCAAACATCCCAAAGCTGTAAGCCCATGTCTTCAATTACCGGGCGCACGAGGCGTTCTACCCTGGCCGAAACATTGCCACTTTGTTTTGCCATAAAATCACACTTTCATCCAAGTTATCGTTTTTATTGAAAACAAAATCAGTTCAGCAAAAATGCACCTATACAACGCAAGAGAGCGGGCAGCGCCCACTCTCTTGCGTTTCATTTCGTATGTATAAAGTGTATCATATTTATATTGAAATTGCAAGACAAAGTTTTAGATGATACAAGGGCGTTTTTGGGCATGGGGTGAGGGTGCGGTGGTGCGCAAATTCAGCTAAAGTAACTGGTCAAAG
Organism: uncultured Oscillospiraceae bacterium; assembly: GCA_964370445.1. Lineage (GTDB taxonomy): Bacteria > Bacillota > Clostridia > Oscillospirales > Ruminococcaceae > JAAYCI01. The sequence goes on along the minus strand of CAYJJK010000051.1, from coordinate 15,299 downwards.
CACTTTTATAAAAACCACTTAATTTCAGTGTCAACCGCACAAAGGCGGTAGCGATAGATTTGTGCTGTGAGGGCGTTTGCAAACAAGCAACAAATTCGAGCGTATTTTGAGCGGAAAAACAAAGGGCAACGAAGCGGTGTGTGCGATGGCTTTTATAAAATTGAAAAAAATTCGCCGCAAACAACGCATCGTTTGCGGCGAGAGGTTACTGTAATCGAAAACTGGGTCTTGGTTGCGTTAGGAAGGTTGTTTATCCGGTGAGAGGTGCAAGGCTTTTACGCGGCAAAGCAGCAAAAGCGCCAAAAGCACGATGGTGGTGTCCGGCAAACTCCAGGATATGTTGTATACAAGGGAATACAGCCAAACGGGCATATCTTCTGGTGCGTATGCACCCCATAAAATAATGCCGGATAAAAAACTGGAAAGCAAGCGCACCAGTCCCGTGCCCACTACGGCAACAATCATGCCCACTGAAAAGTTTTTAAAACGCTGTGCAATGGGGCCTGCCATACCCAAAAAGGCATACGGGAAAACATAGTCTAGTAAAACACACAGTGCCATGCCCCATATAGTGGGCACAACCATAATCGCATTAAGGCCCTGCATTGCCTGCAAAAAGCTAAAGCCCAGTGCGGTGCCCACACCCCATTTTCCGCCATGGCGGAAGCTAATCATCAAAAGAGGCAGGGTGGAAAAGCACGTGACAGTGCCACCAAAGGGCATTTGGAAAAGCGGAATCATCGAGAGCACAAAGGCCAGTGCAATCATCAAGGCGGCCTCCACCATAATGGCGGTTTTGGACATGTTGGAAGGTGATTTCATAAACGGACACTCCTTTTTGTTTTATGACACAAAAACAATACCCACGGCATAAAAACCGCAGGCAAATTTAGAGTATGGCTTATCCAAAACTCCCTACGCCGGCATTACCCAGATCAGGTTTTAGGGTTCTCATTTCTGAAAACAGAAAAGAATCTCAGCCTTAACAGCACCCCTGTTTTTATGTCTTTTACAAAAGTATAGCGGTTATGAGGCACCTTGTCAAGCTAGGGATATCAACGCAAAAAACCGGGAGTTTTAAACATGAACCGAACATTTGGATGTTTTGGCTTTACTGAACAAACCTTTATGCAAAAGCACTGTGCGAAAAGTGCTGCGTCACTTGACAACAACACCTTTTTTCCTAATAATAGTAGCTAGATTGGGGTATTGTGTCCTTTGCTTTCTAAAGCACAGTAAAATGGATATCCCATCATGAATAGGGAGGTGGCAAAGTGGCAAATACGCCTGTGGTTTCTCTTGTGGATATTGCGGTAGAATTCGGAGGAGAAGCTGTTTTACAAGGGTTTAGTCTTGATATACAAGACAAGCACTTTGTAACATTGCTAGGCCCCAGCGGCTGTGGCAAAACCACAACTTTGCGTGTGGTGGGTGGCTTTTTACATCCCAAGATGGGCAAGGTGTTTTTTGAGGGCAAAGAGATTACAAATTTACCGCCGTATAAGCGCCAAGTGAATACGGTGTTTCAAAAATATGCTTTATTTCCGCATCTCAATGTGTTCGAAAACGTGGCATTTGGGCTTCGGTTAAAAAAAATGCCGGAGGCAGAAATACGCACATCGGTATTGGAAATGTTAGAGCTTTTGGGCCTAAAAGGTTTTGAACGACGTGGTTGCGAGCAACTTTCCGGTGGCCAGCAACAACGTGTTGCCATTGCGCGCGCCTTGGTAAACAAACCACGGGTGCTTCTTTTGGACGAGCCTTTGGGCGCCTTGGATTTGAAATTACGCAAGGAGATGCAAACAGAGCTAAAGCGCATTCAAAAGGCTACGGACATCACGTTTATTTATGTAACACATGATCAAGAAGAAGCCCTGACCATGAGCGATACTGTGGTGGTGATGAACAAGGGCATTATACAACAAATTGGAAGCCCGGAAGATATTTATAACGAGCCGGACAATGCTTTTGTAGCCGATTTTATTGGTGAATCCAATATTTTTAATGGATGTATGCTAAAAGATTACCTTGTGGAATTTGCTGGCACATCTTGGCCGTGCGTGGATTGTGGATTTTTGGAAAAAGAGCCGATACAAGCTGTGGTTCGCCCGGAGGATATTGATATTGTGTCCCCCGAAAAAGGGCAGGTAGTTGGTGTGGTGAAGAGCCTAGTGATAAAACGCGTGCACTGCGAAATGAGCGTGGAAGAGGCGGGAAATCTTTGGCTTATCCATTCCACCGACGCA
>CAYJJK010000051.1:0-13043 GCA_964370445.1 uncultured Oscillospiraceae bacterium | reverse complement strand
GTTGGCATTCGGCTGGACCCTCAGGAGATACATATTATGCATTGTAGCAAGGAGGCCTCTGCTTATGCATCAGAGGAGTAAGGCAGTTGCTACCCCGTATATCGTGTGGATGGTGTTGTTTACCATTATCCCTTTGGGGCTTGTGGTTTATTTTGCCCTAACAGATACTGACGGAAAATTTACGATAGATAATATTTTATATCTTGGAAATTATTCGATGGTATTGGTGCTTTCGTTGGCACTGGCCGCGATTGCCACTACCATTTGTCTTGTGGTGGCTTATCCAATTTCCTATATGCTTAGCCGTATGCGTGCGGGCAAACAAGGCATCTTGCTCATGCTGGTAATGTTGCCGATGTGGATGAATTTTTTGCTTCGAACGTATTCGTGGATGAGCCTTTTGGAAAATACAGGGCTGATCAATCGTTTTCTTGGACTGTTTGGTATTGGCCCTTTTTCTATGATCAATACAAACGGTGCCATTGTGCTGGGGATGGTATATAATTATCTACCCTTTATGATTTTGCCACTGTATAATGCAATGCTTAAAATTCATAGCAGTATTATAGAGGCTGCAGACGATTTAGGCGCTGGTTTTTTTCAAAAAGTTTTCCGCGTGGTGGTGCCGCTTTCAAAAAATGGTATCCGAACAGGCATCACCATGGTATTTGTGCCCAGTATTTCTACCTTTATCATCAGCAAGATGCTGGGGGGTGGAGATACCTGGCTCATTGGCGATTTGATTGAAGCACAATTTTTGGGCAACAATTATAACCCCCACCTAGGAAGTGCAATGAGCCTTGTGTTGATGGTGATCGTGCTGCTGATTATGAGTTTTACAGGCGGCTTTGACGACCAAAACATGGAAGGGGTGATTTGATGGGAAGGGTGTTTAAGCGCGTATATTTGGTTTTACTTTTCTCATTCTTATATGTGCCCATTGCTGTGCTTATTTTCTTTAGCTTTAACAGCGAAAAAAGTAGAACGGTTTTTGGTGGGTTTTCTTTACAATGGTATGAGCAACTTTTTCGCAACGACATGGTGCTTTCGGCGCTGGCACTTTCTTTAGTAATTGCTTTTGTCAGCGCATTTTTAGCCACGGCCATTGGCACCATGGCTGCTGTGGGGTTAAATCGCATGGGGCGTCTTGCACGTGGCACAGTTTTCAACATCAGCTATATGCCTATCATCAATCCCGAAATCATTACGGGTGTGTCTATGATGCTGCTTTTTGTGGTGTTTCGTGGCTATCTGGAACGCTTGCCTGGTGCCGATGAAGGTTTTTTTGGTTGGTTATCGCAAAATATGCTGGGAATGCCAAGCTTGCTTATCACCCATGTAACCTTTTGTTTGCCATATGCTTTGTTTATGATAAGCCCCAAATTGCGCCAAATGGATATTCGGCTTTATGAGGCAGCTATGGACCTTGGTTGCAATGAACGGCAGGCGTTTTTTAAAGTGGTGTTGCCAGAAATTATGCCCGCGGTATTTTCTTCGTTTTTGATTTGCTTAACGTACTCTATTGACGATTTCACCATAAGCTATTTCACTGCCGGCAACCAGCAAACCCTGCCCATTGCTATCTATGCCATGACGCGCAGACGCGTTAGCCCGGAAATCAACGCCTTGTCCGCCATCATGTTTGTGGTGATTTTAGCAATCATCCTGATTGCAAACTTTAGGGATAGCAAGCAAAGCAAGAAAAACCCCCACAAAGCATTGGCAGAGAGCTAAACACAAACAACGAGCGCCTTTAGGCATATACGGCAAGAGTGATGTGGCAAAAAGGTGACAAGGAGAAACGCATGGAGATTAAGCCCTTTTATCGCAAACCCAATTTCTACGAAACCGACCAAATGGGCGTCGTACACCATTCCAACTACATCCGCTGGTTTGAAGAGGCGCGTGTGCACTATATGGAGGAAATGGGGTTTGGGTATGCAAAAGTGAATGAAATTGGTTTGGATTTTGCGGTACTTGCTGTAACTTGTGAATATCTTGCAATGGTTCGCTTTGGAGATTGTGTTTCGATAGAAATGAGTATCACACAGCTTTCTCCGTCCCGCATGACCATTGGCTATCGACTTCACAACACCCAAAGTGGGGTGCTTTGTTGTGTGGGCGAAAGCCGCCATTGTTACTTTAGTCATCATACAAACCGTCCAACCAGCCTGGCAAAAGCAATACCTGAATTGTATCAGCTTTTCGGTTCACTTTTGCAAAAGCAGGCCAACTGAGACGCAAGAGGGGAAAAATGAAAAAAACAGTTCTAATTTCTTGGGTGTTGCTTTTGCTTGCCTGTCTGGTGGCTTTTCCAACATCAGCCCTAGCTTCGGAAATGGAGACGGAAATTGTTTCCGACACGGGCCTTACACTTGCGGGCGGATATGACTATAGCCGATTTCAAGGGCAGGGCCTTACACTTAATGTATACAACTGGGGAGAGTATATTTCAGACGGTACAGACAGCGAATTTTTGGATGTCAACGCCGAGTTTGAAGAATTGACCGGCATAGAGGTGAATTATGCCACCTATGAAACCAACGAAAGTTTATATGCAAAGCTGAAGAGTGGCGGCGCAGATTATGATATTATCATTCCATCAGATTACATGATTGGAAAACTGATAGAAGAGGGTATGTTGGCCCCTTTAAATTTTGAAAACATTCCCAATTTTTCAATGATTGGAGATTTGTATAAGGGACGAGACTACGACCCGAACAACGAGTATAGCGTGGCATACACCTGGGGTGTGGTGGGCTTGATTTACAACACCACGATGGTGCAAGAGCCTGTAGATAGTTGGTCGATTTTATGGGATGAAAAATACAGCGAGCAAATTTTGATGTTTGATAATGCAAGAGATGCTTTCGCACTTAGTTTTTTAATGCAGGGCCTGCCTTTAAACCCAGAAAGCGTGGAACAGATTGACGAGGGTACCGAAGCTTTGATAGCGCAGCGTCCCTTTGTGCAAGCGTATGTGATGGATCAAATTTTTGATAAAATGCAAGCGGGAGAAGCAGCCATTGCCCCTTATTATGCCGGAGATGCTGTGCTGATGCAGGAAGTGAATGAAGACTTGAGTTTTGCAATTCCACAAGAAGGCACCAATTATTTTGTGGATGCGATGTGTGTGCCGGCTGAAAGCCAAAACAAAGAGGCGGCCGAAATGTATATCAATTTTATGTGCGAAACCGAAATTGCATTGTCAAATTGCCAGTTTATTGGCTATTCTACCCCACAAATAGAAGCCGAGGCGGCGTTGCCTGAAGAAGTGAAGGCAAACCCCTGGCTGTATCCGTCGCAAGATGTTTTGGCAAACACCTGGACTTATACAGTATTGTCTGAGGAATTGAGCAACCACCTAGATCTTTCATGGAATAATATGCGAACATCAAACGGGGAGGGAGCTGGCTGGGTTATCTTTTTTGGCCTTATCATATCCCTTTTGGTAATTACAGTAAATTTTGTGTTGCGGTTTCGAAGAAAAAGGAAAAATTTGTACTGATTGTTGAAGGTTGATTTGAGGAGAGCTCTTTTAGGGTGTATCCTTATTGTTTGATAGATTTAGAAAACAACTAAAAAGGAGAGAACACAATGGTTGAAATCAAAATGAAAGACGGAAGCATTATCTTACTGGAGCTCGATGCAGAGGCAGCACCACTTACGGTGGAGAATTTTGAACAACTTGTGCAGGATGAATTTTACGATGGACTTATTTTTCACCGCATCATCCGAGATTTTATGATACAAGGCGGAGACCCCACCGGCACCGGCATGGGTGGCCCAGGCCATCAAATTAAAGGCGAATTTAAAAAGAACGGCTGGAACAACGCTCTCTCGCATAAGCGTGGTGTTATCAGCATGGCTCGAAGTGGAGACCCGGATTCTGCAGGGAGCCAGTTTTTCATCACACATGGGGATGCATGCTTTTTAGATGGTGATTATGCAGCTTTTGGCCGTGTGGTAAGCGGCATGGAAGTGGTAGACCAAATTGCCGAAGTAGCCACTGATGGTGCCGACCGTCCCCTAGAAGAAGTGGCGATTGAAACCGTTCGTATCATCGACGATATCGATGAGAAAAATTAAGGGAAAACCATGATAGAAAGTCTAAAAAAAATAAAACTGTTTTCGTTTTTTTGGGACAGAAGCCTCTTGATTTTTTTAATCATTGGCGGGGGCAATACCATTATTTCCTACATAGGAAGTTTTGCTCTTACCTATTGGGTAGGGTGGGGGTTGTTTGTATCTACCGCAGTGATGTATGCACTTTGTTCTGTGCCCAGCTTTTACTTTAACAGAAAATACAGCTTTCAAAGTACGGCGCCTCTCGCGCGCAGTGTTTTTCGTTTTTCTACCATCATCACGGTTTGCTTTTTGTTGTCTAGTGCTCTCAATGAGCTTATTGTGCCCTGGATGTATGAAAATTGGTTTCCCACTATGCCATTACTGGTGTACACATTGATACGTTTGCTTGGAATCCAAGTGGTGTTTACGGCACTGAATTATTGCTTTCAGCGTCTTTGGGCCTTTAAAGAGTGAAAAGTGCGAAACTGCGCTTTGGCGGGGTTGGGCTGTGCCTATACCCTGCCATTTTTGCAGTGTTACTGGGGCGGTAAGATGTTTATAAAAATTGAAAATATAGCATAAATTTGGTATAATATTAAAGATAGGCTTTGCACTACTGCAAAATGTTGTGCGGCATAAAGTGTCTCACTCCAAACCAATTGAAATCAGTTTTAAACCAAAGGAGATTTGCCGTGTTGGACGAACGTGGTTCACAGCGTTATACATATACAGGAGTTCTTATTGTTGTGTTTATTTGCGTGGGGCTGGTGATTTTAGCAGTATGCAGCGGCGCGGCATATTCCGGCATTTTTGCGGCAAATAAAAGAACAGCTGAAGTGCGTCTTGAACACATTGAGAGTGTATTTCTTTTGGCAGAGACTGTGGCACAGGCAAACGAAGTGCAGCCCTCTGCTTCTGATGAAGAGTTATATATACGCTCGTATGAACATCCGGACAATGGTGGTTTGTCAGAATATGAACGTTTTGTGTTAAATGAAATGAACAACCACTTTGGGGCACAAAGGGATTTTGATTTTACGGTTCGTCGCTACGAAGATGCTGACGGTAGCCACTTGGAAATCTCATATTTTCCGGTTCGGGATGTGGAAAATCCGGAGAGTTTTTCACACTTTATCTCTATGAATGGTGTTGTTTATGAGAAATAATATCAGTATGGCTGTGTCGGAATGGGTATAAGTAAATAATATTAGCGGTGAGATTTGCGAAAAACATTAAAAAAATGTCGAATGGTGTCGAACAATGACGGACGGTTTTTTTGACAAAATATTGCGTATTATCGGAATTGGTGATATAATGGCCTATCGTTTCACACAGTCTGATAGTATTTTGTAAGAAGTACACCTTTTCACTTGATTTGACGCTGGTCAAGCATCGGAGGACAGCACGATGGAACATCAATTAAGAGTTTTGATGACAGAAACATCCCCGGAAATTTGTCGTTTATGCCAAATGACATGGCCTTCACAAAATATTGATTTGAAGGTATGTTCTCGAAATGGCATTACCGCATATCAAGAAATTGTGAAGTTACAGCCGGATGTAGTGATACTGGATGTTTTCATGCCCGGAATGGATGCAATCTTACTTAAATCAAAATTCGATGAAAACCACAAAAACAGCCCGGTGCGTTTCTACGCAACGGGAACATTCCAAAACGAAGAAATAGAGCGTGAAGTGATGGATAGCGGGTTTGCGTTTTATTTGCTTAAGCCTTTTGATGTAACAGCTTTAGCAGGACGATTGTTACGAAAAAAGGCTGGCGTGGCACCTGCAGTTCGCTTTGAAAACTTAGAAGATGAGGACATGGTGACAGAAATGTTGCGCAATATAGGCGTGCCGGCGCATATTAAGGGGTATCGCTTTTTGCGCGAGAGTGTTTTACGCACTGTAGATGACCCAACAACCATCAGTGCCGTCACCAAAGTTCTCTACCCCGATATTGCCTCTTCATATAAAACCACTTCTTCCCGTGTAGAGCGTGCCATTCGCCATGCCATAGAGGTAGCTTGGGATCGCGGAGACATCGACACTTTGAATTTTTATTTTGGCTCTACCGTTCACGCCTCACGGGGAAAACCAACAAACTCAGAATTCATTGCCATGCTTGCAGACCGTGTGGCGATGGCGAAAAAACGCAAAGCGTAAACTTGCAGCCAAAAGAATCTGCCTCCCTTGGCTTTGCCAAGGGAGGCAGATTTTATCATTTCTTTGCAACAATGTGAAGCTGCCTTCGTAAAGTTGCATCCACAAAATATGGGTGGCTGTTTTTATCAAATATTGTACCCTGTTTGTGTTGCCTTGTGTTGTTGATGAGGTTTATAAACCCATTCCCTTAGGATATAGCCGTTACTAGCCAATAAAATGTGTCCACACTTTTGCCTCGTGTTGGGGCAATGGCAAATTAGCTTCTTTTTGAAGGTGTAAAAGATGAGCCATATTTTCACCCAGCACTTTCATGGTGTGCACGCCCTCTGCATCTTGTGAAAAATCTTCGGCATTTCGCCCGTAAGCCATACACCAATAATCTGAGGACACAATGGGCATCTGGGCAATGTTGAAATATTTGTGCAGCCTGTCCAGCGTGGTGGAGTTTCCTCCGCGTCGACATACGGCAACTGCGGCGGCTGGCTTTTGCACAAAACTTGAAGAGCCTGCAAAAAATGCTCTGTCTAAAACGGCACACAGCGCGCCATTGGGCCCTGCATAATAAACAGGAGAGCCCACAACCAAGGCATCGGCTGTTTGCATTTTTTCAATCAGTTCATTTGCTTTATCATCAAACACACAGCGTTTTGTTGTGGCGCATTTTCGGCAGGCGATGCACCCGTACACCGGTTTAGTGCCAAGTTGTAAAAGTTCGGTTTGCACATTGGCCGCCTGCAAGGCTTTTGCCACCTCCCCTAAAGCTGCAGCAGTTGTGCCCTGTGCGTGTGGACTTCCATTTAATAGCAATACGTTCATTTTGTATCAATCCTTTCTGGTTTAAAGCCATTTATGAAGCTTTATTTCTTTCAGTGTAGCACATATTTGGGGCAATTGCTTTTAAAAAATGTAAAATTTCGTTTTTTTTGCTTGCACAAATGCTAAAAATAGGGTAAACTGTTTTTAGCACTCTTAACAAGAGACTGCTAATTCATTTTTTTATGGAGGTTTATGATATGAAACAATTTAAAGCTGAATCCAAACGGCTTTTGGATCTTATGATCAACAGCATCTACACACACAAGGAGATCTTTTTGCGCGAGCTTATCAGCAATGCGTCGGATGCCATTGACAAGCGTTATTTTTTGTCTTTAACAGATGACAAGGCGGGTATTGCACGTGAAGACTATGAAATTCGCCTAAGTGCAAATAAAGAGGCGCGCACCTTAACCATTTCTGACAACGGCCTTGGTATGGACAAAGCGGCCTTAGAGGGGAATTTGGGTGTGATTGCGTCCAGTGGTAGCCTTGCATTTCGCAAGGAAAACGAGGCGAGTGATGACGTTGATATCATTGGCCAATTTGGCGTGGGTTTTTATTCGGCATTTATGGTGGCGTCGAAGGTAAGTGTTATTAGCAGAGCATATGGTGCCGACGAGGCCTATTGCTGGGAAAGCAAAGGGGCAGAGGGTTACAGCATTAAAACTGCCGAGCGCGACGAGGTGGGAACAGATATCATCCTGATTCTCAAAGAAGACAGCGAAGAAGAACATTACAGCGAATTTGTGCAAGAGCACCGTCTGCGCTCATTGGTTGAAAAATATTCTGATTATATCCGTTTTCCTATCAAGATGATGGTGCACGAAACACGCCCGAAAGAAGGCGAAGAAAACGAATACGAAGAAGTGGAAGAATTGCGTGTGCTTAACAGCATGGTGCCGCTTTGGAAGCGTGATAAGGCCGAGCTGAGTGACGAAGATTATGCCACATTTTATAAAGAGAAATTTTCTGATTTTGAGGCACCGGCAAAGGTGATTCAAAGCAAAACGGAAGGCACGGCCACCTATAATGCACTTTTGTTTGTGCCGGCACGCACACCGTATAACTATTATTCCAAAGATTATGAAAAAGGTTTGCAGCTGTATGCCTCTGGCGTGATGATTATGCAAAAATGTGCAGATCTTTTGCCCGATCATTTCAGCTTTGTACGTGGCCTTGTAGATAGCCAGGACCTCAGTTTGAACATCAGCCGAGAAATGCTACAGCATGATAGGCAGCTACAACTCATCCGCAAATCACTTGAGAGAAAAATTAAAAGTGAGCTATCTCTTTGGTTAAAAAATGAGCGTGAAGCATACGAGGCGTTTTTTAAAAATTTTGGCCTACAGCTTAAAGTGGGCGTATATCAATCATTTGGTGCAGAAAGCGACAACCTAAAAGACCTGTTGCTATTTTATTCGGCAAAAGACAAGAAAATGTGTACGCTGGCCGAATACCGTGCAAACATGCCTGAGGAACAAGCATATCTCTATTATGCTGCAGGCGACAGTGTAGAGCGCCTTGCCCGTCTTCCGCAAGCGGAAATGGTGCTGGACAAAGGCTTTGACATTTTGCTGTTAACGGATGATGTAGACGAGTTTGCGCTGAGCATGCTAAGGCAATATGACGAAAAAGAGTTTCGCAACATTTCTGGCGGTGATCTTGGCCTTGAGAGTGAAGCCGAAAAGGAAGAAATTGAAAAACAAAACGAGAGCAATAAAGAATTGTTTGACTTTTTGAAAGAGGCACTTGCAGGCAAGGTGCAAGAGGTAAAGGCAAGTGGCCGGCTGAAAAACCACCCTGTTATTTTAACGGCTGAGGGCGGTGTTTCGCTGGAAATGGAAAAAGTGTTGAATCACATGCCGGGAGAAAATAAGGTGGAAAGCCAAAAGGTGCTGGAGGTAAACGCAGAGCATCCTTTGTTTGATAAATTGCAAGCCTTGCATGCAGAAAATCAGGATTTGCTAAAAACATATGCAAACTTGCTTTACAACCAAGCGTTGCTGATTGAAGGGTTGCCTATCGAGGACCCCGTAGCCTTTAGTAACGAATTAAGTGAGATTATGTCAAAGTAAAAATCAGAAAAAGAAAAGTGTGCATTGGCAAAAATTTGTGCTATAATATCCACACAAACATTTGGCTTGTGCTTTGGGCCATGACATAAAGGGAGGCTTAAGCTATGCAAAAGCAAGTTGCGGTGTGTATTGCGCGCGAATTTGGAAGCGGTGGAAGAGAAGTGGGCAAACTGGTAGCCCAAAAAATGGGGATGGAATTCTACGATAAGGAGCTTTTGCAAAAGGCGGCAGAAAAAAGCGGGATTGCTATGGATATGTTTGAAAAAGCAGACGAGAGACCTACAAACAGTTTGCTATATTCTCTTTCCATGGTGGCCACAGGCAGTCAGCTGCCTACCTCATTTAACGAGTTTGCCTACACCTCAAACGATCGCTTGCAGCTGTATGTAACACAGGTGATTCGCGAGGTGGCAGAAAGCTCTGCCTGTGTAATTGTAGGCCGTTGTGCAGATTATATTTTGCGCGACCATCACTGCATTTTTTCACTGTTTATGCATGCAGATTTAGAAAAACGCATTGAGCGAATTTCAGCACTTCATCAGTTGGATGGAGATGCTGCAAGGGCCTTGATTCGTAAAACAGACCGCATTCGTTCTAATTATTACAGTTTTTATACCGATCAAGACTGGAACAATGCAAATAACTACGATATGGCACTGGATGTGGGCCGCATGGGTGTGGAGCTTGCAGCTGAAATTACCTGCGACGCTTTGCAACGTTTACAGGAATAATAGGGAAGAGAGATAGTATGATACACAGTAGAAGCAATCGAAATGTTTGCTCAACGCTTACAACAGTTCAATTGGCACGCAACAATGTGATTGAAGAAGTGAGTGTGCAGGGTGGTTGTGATGGGAATTTAAAAGGGGTTTGTAGCTTGCTTCAAGGACGCAAGGCAGAGGAAGCGATTTTGCTTTTAGAAGGAATTCGCTGTGGAGATAAGGACGCGTCTTGCCCAAATGAGATTGCCCAGTGCCTGAAAGAGGCAGTGAGTTTGGCAAAGGGAAGCTAGCTAAATTTTTAGTATAGTTCGCCGTAGGATTTAAAAGAATAAACTGTGACATAGCCATGTGTAATGGGCATGCCAATGTTTAAAATGTGAAGGAGGCGTTGCCGTTCTATGGAAACAGACAGTAGTATCCCGCTGATAATAAGTTTGGGTTTTCTTTTGTTGATGTCCGCATTCTTTTCTGCCAGTGAAACAGCATATTCATCTCTAAACCCGGTTCGATTAAAGAGCATGATTGCCACGGGAACGGGGAAAAAGGGTGCGGTGCGTGCTTTAGAACTTACCGAAAAATACGATAAGCTGCTTTCTACAGTGTTGGTGGGAAACAACATAGTTAACATTGCGTCTTCTTCACTTGCCACGGTTTTATTTGTGGGATGGTTTGGCAATGCGGGCGTTTCGCTTGCCACTTTGGTTATGACGGTGCTTGTGCTTATGTTTGGCGAAGTTTCGCCAAAAACTTTGGCTAAAGAACAACCGGAGCGCTTTGCCATTTTCGCTTCTTTGCCAATTAAGATACTCAGTGTGGTTTTAAGCCCAGTCAATGCATTTTTTAGCGCATGGAAGCGGCTTTTGTTGCGCTTGTTTCAGATAAAGGGCGCTCACAACATGACCGAAGAAGAGTTGCTGGCCTATGTAAGTGAGGCACACGAAGAGGGTGGCATCAATGAGGTAGAGGCTGGTATGATCCGGCAGGTGATTGAATTTGATGACCTGGAAGTGGAGGACATTTTGACGCCCCGTGTGGACATGTTGTCGATTGCCTTAGACGATACACAAGAAACCATTGAGGGTATGTTTCATGAATCCGGTTATTCGCGCCTGCCGGTATATGGTAGATCAGAAGACGATATCAAGGGTGTTTTGTTGCAAAAAGATTATTGGTACGAAATAAAGAAGCAAAACAAAACCTTGCAGCAAGTGATAAAACCGGTGGTGTTTGTAACAAAACAAATTAAAATTTCAAACCTACTGGAACAGCTACAACAGAAAAAATGCCATATGGCCATTGTTGTGGACGAATATGGTGGCACAATGGGGCTTGTAACAGTAGAAGATATTTTAGAACAATTGGTAGGCGAGATTTGGGATGAGCATGACGAAGTGGTGCAGCCCATTGTATCGGAAACAGAGGACAGTTATCGTGTTTTGGGTAGCGCCGACATTGATGACTTTTTAGAAGTTTTTCAGTTTGAAGGCGAGTTTGACAGTGCTACAGCAGGTGGCTGGGTGGTAGAATGCATGGAACGTTTTCCACAAGATGGAGAAAGCTTTGTTTACGAGGGTTGGCAAATCACCGTAACACAAACCGTGCGACAGCGCGTTTTAGAGATATATTTACAAAGACTTGCGCCTGAGAGTGAAGAAGAGGCGACGAAAGATAGCTAGAACGTGTTTAAGAGGTGCATCATTCATCAAAACGAATGAATGGCGATAAAAACGATATATAGGCCGACGCAAACAGCTGTTTGCGTCGGCCTATTATAATAAACACAGCATAGCAAAACATGGTGGGTGTAGTTTTGAAAAAAGCGAGAGTAGGACGATTCACCCGGCATTTGGGGGGGTCATCGTAAAACTAACAAAAATATTGAAGAAGTATTGAATTTTTTTTAGGAACACGATATAATGCAAATAATAAACATCCTTGCTATAAATGAGAAAAAGGGGGCGGATGATTTTTTATATACAATAGGGTGGCACAAGGTTGAAAGGCGCTGTATCTCGGTGGGTAAGGATAAAATCATGCAGAAATAAGAAAAGCCAAGTGTTGCCTAGATTGAAGTTACGCATTAAGTACACCCAATATCGTTGTCACCTGCTGTATAAACCTCTCAAAATGAGGTAAAACGTAGCGTGTTGTTTTCGCCGTATACCAGCCGGTTTGTTAAACAATCAAAACAAAACGGAGGAATGAAAAAATGGAATCCACTTTATTGCTGAAAAATATTCACACCCTAGTATGTTGTGACGCAAAGGATACGGTGTTACACAATGTTCATCTGCTGTGCAAAGATGGCGAAATTAGTTATATAGGACGCGACGCATGTGAGGCAGATGAGGTGATTGACGCTTCGTGCATGGCGGTATATCCGGGGCTTATCAATACGCACCATCACCTTTACCAAACGTTTAGCAGAAATCTCTCAGCTTTACAAAACCTAGAATTGTTTGATTGGCTGCGGGCCTCTTATAAAATTTGGCAAAACCTCAACGAAGATCTTGTGTATTACAGCTCTTTAACCGGGCTTGCAGAACTGATGAAAACAGGCTGCACCACCTGCGCAGACCATCACTATGTGTTTCCTAAAGGTTGTAAGGATCTTACCGGAGCACAGTTTCGCGCGGCAGAAGCATTGGGCATTCGCTTACATGCAGCGCGTGGAAGCATGGATTTGAGTGAAAAAGACGGAGGACTACCTCCGGACAGTGTGGTGCAGACGGTAGACGAAATTTTACGTGATGGTGAGGAAGCTGTGCGTCGTTATCATGACCCCTCCCGTTTTTCGATGCGGCAGGTGATGCTGGCTCCGTGTTCGCCGTTTAGTGTTAGCGAAGATTTGCTTCGTGAAAGTGCGATACAGGCAAGGCAACTGAAGGTACGCTTGCATACGCATCTTGCCGAAACGATAGATGAAGAACAGTACACAATACAAACAAAAGGAATGCGGCCGCTGGCGTATATGCAAAAGCTGGGCTGGCTTGGCAGTGATGTATGGTATGCACATGGCATCCATTTTAATGATGAAGAACTGGATTTGCTGGCTGCTACAGGCACAGGTGTTGCGCATTGCCCTATCAGCAACATGAAGTTGAGCTCAGGGATTGCCAAAGTGCCAAAGATGCTAAAACGTGATGTTCCGTTGGGCCTTGCTGTGGACGGAAGTTCCAGCAATGATGGAAGTAAC
>CAYJJK010000050.1:0-17978 GCA_964370445.1 uncultured Oscillospiraceae bacterium | reverse complement strand
AAGCTACCCGTATGACCGGTAAAACTGGTGAAAACCTTTTAACAACTATCGAGCGTCGCTTAGATAATGTTGTATTTCGCCTAGGTTTTGCCACTACACGCCGCGATGCTCGCCAATTGGTAGGGCATGGCCACTTTACAGTGAATGGCCAACGTGTAGACATCCCCTCTTTCCTTGTGAAAAAAGGCGATGTAATTGAAGTGAAACAAAAAAGCCGAGATAGCGTTAAATTTAAAAAATTGCTGAGTGAAGATGCACCGGTTGTAACTTTACCCCAGTGGTTGGAGCGTTCGCAAAACAGCTTGCAGGCATCTGTAACAGAAATGCCAAAACGTGAAGATATTGACTTCGAAGTTGAAGAGCATCTGATCGTTGAGCTCTATTCTAAGTAACCCGCTAGGTGCCACAGAGTATTTCTGAGGCTCGATATTCAAATGATAAGACGGAGGGTTAATGGATGATGGAGATAGAACGTCCGAGAATTGAAACGGCCGAAATTTCTCCCGATGGGCGCCACGGAGTTTTTGTGGTGGAACCTTTGGAGCGTGGCTTTGGAACCACTTTGGGCAACAGCCTGCGCCGCATTCTGTTGTCTTCGCTGCCTGGTGTGGCAGTAACATGTATTAAAATCGATGGTGTTGTGCACGAGTTCTCTACAGTGGAAGGTGTTAAAGAAGATGTAACTGAAATGGTGCTGAACATTAAAGGCATCAACGCAAAGTTGCATAGCGATACAGCTAAAACGGTGCGGCTCGAGCTTAGCGGTGAAGGCGAAATCACCGCAGGTAGCATCCCTCAAGATGCAGATTTAGAAATTTTAAATCCCGAGCATCACATCGCTACAATGGCAGAGAATGGCAAAATGATCATGGACTTGACCTTTGACAAGGGCCGTGGTTATATGCCAGCCGAGCGCAACAAAGAGGCTTCTGAAACTGCAGGGCTTGGAGCCATTTCGATAGACAGCATTTACACACCGGTTTTGAAGGTGAACTACTCTGTGGAAAACACACGTGTAGGCCAAATTACCGACTATGATAAACTGTCGATTGAAGTGTGGACTGACGGCACCTTAAGTGCAAAAGAAGCCATGAGTCTGTCTGCTAGAATTATGATTGAACACCTAAACTTGTTTGTCAACCTTAGTGAAGACGCGATGGACACCGAAATTATGGTGGAAAAAGACGACAAGGGCAAGGAAAAAGTGCTGGAAATGACCATTGAAGAGCTTGATTTGTCTGTGCGAAGTTTCAATTGCTTAAAACGCGCCGGCATCAACACAGTGGAAGATTTAACCAGCAAAACCGAAGAAGAGATGATGAAGGTTCGTAATTTGGGCCGCAAAAGTCTTGAAGAGGTTATTGAGAAATTGCATTCCCTCAACCTTCATCTGATTGATGAAGAGGAATAGGGGAAGAAATGAAGAACCCCCAGAAAAGGAGGTAAGATAGAATGCCCGGAAGTCGTAAACTGGGAAGAGCCAGCGACCATCGTAAGGCGATGCTGCGCGGTATGGTCACCTACCTATTTGAAAATGGAAAAATTGAAACCACGGTTACACGTGCCAAAGAGGTGCGTTCCATGGCTGATAAAATGATTACCTTAAGCAAGCGCAGAGATTTGCATGCCAAGCGTCAGGTTTTCTCCTACATCACAAAGGAAACTGTTGCTAAAAAGGTTATTGATGAGGTAGCACCGAAGTATATGGATCGTAGCGGTGGCTACACCCGTATCATTCGCACAGGCCCACGTCGTGGCGATGCAGCTCAAATGGCTATCATTGAGCTGGTTTAGGTAAAGAAAAAAGAACCCTTTGCATTAGCAATGGGTTCTTTTTAATTGAGTTCTAAAAACAAGGTAGAACCGTGTTTCTTAAGCCAAATATAGGCATAAGCACAAGCGGCCAAAGCTAGCAAAAATCCCGGCAAAAAACACAATACACCCATATCTAAAAAGAGGGAGAGGGCATATACGGCAACAATTAGAAAAGCCTGTAAAATGCCAAATAAGAGGCCTAAAATCACACTGAGGCTTTGTTTTACTACCGTGACATCATTGAGAGCATCAAGCCTTGGATATTTTAAATTTAGAATGAGACCAAAAAGGCTGCTGAATGCGCAAGAAGCAAGCAAAACAAGCAAAATTCCCACAATTTGCCAAATGGATAAAGAAAGAAAATTTCCGAGTAAAGGAACAGAGAAAAGAAGGCAAATGGAGATGCAAACATAGGGAAATCCGGCTTTGGCTAAAAATATTTTTTCAATGGGAAGAGGTGAGCTTTTTAAAATCCAAAGGGTTTTTCCCTCTAAACTAAGGCTAACGGCAGAGGGTTGAAAGGTGGCGCTTATAAAACTAAGTAGTGAGAGCAAGATAATGGCCGAAACAGAGCTAGAGGCAACCATGTCGGTATGTGCAAATGATTGTATCGCAGAAAAGTATATCCCTAATGTTTGCTCGGGAAAAAAGAATGAGAAGATAGCGATAAACAAAAGCAGTATAAGGGCAAAACTGGAGTTTAAGAAATAGCTGGGAGTTGTAAAAAAACGCTTTGCTTCTTTAAGAAATAAAGCCTTAAAAGAGCTTTGATGAGGCATAGCTTGCAGCTTGAAATTTGTGCGCTTGTGTTTGTTTTGCAAGGCAGTAAGAATTTGCTGATAAAAGCGGCCAACAAGGAGACACAATAAAAAAAAGGGAAGTATGCATACGAGGGCAATAAGAAAAAGTAAGAGAAAGTTGCCTTGAACACAAGCAGCGGTGGCCCAAGAAAGTGGGGGAAGAAACGTACGCAGCTGCTCGCTTAATGCAAGAATAGAAGCGGAGGATGTTGAAGAAAAGGAAAACATAAAGCTGATTGACAGTATGACCAGTGGAACACAAAGGCCGCATAGAATGGTAAAAAAATGTTTAAATGGGGTTTTGGCAAGAATTAAACTGTTGAGAAGACCAAAAATAAGTGAAATAAAAGTGGGAACAAAGGAAAAAAAGGCACCTATTAAAAATAAGAATAACAAAAAAAGAAGGTCAAAACGGTTAATAAATAGCAAATAAACAACGCCCGTGGGAAGCAAAAACACCTCTAAAATAAATAATACTTCTAAATACAGGGCGCAAAGCCGGGAAAGCAAAATGTGTAAGGCAGAAACGGGAAAGGTGAAAACTTGTCCATCATCTTTTTGCGAAAACAGCAAACTTTGGGCAAGATAAAGCGTAAAGGTTGTGCAAAAAAGAACACCAAAAAACAACATCAGAGCTAATAGATTTTCAAGCTTGCCAAGTGGTGCCAGAACCTGTGCCAGTAGATAAGAATATGTGCCGGAAGTATACAACATGAGGCCGGCAAGAATTAAAAGCATCACCCAGCCTGAGGTTTGTTTTTTGTTATGCTTATCCCCCGCCTTGCGGCCAAAGGTAGAAAGAAGTAAATCCAACAAATTGATACGAACAAGCGCTAAAAATTTTGTCATGGCTCCACCTCTGAAAAGGGCTGGTTTGCCAGGTCTAAAAAGACATTTTCGAGGCTACCTTTGCCAACAATGGTTTCTGTTGTTCCGCTTTCAAGCAAGGTTCCATTTTGGATGATGCCAATTTTGTTACAAAGTTTTTCGGCCACCTCCAAAACATGTGTAGAAAAAAACACAGCACCGCCATCTTGGCATATTTCGCGTAGGAAATTTTTTGTTAAAAAGCTGGCTTTTGGGTCTAGGCCAACAAAAGGCTCATCTAAAATTAACAGTTTAGGCTTTCGAATGAAGGCAGAAATTAAGGCAAGCTTTTGCCGCATACCATGAGAGTAGCTGGAAATGGTGTTGCCTAAAACACCTTCCATTTCAAAAGCAGAGGCATATTTTTCAGTCAGCTCCAGGCGCTCGGCTTTGGGGATATCATAGATATCCGCAATAAAATTTAGGTATTTTATGCCGCTGAGAAATTCATAAAGATCAGGGTTATCGGGAAGGAAGGCCATGGATTTTTTTGCGGGGATAGGATCTTTTGCAATGTCATAGCCATTCACATAAATGCTACCACTATCAAAGGCCATTATGCCGGAAACACAGCGCAATGTGGTGGTTTTTCCGGCACCGTTATGACCAATAAAACCATAAAGGTCGCCTGCGCAGATATCGATACAAAGATTGTCTACTGCTTTTTGATTTTTTGAATAGCACTTGGTTAAATTTTGTATGTGTAGCATGTAATGACCTCAAAGTTTGCACAATAGAGCAGCACAACCGGCTGCTCTATTCAAAAAAGTGTTTCACAGCCAAACGTGTTGGCAAGCGAGACAAAATATAAAAAATAGTATTAATAAAATTCTTGTTTTAAACTTCTTGAAAACAATTGGCTTAAAGCCTCTTTCGGAGGGGCATTTTCGTATAGAACTGCATGAATGGCCGAACAAATGGGCATTTCGATATGGTGCTTCTCTGCCAACTGCACAAGGGCACGTACAGTATAATAGCCTTCTGCCAATTCATCATAGGTTTTGCCCTGTGCAAGCGAATAGCCAAAATGGTGGTTGTGGCTATGAGGGCTAAAGACGGTGGCCTCATAATCGCCAAGGTGACAAAGCCCATAGGCAGAGAGCTCGTTGCCGCCCATAGCACAAATAAGACGAGCAACCTCACGCGTGCCACGGCTCATCAGTGGGCCTTTAAGGCTGGTGAGAGAAAATCCGTCCAGCATACCGGCTGCTATACCCACCACATTTTTAGCAGCGGCACCCACTTCATTGCCCAGTAAATCTTCGCCAAAATAAAACCGGATAAGTTCGCCGGAAAATTGGTTGATCAACAAATCTTTATCGGCGGTATTTTGGGCATCAATCACCATACAGTTGGGGATACCACGGGTAAAGTCTTGTGCATGGCCGGGGCCAAGCCAAACGGCCACACGGCAGCTGGGGTCGGCTTCTTCGCTTACAACCTCGCTTAAACGCTTGCCACTGCCAACTTCAAGCCCTTTCATGCAAAGAACAAACAGCTTGTTTTTATAAAGGGCAAGATCGCAACTTACAAGGGAACGAAGTGCCTGTGAGGGGGTAGAAATTAAAACAATATCATTGCACATGGCCTGTTCTAAGTGGCTTGTAAGCACAACAGAGCTAGGTAGGGTGAGATAGCGGTTTGAGCGGCTTTGCATAAGCTCTGCAAAGCCCTTGCTGGAGGGGCGACCATACAAAGAAACCTCATGGCCACAGCGGTTGAGATACCATGCTAAGAAGCTGCCCCAGCGTCCGCTGCCAATGATAGATATCTTCAAAGTAAACTCCTTGATGTAAATTTTTGGTGCAAGGTGAGCAGTTTTTGTTTGAGCTCGCCCTCAATGCGGGAAAGCTCGGCTTCTGCTGCATGCCGTTTTTGGCGGCCCTCTTCTTGAATATGCACCACTTCATCTAGAGTTTGAAGCAAATTTTGGTTTGTGAGCTGTAAAGTTTCAATATCCACAATGCCCCGCTCCGATTCTTTTGCGGTTTGGATTGTGGCTGTTTTGAGCATTTCAGAATTCTTGCGCAGCAGCTCATTGGTCATGTCGGTCACTTCGCGCTGTGCTTGTGCAGCTTGTTGAGCATGCTCGAGGCCTAGGGCAAGAACCATTTGGCTTTTCCATAAGGGGATGGTGTTTACAAGGGTAGATTGAATCTTTTCGCTCATTAGGGTGTCACTGTTTTGAATCATACGAATTTGTGGAGCCATTTGAATAGAAACTGTGCGTGTAAGCTCTAAATCGTGAATTTTTTTTGCAAAACGATCGCAGAGGTTTGCAAAATCATTCACAGCTTGAGCATCTTCGGGCAAACCGCTTGCGGTGGCTTTTTCTTTTAGTTTTGGAAGCTCCACTTTTTCCGCTTCATCCAGCTTTTTTTTGCCGGCCAAAATGTACATAGAGAGCTCTTTGAAGTATAAAACATTTTGTTCGTACAATTTGTCTAACATAGAGATATCTTTTAGGAGGGTGAGTTGATGGTTTTCTAATGATTTAGAAATCTGGGTGATGTTTTGCTCTACTGTGGCGTAGCGGGCCTTCATGGCACTGATTTTGTTTGTAGATTGTTTAAAAACACCAAATAGCCCCTTTTTTTCTTCTTCAGTGGTATCAAAGTTTTTGATTTCTGTAACAAGCCCGCTTAAAATGCCACCCATCTCGCCAAGATCCTTGCCACGAACATTACTTAGCGCGCTTTCAGAAAAAGAAGTCATCTTTTTCTGTGCACCAGACCCATATTGCAACACGATGGTTGTATCGTGTAAGTTGATTTTGTCGGCAAAGTCATCCACTTGTTTTTGTTCTGCTGCACTGAGCCGTGAGCGCTCCTCCAGCTCCTGTGTGCTTTGCAAGGTTTCCTGTGGCGATGTAAGTACGGTGTTGTTTTCGTCCCCGCCTAAAGTAAGCTCAGGCGCAGTAGGTATTTCCAAAACAATGCCGTCTTTTTGCTCTTCACTCATGTAATACCCTCCCTATTTTGTAAATCAAAGTTAATTAATCTAAGCTAATTTCAAATTTTTTATCGGTTAAACCTTCTTGCTTAAGAACCGTTTGCAATACATCAATATCTGTAACAATATCCAAAGTATCTTCGTGATATAAGCTCTCCAATAAATTGTTGAAGGCAAGGTCGATGGTGTCTAAAGAGCTGATAATATCAGTTTTGGCCTGTAAAATATTATCCATTTGCAGGTTTTCTTCCTCATACTGGCGATATTTGGTAACCAATTTGAGGGTGGTTGGCAAGTAATAGTCCATAAATTTGCGCGTGTCGGGCAATTTTTCGGGATGGGCATTAACATAAGAAAAAATGCGGCTTGTGATAAGCTCCAAACGATCTAATTTGCCAGAAAAAATCTCATCCTCAACAGCATTGTTAACCGCACGTATTTCTTGTAAAATGGCCTCGCCTTCGCAACGAAAACGCTCTATCGGGGCCGTTTCTGGGTTATCTAAAAGGCGTTGCCTCTCGGCTTGCGCAAGCTCTCTTTCTTGCCTTGCACATTCACTGGCCAAATAAAGCTTATAGTTTTCTGCCCCATAAATAACACAAGTTTCTGCCGCGTCCATTTGCACATCTGATATGATTTTTTTACCAATGGCTTTTCGGAAATCGCGTCGAATACGGGCGGGAGAAAAATTGGTTGCGGTGCAAAGGGCCTCTATTGTCCAAACTGGTTTTTCTTTAAGAAGGGGTGTGTATTGGCGCAAGCGTTTCATAAAGCCGCGGTTGCTTAGCCCACTGGCAAAAAGCCCAATGCTAGAGGTTGTGAACAGCAAGAGTGGAATGGCTGCAGCTAGAAAAACAGAGGTAGGCATACTGGCTATAAGTGCCACTGCGGTGAAGATGGCAAGGCCAAAGCCAAAGCCCAAAAGCCCCAACACACCGGCAACTGTGCTGCCAACACCATAGCGACTGCGAAAGATTATATGTTTTGGGGCAGGCTGTTTAGTGGGTTTATTTTTTAACCATGTTTCTGTTTTGTTTTTTTGTTCCATGTTTTTTTGTTGTGAAGAAGGGGCTTTTGTGGTGGTTGAAGATTTTTTTTGGGGCGAAGGTTCAGTTGTTGAAAGGGCGTCTTGCACAGCACCTTGCACGGCTCCACCGATGGATTTCAAATGAGAAAGGTCGCCGCTTTCCACCGTGGAACGGACGGCATCGCCTATCTGTTTTTCATAATTTGGCCGGGGCTTGTCACTCACAAGGCATCCTCTTTCTTTTTTGGTATAAAACAAAGATACAAAGGCAATCTTCTACCATTATACACCAAATATTAAGTGGCTGGCAATTCTTTATTTGGCAAAGCAAAGCATGAAAAATAGAGGCGCATCAACCTGTGCCGACGATAAAGCCATACACAGAAAAACTTGGCCGTTTTTTGTTGTGTTGTCAGAAAAAATTGCCAGTGTATTAAAGATAGGCTTCTATTTGCAGCTAAAGCCTAAAAGAGGTGCTTTGCTATTGTTTGGTTAGAAAATTAAACCGAAGCTGAAGGGCTGTATTATGGAAGACAAAGCAGATCGCGCACAACAGCGCCGGCAAGCACAAGGCCGGCTGCGCCGGGCACAAAACTGATGCTGGCAGGGATACGCTTTTCATCTTCGGAACTTGTAAAAGGAGAAAGAGCAGGCTCTTTAGAATAAACAACCTTTACACCGGTAATCTCTCTTTTTTTCAGCTCGCGTCGCATCACACGTGCTAGGGGGCAAACGCTCGTTTTTTCGATATCAGCCACCTCAAAACACTCAGGGTGAAGCTTGTTTCCGGCGCCCATCGAGGAAATAATCGGAACATCGGCGCTTTTGGCGCGTTCAATGAGCTCGATTTTAGCGGTAACCATATCCACGGCATCCACAATATAATGTAAACCTGTAAAAGGATAGCTTGCAGAATTGTTGGGCGTATAAAAAACAGGGTGGGAAAAAGTGCGGCAGGTGGGGTTGATATCGGCGATGCGCTCTGCCATCAAAACGGCCTTGTTTTGCCCAAAAGTGGAGCATAAAGCAAGCAGTTGACGGTTGCGATTGCTGTCAGAAATTACATCTCCATCAAAAAGGGATAGTGTGCCAACTCCGGCCCTGGCAAGGGCCTCTGCGGCAAATGCGCCCACGCCACCAAGCCCAAAAATGGCCACGTGGCTATCTGCTAAAATGCGGACACCTTCCTCGCCAACAAGCATGGCGGTGCGCTGTGAAAAAGACATTGAATTGCTCCTTACATGTGAGTGGTTTTGTAAAACTATAAAAATTGCATATATTACGCGTGCAACTTAAAGCGCTGTGGCAAACAGGATATAAAAGGAAAATAGGCCGATTTAAGGGTGGGCGCATCTGAACACACACATGAAAAGCCGACTTCCATATGAAAATCGGCTCAAGCATTGCCCTTAAAAGGCTAGCTGTTTTCGCAAAGATAAACATTGGCTTCATAGGGACGCAAATATTTGGAGGGGCATTCGTAGTTTGACAGCAATAGATGCTGATGCAGCGAAATACGCCCCGGGCGGGGAATTTGTTTTTCGCTCAAATTCATTTCCACATAGCACTTTTCTGCCCCATAAATACGAAAAAAGCAAAGGACTTTGCGGTTATTGGTAAATACAGGTTTAAAACTGCCATGGGTAAGGCAGACATGCTGTCTTCGAAGGGCTATCAGTTTGGCGTGATGATGCCAAACTGAGCGGGGGTTTTCCATTTGTCCGGCCGCATGGAGATGTTGATTCTCTAAAGAGTAGTGTAGCCAAGGGCTGGCGCCAGAAAATCCCCCCCCAAAACCGGAACTCCAAGGAAAGGGCGCTCTGGATGAATAGGCGCTGTTGTCGCCGGATGCACCACAAAGACCAAGCTCTTCTCCTTGATATAAAATTGGTGTGCCGTGCATGCACAAAAGCCAAGTGGCCAGCAATTTGGCGAGCAAGCCGTGATAGGATGCACAGCTGGAAAGCTGCGCTAGTATTCGTGGGTGCTGGTGGTTTTCCCAAAACAAGGTTGTCAAAGCGTTTGAGGTAGATGGTTTGGAAAGAGCCAGAGTAAAGCGGCGGAAATGCTGTAAGCTTAACACAGAGGCATCGTTTGCATGTGTGTGTAGATGGGCTGTGCTGTAAAGAAGGCCTAGCTCAGTAGGGTTGAACCGAGACATAAAACAGGTTTGTGTGCAAACATATTGTCCGTCTAATTTGCCTAAAAGTAAAATGTCTTGCGGCAAGGCAAGGGCAAGTTCGTGCAAATGGTGTTGCAGCCGCATGTGGTAAGCATCAAAAAAATTACGGTCGGGAAGGGCTTTGGAAGGCCCAAAGTTGGTTGCAGGCATATTTTGGCACAATTGTGTAAGCCCGCCAAAACAAAACCCATCCACGCCACGTTTTACCCAAAATTGCAAAATATCGGCAAATTCTTGGCGCAAGGAGGCATTGTCCCAATTGAGCGCTACACGGCCCTTATTCAAAAGACAAAAAGCATTTTCTTTTGAAACATAATGCCAATTGTTTTTGGCAAGAGATGCCTCCCATGGGGGTGCCCCGGGCTTCCATATAAAATATTCGGGGTGTCCGTTGCCTTGCAAGATGTTTGTAAACCAGGGATGCTGTAAAGAAACAACAGAGAGGTTTAAATCGAGCAAAACCCGCATACCTTGCCGGTGAATGGCAGCAATCAATTCATCAAAATCTTCATTTGAGCCAAAATCTTTATGGGGGCTTCGGTGGTTTGCAATGCCACCCTCTGTGCCTTGCGCCAAAACAGGGCAAAGCCATAAGGTGTCGACACCAAGGCGCGACAAATAGGGGAGGCGCTGGCAAATACCACCAAAGTCGCCAAGCCCGTCATGGTCCGAATCCATAAAACTGGGCAAGAAAATCTGATAAATAACTGCGTCTTTCCACCAATGTGGGAAATCTTGTGTAGAATCATTATGGGGAACAGTGGTACAAAGCTCCAAAAGAAAATGGGCAAAACCAGAAAAAGAATAGCGATCCAGCACTGCAGCCGGAAGATTTGCAACCAAAGGGGATTCTATCCATTGCACACTAAGCCCGTTTAGTTGAAGCATTTGAGACAAAAGCTCATGTCCTGCCGGGTGCTGCCATAGATCTTTGATTTTGCAACGATGGGTAAGCTTCATGAAAAAAGGGCACCTCTTTCTCAGAAGAAAATCATATTGCGCAGGGTCTTTTGAGTATACCTTAGTATAAAGTGAATTCTGTATAAATATTTTAGCGTATAATTATGAATAAATAAACATTAAAGGTATATTGTGTGGTGGCCAGTAAATGCTAACCCAATTCAATGTTGATGCGAGGAGTTCTTGACCGGCAAAACTTTCCTTTATGGAAGAATGGGCACAGTGCATTTGCATAAGGGCATCGGGATTGTAAAAGGGGAAGAGACCAAGCGATGAAGGGCTATTTTGGCTTGTTGATAAAGCCGGCTTTGCAAAAATACTCATCAATACACACAGTATTGCTTGCACTTTTTGTTTTATCGGGCAAAAAAATGCTCTGGTTTTTGCAAAGACTTTGTTTGTCAACAGCCCCACTTTGTGTTGACATTTGAAAGTGGCTAGGGTTATGATATGTACAATTGAATAAAGTAATAGGCACCTTTTTGTGAAAAAATGTTGGCTACATACAAAATCTTTAGGAAAAGCCCGGCGGTGTATTTGGGGCAAAAGTGCCGAGAAAAATGTTTCATATGTGGCTTAAAGAGAGGGGGGAGATGATGTGCTGCGCTGCGGATATAGGACAGCTTTAAGGGAAGAAGCCGAAAAAAGAACGGCAGGCATTTTGGCTATCCGATACCGCGCGTTATAAATTTTGGGGGCTGTTTGGACATCTGTTGAAGGAAAAGGGACGACGGCCAAGCCAAAGTGAAAACGGTGGATTAGTAGAATACAAAACGAACTGGAACAAAGCGGTGAATTGAATGAAAAAGCGAGATGAGTAGGATTACTATCATGAAAAGAGGGAGCTTACAATGAATTGGAGTAGTATTAGAAGAGGGATTTTTCTTATTCCGCGTATACTGGAAATTATTATTGGTGTTGTCATTTCGGTGGTAATTTGTTTTTCTGTTGTGGGCATGATATCACAAACAACCCTAGATCAGCTTATGGGAGAAGGGGCATTGTTTTTATTTTTGCAAAGAATTACCGAGGTGATTATTAGCATTGAGCTTGTAAAGATTATTTTTTCTCATACGCTTGATGCAACCTTAGAAATTATCATTATGGCAATTGTGCGCCAAATTATTACAGACCACTTGCAGTCGATAGATACTTTGATTTTTGTGCTTGCCATAGCAGTGCTTTTTGTGGTTAGAAAATATTTCTTCATTAAAAAGCTAGATAGAATGGCTGATGGTGATGAGGCGGATGAAAAGTACTTTGCATTTTGGAAAAAAAGAAAAAACGAAAAAAAGGCCGCAAGCAGTGCTGAAAAAATATCATCTGAACATGAATAGATAACAAATTTGGGTGCTGTACAAAATTGGCAGACAAAAACCTCTTGTGGATGTGACATTGAGGGGCCAAACCGGAACAAAATGGAATGGTTGACAAACCAAAACTTTGCAAAAAGCTTAAAAATAGTAACCCCTCAAGATGTAACCGTTTGGGTCACATCTTGGGGGGTACTTAAATGATTAAGGTTTTTTGGTACAAATCACTTTATTTTGCGTGTTGTGGTTCTTGTTGCTCTTTCTTGTTTTGTTTGCGAGAAAGCAGGCACACCACCAGTTGTACTGCAAAGATTACCAGCATCCAAAGAGTCCACTGATCCACGATGGTCATTGGCAGGCTCATATTTTCTGTAAGAATAAAGGTTACTATAGAAATTACAGCCACTGGGATGCTGAGCAGGCGAAGCAAGCCTTTACGTTTTACACTTGTGTTTTGTGTTTCGTCGTCTTCTTTGCGGTGCTCGCTGTCTTCATTTTTCTTGTTGTTCAATTTGCGGATGATGTAGCTGCCAAGTAGCCCTGCGCTTCCAAGTGCAGTTGCCACAGCAAGCAACAGGTTTAGCAATGCCCAGCTTGCGCCAAAATCTGCCAGCGGTATTGTGGTGTTGCCAATTTCAATATCCGTGTTTTCCAAAGCTGCAGCCAGTGGAACCAATGCATCCGGTAAGGCCAATGCAAGCTCTTCCGGCGCAGTTGTTTCTGCATCATTCACGATGTCCAGCGCTAAGTCTGCCGGAGCGGCCGGTGTTGTTTCCACTATAGGAGCTGTAGGCGCAGTGGCTTCGGGTGTGGTTTCAGCTTCAGGTGTGGTTTCAGCTTCAGGTGTGGTTTCAGCTTCAGGTGTGGTTTCAGCTTCAGGTGTGGCTTCAGCTTCAGGCCCTGCCTCAGCTTCTGCTTCAGCTTCAGCTTCAGGCCCTGCTTCAGCTTCGGGCTCGGTTTCCGTTTCGGGGTCTAGAGGTATTTCTGTGTCGATGGAGTTATCCGGGGCAAGAGCTTCGAAAATCTCTAAAGTGCCCGGGAGGTAGGTGATGGCATAGTTGTCTGTATAGTTGCCTTCGTCTTCTGCCAGTGAAATTCTGGCGGTGACATCAGATTCTTGTGTTGCAATTTGTGCATTGCTTAGCGTGTACTCAGATGTTCCGATATCCTCTTGCTCACCGGTTAAAACAATCGTTTCCAGGTTGTCGCTCGTAAGAATTCCGTAAGCGTCTTCCGTGACGGAAACCCCGGCTTCAATGGCTTCTTCATAGCTAAGGACATCATAGTCATCCTCTGCAGGAGTAAGAGCCGTTCCATCAAATTCCTGTCTTAGCTCACGGCCTTGTAAAACAACCGGACGAGGCTGGATGGTGATGGAGAACTCACCGATTGCAAACACAAATCCGCTGTCGGCATCGGGGGAGGAATCTGAGGGCACCACACGGTATTCGTATGTGTAAACACCGGAATCGATTTGCTCTGGTGCAGTCGCTGTCCAAGCGTTGTCGTCAGCGCCTTTTAGTCGATACTGCACAAGATAATCTTGTGTGTCTAGTCCCGGGGGCAAATCCAATTGCACGTCTGTGCCATGCTCTTGGCCATTAAAAATTGCATTTACCGATTCTGCAATGGTTCCAATTTTTTTGTAGATTACACCATCAATGTGGTAAGAGTCGTTCGCCCATTTTAAAACATACCAGTATACACCATAATCTTTTGTGGTATAGGCATCATCACCGGTGAGTTGTAGGCGGGCATTTACATTGTTTAAGACGTCTTCATTACTTGGGCTTAGGCTTGGGTCTGCCAAATACTGGCGTGCTACATCAGAGTCACTGTTGAGCGTGACCGGCAATTCGTTTTCATCAAATTGAATGGTGTCAGCATAAACAGGGCTGAGTGCGGTTACGGGCACAGCATAGTTATCATTGAGAGCAATGAAGTTACTGGTATCTGTAGCAACCGAAGAAATATTCGAAGGGTCTAAGGTTTTTTCCTCAATATCGAATTGATCCAGCGAGGTGGTTAAGATGTAAAAACGTGCATAAGCACCATCGTCTACAGAAGTTACTTGTGGGTACAACGAGGCAAATACCGGGTATAAGGTCATAACACCGTCGGTTACGCGCTGTGGGTCTGCGATAATCTCTTCTTCTAGATCAAAAAAGCTGATTTGCCAGCTGGACACATCATTGATTTTTGCTTGGGTTGTGAGCCAGCTTGTGTTTTGTGTTGTTGTCCAGCCAATCAGTTCATAATTGAAAATATATTGGTTGTCAGGACGGGTGCTGCCGGTTATGCCGGTGTTGCTAAAGTCTGTTTCAAGGTAGCCAACATATACGCCGTTTGGATCAAAGTTTGCGGCAGGGCCATTGGCGCCCACTGCGGCACCGGCGATATACTCTGGAACATTTGCCCCCTGTAAGGAGTTGCCATAATCGGGTTGCTCATATACTTGCTGCAAGGAGCCGTCTTCAGAGAAAGTGGGCGTTGTTTGAACCTCTTCGGGTAAAGTTAGCCACTGTGTAACGTCCCAGCTTGAACCATTGCTCCAATTGTAGGGCCTAGCGCTTGGGTACACAAATTCAATGGTAACAGGCTCCGGCAGGTATAAACTCATGTCTTGCGTGATTTTTGTGCTTAAATCAAAGGGAACTCTATCCGTGCTTGCGTTTTCGTCATGGTCATAATACCATTGGGTGTTTTCGTTGTACCCTGCAGGGAAGGTGGTGATGGGGGCGTTTTCTAAAACAGAGATTGCATCACCGATGAGGGCCTCTTCGCTATCATAAAAGCTTACAGAATATGTTTGGACATATAGATGTGCAACCCTTTGTTCTCCCTCCATACTATAAGGTACGGCGTTAAGGTCTGCAATTTCAGAATCGACAAGCCAATTGGCATCTTGATATGCCTCGGGAATGAAGGATGTAAGCCAGGCAATATTTATAATTGAGCTATCTTGAGAAAATGTTACCGGATTAACCGTTTGTCCTCTAACCGTCAAAGCATTTCCGTTTTCGTCATAAAAGATAACCATAACATGGTCGCCATCAACGGGAAGGCCATGGGGTTCTGCTGTTAGAGAGAAGGTTGCTGCTTGTGGGGTGTCTGCAGACGCTAATTCTTCTTCGTCTTCAGTGACATTTTCATCTTCAGCGTCGTTTTCATCTTCGCCTTCAGCATCTGCCGGTGAAACTTCATCCAAATCTGCTTTTGCGGTATCTACTGCTTCTTGCGCAGCAGCTAAATCTACGGTGGCCCTGTCAAAAGCCTCTTGAGCTAAGGGCAAAGCTTCTTGTGCCTCTGCTTCAAGTGCGGTAGCATCTGCCAAACCGCTTTCTGCTGCGGCAAGAGCTTCTGCTGCGGTGGCCAAAGCTGCAGCAAATTCGGCATTGTTTGGGTTTTCGCTTACCTGTGTTTCGGCGGCGGTTACAGCTGCTGCGGCCGAGTCGCGGCTAATGGTTGCAATGCTTAAGCCGCTGGCGGTGCTAGCTACGTTGGTTCGCGCTGCTTCAAGCGCTTGCTGCGCTTCTTCTTCGCGTTCTTGCGCTATAAGCAACCGCTCTTCGGCAGCGTCAAGCGCTTGCTGTAAAGTGTCAATCTGCTCAGCGTCGTATGCGCCCAAAGGAATCCCTTGGTTACCAATATTAATTGGTGGTATAGCATCGCTAGAAGCCGTGGCCACTATAAGCACCAAGAATAAGACGGCAAAAGCGCCGCTCAAGGCCTTTTTGTGTTTTAGAATAAATTTCTTCATGTAGAGCATCTCCTTTTTTTGAACCATCTTGTATACACAAGATTCCCTCGTTTGAGTCTTTCTTATGTCTAAAGTATACCACACAAAGGTTACATGAAGGTTACGCAAAAGTGGAGTTTTGCTTTTTTTTAAAAAATTCACACAAATTTCGAATCTTTTTTTGCAAAGTAAGGGGGTTGTCTTAAAAAAAACCCCCGTTTTTTTATTGAAAAAGGTGTCTCAAGCGGGGAAACAGTCATAAAAATAGCATAATTTTTAGGCGGATTGACTGCGGGGGTTGCCGGCAAATCAAAGGGGTATCGTTTAGTAAAAAAAGAATGCAAAAGCGAGTTCACTATATATAATGTATTTATGATATACTAGAAAGTGATGAAGCAGGAAAGCTTCAGTAACATCATCATTAAGAAAACTTGTTTCATAAAAAACCAGAAAAGGATATGACTATGAATATATGGCATGATATTGACAAAAATGAAATTACAAAAACAGAATTTATGGCTGTTGTGGAAATTCCGGCGGGGAGCAAGAAAAAATATGAATTGGATAAAAAGACAGGTCTTTTGAAATTGGATCGTGTTTTGCATACCTCAACGCACTATCCGTGGAATTACGGGTTTATTCCAAGAACGTATGCAGATGATTCTGACCCTTTGGATGTTTTGGTGTTAAGCAGTGAAAGCATTGACCCAATGGTGATGGTAAAATGTTACCCCATTGGCGTTTTGCGTATGGTTGACGAAGATGAGTATGATGATAAAATCATTGCCATTCCATTGTATGACCCTACGTGGAATTTTTATCAAAACATCGATCAGCTGCCCCCGCATATATTGGATGAAATCACTCATTTTTTTGAGGTGTATAAATCTTTAGAGCACAAAGAAACAACCACAAGCGATATTTTAAATAGAGAAGCTGCAATGAAAGTGATTGAAAGGTCGATGGAAAGATATTTGGTTCACTATTGTGGGAAAGTGAACAAAGAGAAGTGAGTGGCACAAACGGCAAAACCGATAGTTACCTAATTTGTGAGGCAATGGTATCATGAGCAATTTATATTTCTCGTTGTCCGTTGTTTTTCCGCTGTTTTGTATGATGGCCCTTGGGTACTTTTTGAAATTGAGCAAACTTTTTAGCGAAGCTTTTTTTAGGCAGCTCAATGCTTTATGCTTTCGATGTTTTTTACCTATTATTTTGTTTAACAATGTGTATCATAGCAATTTTTATGAGCTATTTTCCCTTAAACTGGTTTTGTTTACCCTTTTCGGCATCGTGGCCTCTTTTTTGTTTTTAATGTGGCTGGTGCCAAAGCTGGAAAAAGAGGGGAAAACACGTGGGGTTATGGTGCAAGGTATATTTCGCAGCAATTTCATCATTTTTGGCCTGCCCCTGGCCGCGGCTGTTTACCAAGGCGAAAACCTTGGGGTGGTTGTCTTACTTATGGCCTTTGCAATTCCACTTTTCAACCTTTTTTCCATCATCGCACTTGGATATTTTACAAAAGGGGAAAGTGAAGCAAAACATAACTTTTTAAAAAGCATTGCCCGAAACCCACTGATTATAGCCTCTGTTATCGGTTTGTTTTACGCCTTAACACAAATTCGCTTGCCCAATCTTTTTGAAACAACCCTAGACAACCTGGCCCTTGTGGGGACGCCTATTGGCCTTATAGCATTGGGAGGGAATTTTCATTTTAAAGATTTGAGGCTATACAAAAAGCAACTGGTTTTATCGGTTTTGGGAAAGCTGATTATACTTCCCGGTGTTCTTCTTGTGCTGGCTGTTTTATTTGGTTTTCGTGGAATAGAGCTATTGGCTCTCATGGCCTTATTTGCCAGCCCAACAGCTATTTCATCGTATACAATGGCACAAAATGTAAAAGCCAACGATGTGTTGGCTTCACAAATTGTGGTAATGACTTCTATTTTTGCTGTTATAACAATATTTTTATGGATAAGCGTATTAAGAGCACTGCATCTCATATCGTAAGCGCACCCCTAAATTGTGGGTGTGTTTTTTTATTCATCCAGCTTCAATACGGCGGTAAACGCCTCGCTGGGCACTTGCACGCTGCCTATTTGACGCATCTTCTTTTTGCCTTCTTTTTGTTTTTCCAAAAGTTTTTTCTTGCGTGTGATGTCGCCGCCGTAGCATTTGGCCAATACATCTTTACGCACAGCTCGTACGGTTTCCCTTGCAATAATTTTGCCGCCGATTGCCGCCTGGATGGGAACTTCAAACAGTTGGCGTGGAATGTTTTCCTTCAGTTTTTCGCACAGGCGACGCCCACGTGCATACGCTT
>CAYJJK010000049.1:0-18331 GCA_964370445.1 uncultured Oscillospiraceae bacterium | reverse complement strand
TCTGTAACAGAATTATACCATTATTGCCCCAAAAATTCAAATGGTTATCCTATGTCCCCTTATAGGTGGCCTACGAAAAAATGTCACCACCCCTTTGATTCATTATCCTTTTGTAAACTTTTCCATCCGCCTTGTATCAGAGGTTTGCTCACCCCTATATTGCTTGTTCTATCGATAATATATTTGCTGTGTGACTTCTCTCTGGCAAAAAACCTCTTCTATCATTTTTCCTCGCACACAATACAATTCTACTTTCCGCAATTCACCATGGTTTGCTCTACGTGTTTTTCTCTAATTAACCAGTCCTTATAGATAAGCCCAATCATCTTCAAGTTCAAAAAACAACTTATAATATACTGCTTTAAATTGTTCATCTGAATTCGTCTTCAGCTCCTCAGTAAACAATGGTTTAAGCTTATCTAAAACATCACCTTCAATATATTTAGAATACTTTTCCAAAGAAAGCCATGAATACCATTCAACTTTAAACTTTGCATAATCAAATTCTTCGGGAAAGCAAACAAATCTAAAAAAATTATTATATTGTGCATATTTTTTAAATACGCTTATGTCCTTTAATTTTCCTTTTTGATACAATCCTGCTATTGTGTAATATATAAAGTTCGGACCACCTATATATTCCACATGATTCCTATCTTTCTGAATGTCACATAGTTGCAATAGCTTATCTATAACAAACTCACTTTGTAAAACATTTAAAAAAACTAAAATCTCTATATCATTCGGCTGGAAACGATGCGTGTTAATTTTCAAATCATCCTGTATTAATTTTTGACCGTTGGGTGTAGTATAAGGATAAATAGCGGCTAAAAATCTAAATTTTTCTTTGTGAAACCATATCATTCGCGACTCGAGTATCATTTTCAACCTATCATCATCTACTATCGGCGTATGTGTCCCACATTGAGATAATTGTATCACCCAGCCATAGTGACTAATCCAATTGAATTTTTCACCATTTATATTATCTTCGATATTCTTTGCAATGCATATGAAACCATTTAAAACATCATAAACTAACCCATCTATGATTTCATCATTTTTATTATATTGCTTGATTTCAAGAATCATACTTATACTGGTATCAACAATAGAATGATAAAGAACAATATTATCTTTCGTTTCTCTAAAAAACAGCCCCCTAAATAAGTTGTGTATTATTGTAATAATTTTATTATAATCTTCTACATCCAGCTCCATCCTTTTTAGTAGCATTATACATATTTCAAAATTACAAAAAATATCATTATTATAATTAATTGCAAATATTTCTTTTCCGAGATTACTCAATGTTGTCAACAAAAACTCTTTAGATTCAACACCATTCGACAATTTCAAATTATTAATTTTGTTTTCTTCCAAAAGCAGTTCTACTTTTTCTTTTTTTAGCAAGTTAATCAAGATATACAAATCCATTGTAGTCAGTTCATAATAGTTATATTCCACTGATATTTCTTCATGAGACTCCATCGCTTTTTTGATTTTCAACTCAATAGCAGGTGAAATAAGTTTACATAAAGTTTCTATATATATTTCATAACATCTAAAAAATCGGCCGACTGTAACAGTTACAGATTTTGATGAAATATCGATATTATTGCAAATAATATATTTTGTCAAATCATGCATTTTTGCTCTTAATA
This sequence comes from uncultured Oscillospiraceae bacterium, assembly GCA_964370445.1. Classification (GTDB taxonomy): domain Bacteria; phylum Bacillota; class Clostridia; order Oscillospirales; family Ruminococcaceae; genus JAAYCI01. The sequence goes on along the minus strand of CAYJJK010000049.1, from coordinate 16,667 downwards.
CATCAAACTCATTATGACTATGTAGCCTTAATCCCGGTGAATCTTTTTTCACATATGATTCGACTATTTTTCCACATATCAAAAATGTACTTAAACATTCATCATTGAATGCTTTATATAAATAATTATTTAACGTTCTATAGGGTCTTGTACATTCCTCTGGCAGAAATTTATTAATATTTGTTCCATCTTGTTCATCTGCCATCAAATGAACAAATGCAATTTTTGAAATTAGCATATGATATACATTTTGTTGTTTTACAGCTTCTTCGAATAATTTAAGATATGTTGTCTTGGAATCTTCATCACCAATAACCGACTTTAAAAACGCTTTCTCGTATTCATTTATATTATCATTACGCTCTAAAATTTCTCTAATCATCACAAAGTCATTTTTAAATATCGCAGTATATATTTCTGACTGTGAAATTGTCCCTATACTTTTATACTTCTCGGTCTTTTCGTCCATCCATACTATTTCTGCTATACCGCACCGCAAGAATAATTCTTTAAACACTTTACCAAGTACTCGATTTTCATCTGTATCATCTATAAGGGTTTTGCACATAATACCAATAGGTGAATTAGAAAAATTGTTGTTCCTATAGTATAGAGTTTCATTAAGTTTATACATAATCATATAATGTGATCGCATATTAAAATAGTTTAACAAATCTTCAAAGTGTATATATGGTAATTTATCAAACGCACTTAACTCTTTAGATATTTTCTCAGCATCATAGCTTGTAGAATAATTACAAATATAATTACAGCATCTTTGTAAGTTTTTTCCAAGTTCATCAGGCATATTTTCTATATTTTGATTACAATACTCTTCAGGTAATTCGTTAAACTCTAAGATTTTGATATTTCTTTTTTCTAAATATTTTTTCTCGTATGCATTAATCGCAGTATTACTTGAATTTACAAAATAATGTTTTGGGCGAATTTCATCATGATTGTACTTTTTAGCTATATTATCTACCCAAGCCATAATCAGCTTAAGGTTATAGTCATTAACTCCGTAACCAACAAATAAAAATGTATGGTCAATAAATAAGGTTTTAATAAACGTTTCAATAAAACTATGACTTTCAGAATATCTTAAGTAGTCTTCTTCTTTAAGTACTAAGTCTTCTAAATTGTCTGTATCTCCATGCATTTTTATGAAAAAACGGCTTCTATCCGCACCAATCATATCTGAATCTTTTGCCACTTTAGTATATATACTATAATTATTTCCTATAGGTTTATCCAGCATTTGAGTCTGTTGTAATGAGTATTCAATGAGCTTGTCAAAATTAGTAGTGATTATATGTTTAGGCTTTAATTGTAGCAATGTATTAATAATCTTGTTTTCACACTCAACTTCTTTTCCGTATTCACTGGTTATCATATGATTATATGTAGCCACATCATTGTCATATAGATATTGTGGGATTTTCACTAGCTCGTCTGAAGAATATATTTTGTCCTCAATCTTATCAGCTTGTGTATAGTTTATTTCGCGATCAATGGTCTTTACAAAATCTTGCCAAAGTTGAAATCCAGAGTTTTTAGATACTCCAGCGCCAATAAACAATATAAGTTTGTCTTTAAATGCAGCATGATGAATGTTCCCTGATATAATATTAGCATCCATATCTTTCACCCCGACTGTCATTTCAAGTATTTGTCATATATTTTATATGTCTGCTGTTTTAACTCCAACCATCACTAATGAATTTCTCTTGAGACTACTTTTCAAAACCTTCATTTTCTCACTTTCTAGGGCTATATGTTTTTTCATCTTTTTATCCCCTCGAGTAGTGGCATTGATTTTATTTTCTGCATTGCTACCATCTAAATGCTCAACGCTACAATGTTCCGAGCTTTATCAACTGATTTTTTTAGGCGGGTATTATAGAACAATAATAGATTTTATCATCTAAAAGGTCAATATATGATTCCGGGCTTATCATCATCGTCCTACCCTCCGCCTGTTCTACTTACATTGTTTTCGTGATTCAGGAATTCTTACCTTTCTTCTGAAACAAATCCCCTACCCTGCAACGAGATATATCTGCTTATCATCAAAGTATATCTCCGTAGTATGCCCGTAAATCTGTATCATATCACTCATTTTTTCCACAAAAATTCCTATACCGGGATTGCTTATTTCGGCAAATGCTTCGACAACTTCTCTTTCGGTGCGAACCGTGCTATTTTTCATTTGTGTACCACTATCTTGCAAAAACTCATCAACCGGCCCCTCCTTGATAATCGGGATGCTTTCAATGAGTTTTCCAACACTTTTGCTGGCAGAACCGACACCTTTCAAAATGTTGGTTTCCAATGATACATTGCATAGTTTTTCTAAATACAAAGAACATTTTCCAAATACATCTCTGTATGTAGAAGACATTTGTTCGATTTCATTTTTGACACAGAGAAGGTGATCTTCCTTGAAATCTCCACTGAGCATTACTTCGATAAAGGAAGCCATAGAAAAAATGTACAGTGATAGCCTGTAGTACTTAAATTTCTTCAAAAGCTCTTGCAGTGTTTTATTTACTTTTGACTGAGATACAAGCAAACCCTTGGCATTCAGTATGTCTGTCACTTGTTTTTGGTGAGCATTCATATGCTTTCTAGCCGTTCTTTGGATGTCCAAAACCAACTTATGATTGCTTGTAATAAAGTGCTCATTGTCCCAATTGTATTTATACTTTGATATTATGGAAGACAGTGTTTCTATATCTGCTTCAATTTCAGATTCTTTCTCAATTTCCAAAAAGCTGAGAATCTGCTTTTCAAGTTTCACTATTTTGTCTAGCTTTTGTTCTATCGAAAAAAGTGCAACCGCCATCACGATGGTTACACAGGCTATAGGTAGAACAGCTGATGTGGCAGCGGTTGTTGTTCCAACGGCTTGAAGCTGTACAAATTTTGAAGCTCCCCCTGCCGTCTTGAATGCGCCCCAATAATTTCCATTCTTTGCGATTTTGAGCGTATCTCCAGCAGCGGCATTTGCCAGACGGTATAATCCCCCTCCGCTAGCGGCATTGGCCTGTGTTATCGCACTGAATACCGGTATCAATGAAGATATTCCTGCACCGAGGGTTGCCAATTGAGCAATGGGCATACTGATAACCTGCTTATTTGCGATGCTGGCTCTTGCGTCAAACAAAATTCCTTCGGCAATTTCCACCACCTCAGTGTTCATGCTCTCACTTATTCCCATTTTCTTAGAGTCACTCATGCTCATGATTCCCTCCTTATTTTTCACCTAGAAACAATTTGAGATAGCAACCTGCATACCTCTTTGGTTTGTAGCCATAGGTGTGATGTGGAGCTAGAGGTAATAAATCGATGCGTTAAGTATTTCCCAATATTTTCCTCACTGCATACGGCTTTGAATACTTAATATTTGCATCTCTAATATAAATAATATCTTTCCCGTTAGCTTCTGCCCACATTGCCAGATAAATATGGTCATTCCTTTCTGCTTTACAATCCATTATTCCACACATCTGTACTCAAATTCAATCTACTCACGTTTACACTTTTAAATATCTTGCCAATTGTGTCGCAACTGCCTTAGCCATAATTGGTGGTACAGCATTTCCCACCTGCTGATACTGTTTGTCTTTTGTTCCACAAAAAATAAAACTATCTGGAAATGTTTGAAGCCGTGCAGCTTCCCGAATGCTTAGTGCACGGTCTTTAGTCGGGTGTATCCACATAGATTTTCTTACATTGACGACAGTTCCACATGGGACAGCATAGTCAAGCCTTAGGTAAATTGTATTTTGTGTCCTCGATGCATCTGTATATGTATCTATTTTCAACTCTTCTTTAAGTGAGTGAAAATTTTGTCCTTGTTTAAGTGCTCGAAACCTTGCTAATGCTGTATCAGTTGTTCTCGTCACAATATGATTATGTAAAATTTGGGTATCTCGCAAGTAAGCTCCTAGACCTTGAAGAATAACATCTGGCAAGTGGATTCCTTGATCTTCAACCAAATCAAAGACCGGCTCAATTTCTTCCAAATCAGCGATAGCATCGTAAACAGTCCTATATCCCAGTTCAGAAAAGTCACCTGTCGGCAACGCAATCTCCAACGAAATACTTTTCTTTACCCCCATCATAATAAATCGATTACGTTTTTGAGGAGCACCGAAATGTGTAGCACAGAGAACACCGCTACTAATTGCATACTCATTTCGAGTAGATCCTAAGACAGCTTTTAGATAATCATAAACGGCATAAGAATATACAAACACGTCTACTCCGCTTTCATCTGAAATCGTCTTCACAACAAGATGGTTTTCCTTGATTTCTTTAGCTTTTCGAAGCATCCTCTGAAGCATAATTGCAGGCTCAATCATATCTTTAATTGTTGAAATATCCACTGTATTTGTATAAAAATCACAGATGCCTGTAAATGCAACATGGTTTATTTGTGTTATTTCATCCCTTGGCGATACAGCAATCTGCATATGGTTTCGTGCAATTCTTTCAAGGACATGTTGATGCTTTTTAAGGGTCTTCTTAAGCTTATATGGATTTCTTATGGATTTGTATATTATATTCAGTTCGGAATAATCGCCTTCTGACCACAGGTGCTGTTCAATCTGTTGTATGTTATCAATAATATTAAGTATCCCATCAAAAGAAAATTTTTCATCCAAAAGGTGAAAAACAGATTCTTTTATCGGTATATCGTATTTTTCAACCATTTCTTTGTCGCCTTCCTCCATATAAAAACGATGTGTAGAGGATTTAAGCATGCTCACATTTTCCATAATAAATGCTTTGGGTTGTAGTTCTATAATGGCGCGGATAAACTGTTTAACCAACATATTGTTTTTACTAATAGCATGATTTTTTTGACGATTTGCATTCGAGAACCCCTGACAGGGCGGTCCGCCAATCACCACATCAATTTTTCCATACTTATTTTTGATTTCAGAATAGTTCGCAGCGCAAACATCACCATACACATCAACATTCGGATGATTACGTTGATAGGTTTTTTGCATAGCAGGGTTATTTTCAAATGCTACTTTTATCTCAAAGGAGCCTGTTTGTTCAAACCCCAAACTAAGTCCTCCAGCCCCTGCAAACAAATCTACCACACTACATTTTTTCATTCGTTATTATGTCTCCCTTATGTTTTAAACCCATTAGACTCTACCGCTTCTAACAAGCTAAGAAGTTGCACACTTTGGTGGCCACTAGGAAACTGTTCCGGTATCCTCATAGCATATCGTAGCGCCATTTCTTGCTCAGCAGACACTTTGACACGTTTGGACTGGATAAAAGAATGGACAGCTTTCCATACATCTACACCTAATTCAAGGACCTTCTTTTGAGCTTCAATATCTGATAGAAGTTTTTGGTCTTTTTTCGCTTCACGATCAGCAATCTTATTTTCACCCTTATCGATAAGAATCCGCTCAATTTCGCCTGAAAGATTAATTTGACATTTTTTCACACGATCCCAACAAGCCTCTCGCTTACACCACTGCGTAACATTAATAGTCTCTCTGTTCGGATCTGTAATCGTATTGAATACAAATTCAGTGATTTTAACAAGCTCATTTGTAATAATATCAGGAACTTGCTGGCGATTCCAGATAATTTGCAAATCTAAGTCTGATTGATGAAATTGAGTACGAATAAGCAAATGCAATAGTGCAATAGAATAAGTGACGATATTAGCACGATAGCCTTGCTCAAACCAGGGTTGATGGGACACAACCCACTCGGTGTGTTTAAACAAAAGTGCCAAGGCGACAGAATCCTTGAAATATTTTTCATTGTATTGAATGTCAGATTTACTCCAGCCTTCATCCACACTTTCTGCAAAACGCATAAAGTTTGTTTGAGCACCTTTACTTACTATAAAGGGAACTTCCTCCCAGGAATTACGAAATTTAGCAAGGTCCGTCTTTGTCAACATCTGTTTTTTGGGATTTTGAGCTGAAAATTTCGCTTTTTGAGCTTTTGACATCTGCATCTGAGCTTGTAAATACTGCCCTCTAGCACGTTCATAAAACCATTTTGTTTCATATTGTGCACCACCAGCTGCCGATGCAAATAAACGTCTTGAGAATTGTTCCATGCGAATATGGAATGGGTGGGATGCAAAGAAATCGGCATCACTCACCTTGTTCTGACTATTTGATGAGCGGGAAATATTACGGATCAATTCACTTGATTTATCGGCATTTGAATCCACCTCAGTCAACTTCATTTGAACATACACTTGGCTAAGGTCTGCATTGTCTCGAAATCTTGCATTTGACAAAGATGCTGTGGTCTGCCCTCCATTGATGATTTGAAAATCTTTTGCATATGTAATTACTCTACCTGAATTAGTGTTTTCAAAACAAAGATTCATAGCAGTAGCCGACACTCCATTATTAAATGCGAAAAAATTTTCAGGTATTTTTAAAATGGTTTCTCTGATTTTTTTATTCACCGCAACTTTTGTAGATAAAAAGGAACGCACATTTCCTTCCAATAATTGACTACCATAAAAATCATAAATATCAGCGAGAACATTTCCTGGGATTATGCATAAATAGCTTTTATATTCGTCATTATTAACGCTACTAGCTTCAAGACAAGGGACTCCTTCACCTTCTGTATATGCCATAAAATCAATTTCAATATCCTGTCTACCAAGGTCCGAAAAGCAAACTTTGTAAATGCGACCAATATCCCAGATTTGGCATTCGACTGGAATTGAATGATATTCGCGAGACTCGATTTCACTAATTCTACTACTCATAAAACCATCAGTAAGCAAAACAAGCCGATACTTCCTGATGCGCTCTTTATGGTTGCGTAGCATCTCAATCAAATCCGCTGCTGGCGTACTTGGCTCAATGGCTTTATAGAGTCGGTTCTCATGAGCCTCTTCCAAAAAATAAAGCAACCTATCAAAAAGCACTGAAGCGGCAGAGTTTGTTATTGTCTCACGTTCTTCATCACCGGTGTAATCCGCAATTACCAGTGTGAATGTCAGGTCGAAGTCATCTAAGACATACCCATCGACCCTAATTTTTCGATTACTTCTTCCGGATCCCGAAAAAAATGCTGGTGTAAAATCAGACAAAACTTCGGCGTCTATCAAATAACTAGAAGCAATGCTCACAAACGCAGCATTTGACCCTTGTCCTTCAGTAGCGGCAGTGGCTTTGATTTCTTCAAGAAAATCCTTGTGAAAATCATGCACATCCATATGTTTAGTCCTCCCAAATACGCCTTTTCTCAAGCATGGGCAAACTCAGTCGATAATGGGCCTCAATTACAGCCACATCTATATTTTCTTTTGTCAGTTTTGGAAAATTCGGATCCACATTATATATTCGATGTTCAGTGTATCGAAACCGTATTTCAGCGTATTTGTCCACATCCTTATCACAGTAACCATATTTCGCCAGCTTACAATTTAATTTATCTAACATGGTCTCATTTGTGAAAACACCTCTAACTTCTTCAACGATTTCTGGCAAGGAAATTGTTTGTAACCCAGATGTTGTTGTTTTATCCATAAAAAACACAACAAGGAAACCTAAGTCAGATCGAGCCAATTGTTGAAGTGAAGATATCTGGACATCTTGTGCTGAAATGGAAACGGTTTTTATTTCTGCCCACATATCTTCGAATACAAAGTCCTGATCGCTTCCCTCAGGCCCTACCCATGCATTTAGCACTTGATTCGGATTCATACAAGCCAATTTATCCTTAAAATAGAGAAGTTCACCAATGAGACCTTTTTGGAGCGATGGGATCATTATTCCCGTATGTACCTCTTGAAGAAGCCGCATCCATTTTTTGTATTGAGCAACAATTTTTTCAACTGGCGATTCCGTATTTCTTGACGCATCCATTAAGTCCCAGCATAATTTCACAAAAATTTCGTCTAGTGATGTATAATTGAGTGAAAATCTTAAAGAAATTTTTGTTTCTTCCGTTTGAATATATTGTGCAGTAATGGCTTTTGAAGAAACAACCTCATTTTTATTCCCCGTGTTTAGAACAATAAAAGTTTTTCTCCCATCATCACAATACCCAATGTGGAATGACAAAGGATGATTACCTGAAACCAATAAGTACCCCCCGGGATAGGGCGGAATCTGTTCCCATTGCTTTTGAAGTTCTCTAATCGTTGTCATCATCATCCTCATCCCTATCATCAACATCAATCCAATTCTTAAGCTCATTCACATTTACCATATAGTTAGCAGTACGCTCTCTACCATTGTATGGAAATCCAAGGCCTAAAGCAAATGCCACCTCTGGGTCGGCTGGCCCCATTTCCGGATTTGTATTATACAAAATATGAAGAAGTAAAAGAGGGTGACGATGCGTATTTAAAAAAGTACTATCTTTACTTGACTGATGTTTTTCTCTTAGTGTATCAATTTCATCCTTTGTTAAGCCAATTTTTGTACACCCACCAGCACCGATTCTAACATGTTGACCATACACTTTTAACATGTTTTTTGTGTTAGGGTCTCTTTTAAGCGGGCGTCCTCTCGGATAAACCTTAATAAACGCTCCCTCCACCACTTCAAGCTTAACAGGCGTAAAATCGTTGACTGATTGTGGGATAGCTACATCCCATAGATCAAGTGTTTCATCATCCTCTCCTATATAGTCCGCAAGTGCAATTGGTTGAAAATTAAGGTTCCATGGATGTGTGACAAAATTGCGAACAACCTCTATAACCATCCGTTTAGGAACGTTTCTCCATATGATTGCCTTTGTATGCTCATCTTCCACATAAGAACCTACACTTTTTTCTACCGAAAGCGCTTTGATAAAGGAACGACAAAGACGTTCGTTTTGTTCTAATGTGGGTAAATCAGCTCGCAATCGAGGTGTTTCGATCATTCTTCCTGACACTGTAACTGGACGGTTTACCGCCGTTGCTGCCCGCATCTTATTTCTCGCTGTAATAAGCAATAATTCTGGTGCTTGCCGAACTTTTAAACCAAATTGTGAAGGTGTTTGATTCTGGCGTTCCATTTTCTTTAGTTCAATTTTCAATTCGTTCAATGCATCGGTTATAAAACCGTACCAATTAATTGCGTCTTCAGCCATCCATATTTTAAAAAGATCATCATAATGCGGACGATATCCAAACCAACGCCCCATCTGGAGTAAAGTATCGTACATCATTGTATTACGATAAAAATAGCTAACACATAAGCCCTCAAGAGTAAGTCCCCGAGAAAGACTATTCCCGCCGACAGCAATTACTCGCATCCCGGTATTCTTATATTCATAATAATTCAAAGAAAATGCGCCATTCGATTGGTTTACAGAACGAACTTCAACCCGGCGAATAGCTTTAAGCAAATAGTCTTTTAAAACCATTTGCCACGAAGTACCAGAAATTCTTTTCAGACCAAACTCATCCCAAATCGTTTCAAGCTCTGCGATATTGGTTATTTTCCGTGTTTTATCCTGTGAAAGCTGCGAATAGTTTTCTATGTCAAATCTAATAGAAGTAACATACCCACTAATTAAATCTGCAAGCTGATTTTGTACCATGGTGAAACGGCTCACATTTACAAGCATAGAACGATGTTCGTTATTATCTTTTCGATAATCCGATATCGCCGTTGCCAAAATAAAATAACCAATAGCCCTTCTTAGGCTTAGTGGAATATCACTTAGTGTATCTGCAATTTCTTTTTTATGTTTGAATTTAAAGAACGATTCTTGTTCCTCGTTCTCTATGGGGATTAGACTCCCAGAATATGGGCCATCTACCCGATTGAGTACACCTTCCGCTTCCCATTCGTCCGCATTTCCACTACCAAATATTTTGTCGGCACCAATATATAGTTGAGGCGTTGGTAGGACTGTGAGAAAATCCTTCGGAAATAAATCGCGTGTATTCTCATCGATTTCAGGCTCTGGATTGATAAATATATTTGCAAATGGAGTGGCCGTAATACCAAGATAAGTTGCTTGTTGAAAGCAGTAGAGAATGTCTCGGATCGCCTTGTTAATAGCTGTGGGATCTTTCTCTTCTGAATTTGTATTAACAGAAGCATTATCCGCCTCATCATCAATTAAAAGTAATGGTAAATTGATCAATCCACTTTCATGATCTGCATTGTTTTCCACCAACCATTTGTAAAGATTATTTAACACACTTTTGTTCTTTTTCACAACAAACAAAGCCGTTCCGTTCAATGTCCGAAGACTCAATCCAAGGGCTTTGAGCGTTGATTTATTGAAATCAGTAGATACGGAAGTAAAGCAAGCAATTCGTTTGTCTTGGTTATGTGGTGGAATCTTACCAACGCCTACAGGGATATTTCGGATTTCATTGTCAGCTTTTTTATCGAGAGCATACTTACTTTCAATTCCCACAAATTCTGCATCCAAGCGTTCCTGTGTTTGGATGCGAAGATTTTCCATCATTCCGGCCAAAACAATAATCACACGATAGCCTGCATCGGATGCTTTGTTACAAATAGCAGTATACGTCGCGGTTTTACCTGACTGAACATCGCCAAGTAAAAGCCCCCTGCGCTGAAACGGGCGTTTCGAATCCTTGGGATTTCCCAAGTCATTCATCACATCATCAGTGGTTTCCCCAAGCCGATTTACAATCTCAGCACCCCAATGTTTTATTGTTTTCAAGTAAGTCCGATATCGTTCCCAATAAAAACCATCATTTTCTTGTAAATGGTACCAAGCTTGATGATCTGAATCTTTACCTTTTAGTGAAACCGCCCCACCTATAGAATGTAAAACATCTTCGCTAAGTTTATTTTTCACTTGAATTAGTTCGTCATCAGTGATTGGATAAGTCTGTAAAAATGCACTCCGTATAAAGTCGGCTTCACTATTGATTTGCTCAAGGGTTGGCAAACCATCTTTATATTTTGTCTGAATTGTAATCGTCGTAACATTGATAATATATTCCATATTCTTAGTCACAGAACACACCTCTTTCTTTTGCCAATTCTAATTCATCACGGTATGAACAAAATGGTTCTGTTAATTTCAAGGAATCAATGAATTGGTTTCGATCTTCCTCTGTTTTACACGACAATATAAACGTCTTGGCTAAAGATATAATTTCATCGACAGGTGTATCACTGTCATTTTCTAATTTTTCATCATTTGTCAAATCGATATACAAAGAATTAAGCGGAAGTGACAGGCTGATTTGTTTTAGCAGATTTTCAATTTCTTTTTGCACCCCTGGATTCTCGCGAATCAAAACCTGAATCAGTGGATGCTTTAAATTCACTTCATAATAGATACCACCACTTCTCGAAGTAATACGATTCCAAATGTGGCTTACATCATCGCTCGTTTCCTTTTTCCCTCGATACGTCCATGTTCGTTTGCTACCTTCAGATATTTTTTCGATAATAATTGACAAATTTTTCCGAACCTCTTCCGGTGGCGTTGCAGTGGATTTTTTTATATCTAGTGTCCAAAGATCATCTAATGAATTCGGAATATCGACCTGTACCCTAGCCAACTTAGATAAGTCTCCCTTTCTCATTAGCCGAAACCAGGTTCCCCATACTAAAAGACGTTTGTTTCTATAGACATAAAAACCTTGTTGCTTGCGTAATCCATCTTTTCCCCCAACGGCCTTGAGTTCTTTTTGTGATAGAGCCGATATATGCGGCAAAATATAAGGCCTGACTTTTACTTTTTCTCCACGTACAACTATAGTTTCCTCATCCATCAGTTGGGTACTTTTCTTGGCCAAAAAAGGATCTTGGGAGACAACGCTTTCATCATTCATACGGATATCCAATTTTTTTATTCCTTGCTCCCCGGTCAAGTATCTATGAAAAACCAGCGAGATGTGCTCTCGAATAATATTCATCTTTCTTGAAAAGGCTTCTGCAATATCATTTTCACCCACTGCGAACTTATCAAGCTCTTGCCAAATCACAAGTGTTCCGTGTTCACGAGAGTGTAGTTTCTCTATTCCATGAAATGTGTTCATCTCCTCAGCATCAAGAAGAATTAGAGACCATGTTCCAACTTTTTTCACATGATTCAAATTCCACTGGCAACCTGACAATACCCCAGCGTGTTTAGATAGGACCGTTAAAATGCGGCACTGTGATAATGATGCCGTTTTCATACCAAGCCCGTACCGACCAAGATCATCTTGTCTACGCTCTTCTAATGGGCTTTGACTACCGTATTGCATTGCACTTATTAATACATCCTGTGCCATTCCCCTCCCATTATCTAAAACGGAAATATATGCCTCCCCAATTGGAAAAAAATCAATATCAACTTGATTAGCACCGGCTGCAATACTGTTATCAATAACATCTGCAATTGCAGATTCGATTGAGTAACCTATCGCGCGGGTTGATTCCATCAAAGTAGGGGCATGTGGTGGCAAATCTGTAAGTGTCATAGGGTGCCTCCATCATTTCAGGTCAAATTCATACGTGAGTAAGTTAACTATATATTGAGCCGTTTCGCGATCAAGCTGTATAGATTGGCTTATTTTTTCAGGATTATCTCGACCAATACGACCGTATGTGTCGAATTGAATGTATTTCAAATTATCATTTTCAAAAACCGTATATGTTGCACTTACTTTTTCATGAATAAGATTACGTTGCTTTTCAATTTTTTCTATATTTGATAAGTCAATTTGCGCCATGGTGAAACCTCCTCTGAAATCATTATTTATGTCTCTTACGGAGCCCTGTTATTTGTTTGCCGACTTTTATGTCTATATATTACTACGTATGCTTACACCTTGTTGGAAACCATTTGTACTTTCGTGCTTACCCTCATAGGTATCTAATGGTTGCCCATCCTCTTTTCTCCAAACAGATAGTAATTCGTTTATTTCTGTATAACTTACTAGTTTTTCAATATCTTGCTTGCCTGTCAGAACTATATAGAAACATGCACTGTATTTTCTGATTAAATTAGATAAACTGTAAAACCCCTTGTTCCTCCGCAATTTACTGATCGATTCTAAAATCTTCTCATCTGTCAGAAAGTTTTTATAGTTGGCCTTAACCTTATGATCAGACGAATCCTCGACTATATCCACACAACACCGTAAATAATTCAAAACATTTTTTTCATCATCTAAAGCCTTTCCCAAATAATTTTGTGCTACGTTAGGGCTGAAATTTTCTAGCAAAAGGAAAACACCTGTCCAGTCATCCAAATCAAATAAACAATTCTTTCTTAGTAATTCTGCTGTTTTATCACAAAATTCATTTGCCAGTTGCTGCAATTCTTCGGGTGTGACAAGCTGATTTTCTGGATTCACACCATTTGTATCATTTAAATTCCCGTATGCCCACTCAATTCTAAGGATAATGTGGCTTAGACATTCTAGCGAAACCATATCCGCATTTTGTATTTCCTCAATCAACAATTCCTTTCTTTTTTCGGGTGTTACTTTACGCAACAATTCGTCTGCCAAATATTTTGCAGCACTCCTAATAGTAATAAACGGCATACTCATTGTTCTAACATCATTTATTTCCCCAGTAACAGAAACAATAGCTTGATGAATCACCCGTATTCTTTCTTCAGGAATATTGCCAATTCTGTTTTTGATTTCTTGAAAAAGTTCCCGCCCATTTTCTTCTCTATCTTTTTCCAACATTAGTTTTCCCAACTCTTTTACATCCATTTCATCAATTGCCTGCTTTAGTTCCGATCTTTTAATTCCAACCTGGTTTAAATCCAAATGAAAATATCGATCAAATTTTGAGAAGTGGGCAATTTGATTCTTTTTCATGTGTTCACTATCAAAACTAGTCCCACCAAACAGCCCCATTTTTCTTCCATAATAAGGAAACAGCATCGAAAGAAATTTGATTGCTTTATCCACTTTTTCATTACGTACTGCCTCATTTTGTTCGGCCTGAAACAAAGCTTCTATATCTCTTCTATTTCGTTCTTGAACAGTGACCTGTGGTTCATTCTTCATTCCATCCATAAACGCTGTCTCTTGATTTCTTGTCAGTAGATATTTGTTTTTCTTCACCCAATCATAAACTTCTGGAAGGGATATTTCCAATGCCGAAATAGCCACCATGTCTGTAAAATTCACTTCGCTTGAAATAGAGCTCAATTTAAACTGCACCATATTACAAAGTCTATTCACGTCTCGAAGTGTTTTGATAAATGGCTCAATGTATGCATCATATCTGGATTGCCAATATACCAAATCAAAAATCGGCTTATCCAAGCCATTATAAATCATTTCTAGTCTATGTGAAAAAATTTCCTCAATTGCATTTTCAGGCATCAAGGGAACTTGAATCGGAATTTGGATGATTTTTTCAAGATAATCTTCTCCACTTCCTTCTTGTACCTTTTCCAAAGCATTTGTGACAATTGTTTTATCAAACGCTAAAAGGTAGATTATTTTAGGAAAATTTGCAACAGAGGCAACAAGTTGAAATATTTTTCGTATCTGCTCATTGCTCAAACGATCAATATCATCTATGATAATAAGTATCTGTCTATCTTGATTTTTTAGTAAATCAATCACAATTTCTTTTTGCTTAGAGATATCTTGGCCATCAGGCCCTTTTTTCATTTTCCTTGCAACATTTTTTGTTACCAGTTTACCAAAAACAGCCAGCGGAGAACCCAAATAAGGAATCACCTTTGCAATTTCAAAGGCATCAGAATATTTGTCAAGTGCATTTCCAATAATTTCTAAAGACTTATCTTTTTTACTTTTCAATTCATTCGATAGATGGATGAAAAATTGACTTAACAACTGATTTTCATCTGAAAAATTCCATGGTTCAAAATGGACAACTACTAAATATCTATCTTGAGAACACACAAGCTCTTCTTTTACCATATTAATAAGAGACGTTTTTCCTGTTCCCCACTTTCCATACAACCCAATTGTAAAAGTTTCATCCTTGTCAAGATTTGCAAGCGTTTTTGCAAACATTTTTGAGAATCCACTTCGGTTCAATAAATCGTCTTGATTTGTCTGGATTGGTTTGTCTGGATTAAACATGTCAAACACCCTCTAATTATTTAGCGATATCATCAACAAATTATTGTACTCTTTTGCAGGGCAAACGCGTTGCAGTTCAAATTGTTCCTTGCATACAATGGCTTTCGGCCTGAATTAAAAAGCAATATTATGACCAAATAAAATTATACAAAATTATATCACAAATCGTTATTGATTTATACTATATTTTGTCGTTTTTCGTCAAAAAAAGGCAAACTTTTCAAGTTTTGCCCCTTTTTCCCCATAATTCACTAACCCTTCTTCATCTCCCCAGATACAAAGCTTAAAAATTCTTCCGGTGTGGGCACTTTCCCTTTTCTTGGTACACAGTTTTGATAGGTTTTTATCGCTACACTATTTGCCGGATTTTGATAAGCATAATCTAGCGCTACTTGCATTTCATGTTTTAGTTCGGCCAGAGAAATGCCATTCTCTTTGGCAATTTCTTTGAGGATTTTTCGATTGCTCATAGGTGTGGTTCACCGGCCTTTCTATTTTGGGCAAGATTGATAACGGGAATATTCTGTTTATTCGCATAGTTTATGGTGTAGGCGGTGCCACCTGTTGTTTTGGTGCAATACACAAGGCAAAGGCTGCTACTATCCACAAGTTGGCGGTTGCGCTGATGCATACAGCCGTCCCGGTAGGCAACGGATACATAGATATATCTATTGCAACTCTGCTTGATGGTCTCGTATCGCGCAACAGCGGCAGGAGGCCACGAGGTGGCCTGTGTTTTGCAGGGTAATATCAGGATTAGTTGTATGTATGGGTACTCTGCACGAAGCTCCAGCACGGCTTCTGCGGCCTCGGTATCAAAGCCCATGGCACCACCTGCACAAAAGGTATTGTAGCCTTGCGTGATGAGTAGGCGTAGTTCTCGACGCAGGAAGTGTCTAAGGCTTGGCAGTTCGTTTCGGGAGATATACCGATGACCTGTAAAACAACAGGTATGTTCCTTCATATTCATCCCTCCTCTTTTATCGTATCATCAATACGATAATTATAACATCATTAATGCGTTTTAATCAACATCAATATTACCTAAACTAATATTATAAAGTGGGGTAATAATGATGAAAAAAGAAATCAATATCGAAATCGGAAACCGTGTTAAAGTTCAAAGAGAACGTGCCGGATTGACGCAGGAAAAATTTGCAGAGCTCCTTGGCATGGGCACAAAAAGTATTTCCTCGATAGAACGTGGTGTTGTAGGAATTTCTTTGACAACCATGCAAAAGATTTGTACTGTCTTATCCATTTCGGCCGATGAGTTGTTGTTTGATGTGACGCCCGAAAACAATGTTGACGCCATCAGCTCCAGGCTCAAGCGCCTATCCCCAAAGCAATTTGAAATTGCAGATGAGATTATCAGCAAATTGATTGAGGGTTTTAACTCAAAATAACAAAGCCTTGCTCTTCATGCAAGGATACAAAAGAGGAAGTGATTCCCCCCGCATCACTTCCTCTTTTTTTGCCTCTTCTCCAAAAACTACACCTTCAAAATGATAAGGTACAATAAATTGCGCACTTTCAAAAAGCGAAAAAAATAGACATAGTTTGTAGCATTCGATAGAATGAAGTTACCACAACAGCATTCTGAAAGGAGCACAAACTATGTCTGAAAAAATTGTACAACTAAACGAGG
>CAYJJK010000048.1:6703-19575 GCA_964370445.1 uncultured Oscillospiraceae bacterium | reverse complement strand
AATTAGATGCCCGTGCACTGTTTTTATTCTTGCAATTTTTCAATTTTTATAATATAATTAATTTCGATTACAGTATTGAGGAGGGGCCTGGATGAACGAAAAAACCACAACCATTTTCTCTGTTGGTGACGATAAGGAACAAGAGATTAAGCAAATTATGATTGAGGTGTATGCCGCTTTGAAGCAAAAAGGCTACAATCCCATCAATCAAATTGTGGGTTATATTTTATCAGAAGACCCTACCTATATCACCACCTTTGGTGGTGCACGAACCAAAATTTGCAAGGTGGACAGGGACGATATTTTGCAAGCCATGGTTCGAAACTATTTGGGCGAATAAAACGCCCTACAGATAAAGGAGATATCGGCATGGCATTTGAAGCCAAATTGACCTATAAAAATCATCCTCTTGTACGTTCAAAAAATGAGATGTATTACGGCAGTATGAGCGACCCTTACGTGGTTTTTCTTCAAATTTTATCGATGCGCACTGAAAACGGCGATGAGATGCCTGATAAAATTATGGTAATGCTGCTTTCTACCGATGATTCACTTGCACCGAAAGACCGTATCAAAAAGCAAAGTGTAAAAAACGGCTTATATAATGCATTAGATTTTGCCGCCGTTTTGTTAGAACGTGCTTTTGCAGACAACACGCCTTAATATTTATGGTTGTGCATTTTTAAAGATACAACTACAAAAACCGAGCATAATGGGTTTACCCACATGCTCGGTTTTCTTTTGATATTTCTGTCACTTTTATAGCACCAATGCTATCTTACACCCCTTATCCGCATGGCGTCAACCTATATGTTTTGCATATTCTGCAAGCGAATGTCTTTGCCCAAAAAACGTAATAAGTGACATTCCCCCAAAAGACGCGAAGAAATTTTTTCGGTATATCGCTTTTGCAACAAAGCTTGGCTACAAATATTGGTGGTGTAAATGGTGGGACGGCGGTGCATGCGTGTATTCACAAGTTCGTAAAATCGGCTACGGGTATACGCATCCAAGTATTCGGTTCCTAAATCGTCCAGCACCAGCAAATCCGCTTGCAACAACGTATTGAAATAGCCCGTGCTACTCCAGCTCCTGCGCTCTTCATCAAGTTGTGAAAATGCATTTTGTGCGCTGACATAGACAACATCAAACCCTTTTTCTAAAACCACGCGAGCAATGCTAAGCGCAAGGTGTGTTTTGCCAAGGCCAGCGTCCCCAAACAAATAGAGGCTGTCACTTTTCAAATCAAATTCTGTAGCATAAATGCGGCAGTTTTCTAGGTTGTGTCTCATCAATTCTTTTGGCGAGACATCCATACCCTCCATCACCACAGGGTAGCGATCTATATCAAAATTCTCAAATCGGCTTAGGCGAAGCGGTCCCGAATCATTCACTTCTTCACGGCGCAATCGACGTATTTCCTCATTTACACATTCACAAATTTGCCCATTTACGCGCCCTGTGTCTGAGCAGGCTTTACAAAACCATTGTGGGCCAATATCGTTTGTTGTAAATCCCAATTCACTTAATGCTTGCTCGTGCTGCAATTGTAAGCGATACATTTCTTCTAGCTTTTGGCGGCTTTCTTCTCTTTTTCCACCCGCTGCAAGCATGGCGGCCGTTGCGCCGGTTGCACCGCACTGCCGGTTAATCTCTGCCAAGTTTGGGTGTTTATGATAAAGCTCCTCATAACGCTCCATGGCTAAACTTTCGGCTTTTTGCTTTCGCCCGGCCACAATTTGCATGGCACGATTGTATTGATCTTTGCGGCTCATTGCCCGCCACCTTTCCGTTTAATCGGGTTGAAAAATGTATTTTGTAGCAAATCATCCTCTTTTTTGGGTTCCTTTGCAGTGCCTTGCACCAAAAGGTTGCTTGCTTGCTCTTTACGCTGTACATCTGCTGCTGTGGCATAGCCTTTCGCCTGCCATTTTTTTAAAATACCATTCAGGTAGCGCACCTCGGTTTCTTTATCACCCGCTGCAAGACGTGCTGCTTGCACCATCTCAGCACCGCAGCCAAACTGCTCGTGCCAACCATCTATCATGCGTCGTTCAGCCGCAGAAAAAACCGGTTTCTCTTGACCTAACAAATCCGCAATTTCCAAATATCGTTCTTGTCTATACTCTAATAGCCGTAAATAGGCATCGGCATCGGCACAAGTTTCTAGGCCCTCTTTACGCCAAGAAATCAAAGTTCGCTCCACTCTAGATGCCCCGCTTTTTTGCTCGGCCGCACAATGCATGGCCGCCATCAATATCATATCGGCCGGAAATGCATCCTCACAATATAATGTGCAGTAAATTTCATATTCTCTTTGGTTCACTACGCCCCCAAAGATGTGTTGTAATTCCTGTACCATCGCCCCCAACACAGGGTCGTTGCCAGTGGCCAAATTGGCCTGCCTTAAACTCATGCGCCGTCTTGGTTGCAATTTTGGTGTCGGCATTTCGTCTGCCGTTTTCACAACGCGCTCTAAAAGTCCTGCGCCCTCCCAATAAAGAAGAGCTTTTTCTGCAAGCTCTTCTTTGATTTGCAAGTCCTTTGACACTTGCTGCACACTGCACTCGCCTGTCATGATCATATATAGCGCCACTTTGACACGTGGCTCATCGGTTTGCGGGAAGCATAGCCTTGAAAACACCAGTTGTGGAACCATAAGGCTATCTCCATTATTTTGTGTTGGCCTAAACAACCTTTGGCCCCCTTTTTTCTGAAATTCCGGTTGAGGCCAATTGTAAAACTCGGCCTCGTTATTACCATAAACCTAGGCGAGCAACAGCATGCTAACCAAATTAAAACCGGCCAATCATACCGTTACATATGCACTCTGTCAATGCTTATCCTGTTTTTTTATGGCTATTTATAATGATAACTGTTTGCATGCGCCATCAAGACATACACACAAAATTTATATAACCCTTAGATATGCAGTATACCATTTTTAAGCTTTTATTACAACAATTTGCCCCCATAGCCAAGGCGTATTTCATCAAAAAAGAACACAATTTCATGATTTTTATTGTGTTCTTTCCTTTATACCGCAATCGTGTACCCACTTTTTGGAGGTTTAGGATCATGTGTTTTCCATCTGCTTTTAGCAAAACGATACCTTCACTTTGTACCGCTTTACAAAACCTCACAAGTGGCAACAACATCTACACCTGTTTCAGCCACATTGGCATACAATACATCGCCAACCCCTACAGGAGCAGTAACCACCACATTTTTCAGTTCATTCATCACCTTGAAAATTTTACACTTAGGGATCTCCTGTTGTGTTTTACAAGACACGACAACTGCGCCAAGACTGCTTCCTCTCACTTTCACCGTGCTGGTGACGACACGCATTGGGGCCGTGAGCTCCTTTTTTGCGTATGATAGGCCCCGCTTGCAGTGGTTGCCTTCCACTTTAAGAACATCGCCATTTTCGGATATTTGTGCCGTCAAGGTACATCCCAAAGGACAATTGATGCAAATCAGCCGCTTTGCTGTCATACTCAGCCCTCCTCCACACAAATACAAATAGATGTTGCCTTTGGGTTATTGGCAAACATTTTACGTGTGAGCACCACCGACTCCATTTCACTAGGCACCATAATGGCCCGTTTGCAACAAAATTCTTTTACACCTTCAAAATACACACTGATGACACTATTCTTTATTTCATCTTTCACACGAAAGCGCAACGTAAGTTGCTCGGGCATTTGCGCTGAAGAGATAAGCGAGGGGACAGTATATCGGATTTTTTCATTATATTCAATTGCAATTTCTGTGCGATCTTGCATTGCACCACCACTTGCCACATAAAAAGCGGCAGCATGGCCGGCTGTGGCAGCTTCCTCGCTTACAAAATCAACCAAATCATGCACATGTAGCACATTTCCGGCAGCGAAAACACCAGGGAGGCTGGTTTGTAAACCTTCGTTAACATACGCCCCATTGGTGGCTGGGTTGATGCATACCCCCATACCACTGCTGATTTCATTTTCCGGTATCAGGCCACAAGAAAGTAAAAGTGTGTCGCAGGCGTATTGTATTTCAGTGCCCAAAATGGGCTTGCCACAGCTATCTACACGGGCCAATGTCACACCGGTAACACGTTCTTTCCCGTGAATATCCACCACGGTATGGCTCAGCTTTAGGGGGATGTTAAAATCATCTAAACACTGCACAATGTTTCGTTTTAGGCCACCAGAATAGGGCATTAACTCTGCCACAACTACAACTTCTGCCCCTTCCAACGTCATGCGCCTTGCCATGATAAGCCCAATGTCTCCACTTCCCAAAATCACCACACGATGGCCGGGCATATGCCCCTCCATGTTTACAAGGCGCTGGGCTGTGCCCGCAGAATACACCCCGGCTGGGCGATAACCCGGAATATTTAATGCACCCCTGCTGCGCTCTCTGCAGCCCATTGCTAAAACAATGGCTTTTGCCTGAATTGTAAACAAACCATCAGCGCTGTTCATGGCGGTGATGGTTTTCTTCTCATCAACATCAAGAACAATGGTAGAAAGCTTATGTGCGATACTGCGGGCACGCAATTGCTGTATATACCGATGGGCATATTCCGGCCCTGTTAACTCCTCTTTAAAAATATGAAGGCCAAAACCATTATGAATGCATTGGTTCAAAATGCCCCCAAGGCTATCATCCCTCTCCAGCAATAAAATGCTACGCTGCCCCGCGTCATATGCAGAAACAGCTGCCGCAAGCCCTGCCGGGCCACCGCCAACGATGACAATGTCATAGCTTTCCATGCTGTGCCTCCTCAAAGATTCTCTTTCGTAGACCCTAAAACATATCGAGATGCACCGCCATTTTTTGTGATTTCTTCTATGGGCACTTCTAGCTCGCGCGATAGTAATTCCAAAAGGCGTGGCGTGCAAAACCCACCTTGGCATCGTCCCGCCTGGGCACGGGTGCGCCTTTTTACCGCATCCATGTTTTTCGCCCCCATCACTCGGTGAATTGCATCCAAAATTTCTCCCTCTGAAATACCCTCGCACCGGCACACAATACGCCCATAGGCAGGATTTTCCTGTATTAAGGCTCCGTGTTCTTCCCTTGATAAGGTTTTAGGGTTCAAAACACCCACACGTGTGGCAACAAAATCTTCTTTTGCGCTCAAGTTCAGCTTCTCTTTCAACTGCTTTGCGATCAACATGCCAATGGCAGGGGACGAGGCTAGCCCCGGAGATTCAATGCCGGCACAATCAAAAAAACCGGGTGCATCCTCAGCTTCTCCCAAAATAAACTCATGCTTATCCTCGTGGGCCCGCAGCCCCGAAAAGCTGCAAATCACTTGATTTACCGGTATGTTTTTTACTATGGCACCGGATTTTACAAACACATCATAAATGCCATCGGCAGTGATGCTGGTGTCTTCCTTATTATCAATGTCGCATGCCGTGGGGCCTAACAACAAATTTCCATGTACGGTGGGTGTCACCAAAGTGCCCTTCCCAAGGCGAGTTGGCAGCTGGAAGATGGTATGGGAAACATGCTGCCCCGCAGATTGATCCAACAGACAGTACTCCCCACGTCTGGGCTGAATGTGAATCTTCTTTTGACTGACCATATTATGGAATCGATCAGCATAAACGCCGGCCGCATTCACAACACATTTAGTATCTATATCGCCCTTGTTTGTGCATACCCTAAAGCCGTTTTTATGCTTTATCACGCTGGTTACCTCGGTGTTCATTCGAAACACCACCCCATTTTCAGCGGCATTTTCAGCCAGAGCAAACGTGAGAGTAAACGGGCAAATAATCCCGCTAGTGGGCGCATAAAGAGCGGCTACTGCCTTTGGGGTTGCATTCGGCTCCATTTCAAATAATTTTTCGTTGTTTATAATTTTTAACTCTGGAACACCATTTTTAACCCCATTTTCAAACAACTTCTCAAGCGTGGGCAAGCTATCTTTGTCTACGCATACTACAAGCGACCCTATACGATGATAGGGGATGTCCAACTCGTTTGCAAGTTCTGGCATGCGTGCATTGCCCAGCACATTCATTTTTGCCATCATGCTTCCTGCTTTGGCATCAAAACCAGCATGTATAATGGCACTGTTGGCTTTAGAGGTTTCGCAACACACATCTTCATGCCTATCCACAACACAAGCCGAAACATTATACCGAGAAAGCTCTCGTGCCACCGAACAGCCGATAACCCCTGCACCAATGATGAGCACATCTATCATCACACTGTCTCCTTTAAAGGTTTTAAACCCTGTGGTTTTGGCAAAATACAGTTGTAATGCATCTTTTGCTAAAGCAATTGAAACAACAACAAGTGCATGCTATGATAGAATCACATCAAAGTAGGCATGATTCTCAATCATCAATTCATCCATCTCTGGTAGCAAAGCCCAGATAGTAAAGCAACAAAATCATCCCTGAATACTAGTTCATCCACTTTCAAAGGCGTGCGCTGGTATCCACAAACCAAAAGAGGAGGTTAAACACCATGACAGAACGAGAGCAATATTTTGTCAACAAAGATAAAGGTGAACTCCTGCAAAAGGTTCAAAATTTTGCCCTTGATTTAGATGGAACCATTTACCTTGATAACACTTGGATTGACGGGGCTTTAGAATTTTTGAAGCAAATAGAAAACACAGGCCGAAATTATTGTTTTATTACCAACAACTCTTCCAAAAACGCCAAGGCCTATATAGATAAGCTGGCACGTATGGGGCTGAACATTTGCAAAGAACAGCTGGTGACATCAGGGCATGCCACCATAGCCTACTTGCAGCGGCATTATTTAGGCAAAAGAGTGTTCCTTTTGGGAAACGAAATGCTTTGCAACGAATTTTTAGAATGCGGTGTTCATGTGGTAAATGATACACCGGACCTTGTTGTTTCTGCCTTTGATACCACACTTACCTATAAAAAGTTACAAGTTTTTTGCGATTATGTGCGAAATGGGCTTCCCTATATTGCCACCCACCCCGATTTCAACTGTCCCACAAAAACCGGGTTTATGCCGGATATCGGTGCTATTCATGCCTTTGTAAAAGCCTCCACAGGACGTGTTCCCGATAAAATTGTAGGCAAACCCAACTGGGACATCATTGATTATACTTTGGCTCAAATGGGCGGCACCGCTAAAAACACCGCTATTGTAGGAGATCGTTTGTATACCGACATCAAATCCGGTGTGCAAAACGGCCTGTGTAGTATTTTTGTGCTTAGTGGCGAGGCAAGCCTTTACGATTTAGCGCACTCGGATACTCGCCCACATCTGGTTTTCGACTCTGTGAAAGAGATGATTCCATTATTGTAAAGACAAAACCGCTATCTTCATAAAACTGTTTCGTATTTTGTGCTCTGTTTGTTCTCTCCCATTTAAAACAACACAAAATTTCAATTTGTTTTGCCATGGCTACCTTCCCGGCAACACGTAGAATGCAACAAATAAACCGGCTTTAAATCAACAAGCTCGGCCCTCGATGCATCATCCCATTTATTGAAAAAACATACAGAATATATACCCCTTGAAATGATGCTTTAAACTCAATGTGGCTATGTTGTACAAAATATATGTTTTTCCAAAATCAGACATGCTTCTTCGATACAGCCGTCACAAATAATTGGCTTCGGCATTCCATCCTCGCCCAAAAGCTCCTTGCAAATGGCCGAGGATTTTTCTTGTTTAAACTCCTCTATCATCTTGTTAACAAGCTGGTATGTCTCCTTTTTGGTCAATCCGTTTTCCACGCCACCTAAACTGTTTTTATACCCTGCTACCATAGTCATCCCCGACACAGCCCCGCACACTTCTCGTTGCCCTCCAAGGCCAAACCCAAACCCCTCTGCCACTCGAAATGCGGTTGCCTCGTCCAATCCCAATACATCTGCATAATTGCAAAACACAGCTTGGCAACAATTATACCCTTGCTTATGTTTTCTCAATGCTTGCTTTGCCCTGCTTTTAATGGTGATCCTCTCCTTCCTAATACAAAAGACGTTGTTTGTGTTATAAAAAACATATCTACGCTTTAAAAATTGTAATGCCATTTTGCTTTACAGCTATTTTTGTGTCCGGGTTAAAACCATGCAAAAACATTGGCTATTTTGTATGAAAGCAAACAAAATACAAAGACAAAATATGTAATAAGTGGGAATTTATTACATATGGTATAAAAATAGCCGCAAGTGCTTTTGCATGCGGCTATAAAAACTCGCCCTTTCTCGATAAAAACCACGGCGAAACACCGTTTAATAGCCGTAACAAGATAAAAAACAGTATGCTTGTTGTTATCCATATGATAAACATAGCTATATTAATTTTTGGCTTTTCATGGTTTAAAAAGGGCTTGCAAATGATCTGTAGTTCTCTTAGCTATCACATATAGTCAGTGCCAATGTAATCTCGTTTTCAGATGGACGGAAAAACCCAAGCATCGTTTTGCTACAAAATGTTTATTTTTTGGTGTTTATTGCGTTTTGTATTTTATGATAAGGTTGCATACATCACCGCTTTGATGGTGTGCATTCTGTTTTCGGCTTGATCAAATACTTTTGACTGTTTTGACTCAAATACTTCATCGCTCACTTCCATTTCACTAAGCCCAAACTTTTTAAAAATCTCTTCACCCACCACGGTGTTTCTATCGTGAAACGCCGGCAAACAATGCAAGAAAATGGCATCCTCTGAGGCATTTTTCATTGCTTTGGCATCCACTCTATAAGCTTCAAGCAGCTGAATACGGCTTTCCCATACCTCCTCTGCTTCACCCATGGAAACCCACACATCCGTATATAAAACATCGGCCCCTTTTGTGCCTTCACTTACATCCTCGCATAAAGAAATGCTTCCACCTTGTTCTTTGGCAATTTCCTCGCAGATCCTTACAAGTTCTTTTCCGGGCAACAGTTCTTTGGGTCCGCATGCCGTGAAATGCACACCCGTTTTGGCACATCCTATCATAAGAGAGTTTGCCACATTGTTTCGCGCATCACCCATGTAAGTGATGTGTAATCCCTTCAAGTAGCCAAAATGCTCTTCCGCTGTCATCAAATCTGCCAGCGCCTGTGTTGGATGATACTCATCGGTCAACCCATTCCATACCGGCACCTTCGATTTTTCCGCGAGCTCCTCCACTATGGCTTGCCCGTATCCACGATATTCAATGCCATCGAACATGCGCCCCAAAACACGAGCAGTATCGGCAATGCTCTCTTTTTTCCCCATCTGTGAGCCAGCGGCATCCAAATAGGTTACCGCCATGCCCAAATCATGCCCAGCCGTTTCAAACGCACAACGTGTGCGTGTGGAATTTTTTTCAAACAAAAGCACAATTCCCTTACCTTCTAAATGTCTGTGTGCTGTGCCGCTACGCTTTTGGCTCTTAAAATCATGTGCCAAATCCAACATATAGCGCACCTCTTGGGCCGTAAAATCGAGTAATGTTAAAAAACTTTTTCCTTTTATGTTCACCGGCATTGTTTCATTCTCCTATTCTTCATTTATTTGCTTTTTCCATTAAACCTTGAATGGTATGTAAAATGGCATCGTATGCTTTTTGAGGGTCATCTTCTTGCAACACAGATTGCTCCACCGGACATAAACCATTTTTCGTTCTGTTTTGAATGAAATCTACAAGGTCTCCATATTCACAATGTACCCCTCGCTCGTTTAAGTATCGGTGTGCCGCACGGCTGGTTACCTCTCCGTAAACTGCATCCACTTGCCCTAACACTGCAAAAACTGCAGCCGCTTTTCCAATTACCTTGTCGTAAAGCCATGCTCCCTGCATTTGCCTTCGCCCATCTTCGCTCTCATACAGTTTGCGCAGTGGTGCCACACCGGGGCCTGTGCCTCGATAAACAATTTTTTCGCCCTGCACAAGCACACAGCTCCATTCGTCCTGTCTAATCTCAGCAACAACATCTTGCCTTGTTGTCATTTGTATCTGTGGTTTCATTTTTTACTCCTTGCTACTTTCGACCTTAACGGCTTTTCCAGCACTTGTGCTTTTGTTAAAAGCAAGACAAGTGTAGGTATTAAAAGTACTTGCAACACCATACCCGGAAAACCCGTTACAAATGAAGAAGTAAGAAAAATTTGCAAGCTGTATTCTCCCCCGCTCAACCCCAAAAAAACCGCATTAGCAAGGCCAGAAACCAAACGCCCGCACAACATACTTACCAAAAGGGTGACGTATATATTTTTGGCATATACCCGATAAAGCACCCCACATATAACGCCATAGCAACACAGTTCTAGCGACATAGCCCCTGCCGTTGGGAACAAAGGGGGCATACCTGTAAGCAATGAAGACAATAGCGGCAGTATAAAACCACATACAGCCCCATAAGGAGCACCACACACAAGCCCACACAAAAGCACCGGAATGTGCAGTGGTAAAAACACCACGCCGGCGCCAAACATATGAAAAAAGGAGGGTAGTAAAAGCCCCACTGCCATCAGCAAGCCCGTGCTTGCCATTTTTTGTGTTTCTGAACGCATGATATCTCCTTTTTTTGCTTGGCAGCTCCTTGCCAGAACCACGCCTTTGATTAAGCTCTATACGTTTGTTATTATACCCTTTTTCTTTCGAATCGCCAACTCTTTTTGATGATTTTTTAGCATATTTGCCAAAATACGGGCACACTTCGCTTGTTTCATTAGTTTTTTGTATGAATCGCATAAGAAACGTTGAGTTTAATTTGTGGGTATTGTCAATTGACTAAAGCGAAATCACAATGATAAGATGAGACTGTATCGAATTATTTGAAAAATTATAAAATAGGGTTGTTTTATATCTAAAAAATTTTAAAAAGGCGTTAAACATAGAGCCTGCTTCCACCTTTGGCAGATGCCGGGTTTTTACAAACCACTTTCAAAGAGTTACCGCTCGCTAAAAATTGCTTTTATCTATCGCTTAGCACCTTTTCATGCAGTGAGAAATTTCATCTCATAACACGGAGACGCGCTTTGTTCGGTGCGTTTTTTTTATTGTCTTTTGCATCAATAAACACTTATGTTTTACGTAAATTTTGTTTTATCAACAAATGGGGGGCATTTAATAATGGAAAACACGATGGATGCTAAAAAAACACCTCTGTATGGTGCACATGTGGCTTGTGGCGGCAAAATGGTGCCGTTTGCCGGCTATATGTTGCCTGTGCAATACAGCGGCGTAATTGATGAGCACCTGGCTGTGCGTAAAAAAGCCGGGCTTTTTGATGTATCTCACATGGGTGAGGTTTGGATTGAAGGGCCCGACGCCCTTGCTAACATCATGAATTTATACACGAATGCCTTTATGAAATTGGCAGATGGACGTGTGCGTTACTCGCCCATGTGTAACGAAAAAGGCGGCACAGTAGATGATTTGCTGGTTTATCGTTACAACGAAAACCGCTATTTGATTGTGGTAAATGCTGCAAACCGTGACAAGGATGTTGCTTTTATGAAGTCGCATCTGTTTGGAGATGTCACTTTGTCTGACGTTTCGGACGAATATGCACAAATTGCCTTGCAGGGTCCATTCTCTCTTGACATCCTAAAAAAAGTTTGCAAAGAGGAAGATATCCCTGCACAATACTACTCTTTTAAAGATTCTGTATCGGTGGCAGGTATTAGCTGCTTGCTCTCTCAAACCGGTTATACCGGCGAGCACGGCTATGAGCTTTACTGCGCTGCCGGCGATGCAACTGCCCTTTGGGAGGCTCTTTTGGAAGCTGGCAAAGAAGATGGGCTTATTCCTTGTGGCCTTGGTGCACGCGACACGCTGCGTTTGGAAGCCGCCATGCCTTTGTACGGCCACGAGATGAACGATGAGATAAGCCCTTTAGAAACGGGCCTTAATTTTGCTGTTAAAATGACAAAGGACGATTTCATTGGAAAAACAGCCTTAGAAGACCGCGGTGAGCCCTCCATCACACGTGTGGGGCTAAAAATTACCGGGCGCGGCATTGCACGCGAAGACAACAAGGTGTTCTTTGGGGAAAATGAAATTGGACACACTACCTCCGGCACACATTGCCCTTATTTAGGCGGTGCCTATGCCATGGCTCTAATTCACAAAGAGCACTCTGAAGTTGGCACTGTTATAGATGTGGAAATCCGTGGTAAAAAAGTATCTGCCGAGGTGGTGCCTCTTCCGTTCTATAAACATGGTTAATACAAGCTTTTACAAAACTTGTGTAACATATTTAACTTATCGCAATATCAAAAAAAGAAGGAGGTTTTGATTACATTATGGTAGAACAAATTATGAAATTTATCGCCGACAACGACCCCGAGGTTGGAAAAGCTCTTCAGTGTGAATACGATAGACAGCAGCGCAATTTGGAACTTATTGCCTCTGAGAATATTGTATCAGAAGCCGTTCTTTGTGGTGTGGCCACAGTTGCCACAAACAAATATGCCGAAGGCTACCCCGGCAAACGCTATTATGGCGGTTGTGAGTGTGTGGACGAACTGGAAAACATTGCCATTGAGCGTGCTTGCAAATTGTTTGGTGCAAGCTATGCCAACGTGCAGCCTCACTCTGGTGCACAGGCCAACACCGCTGTTTACTTTGCCCTGCTCAACCCAGGCGACACTGTTTTGGGAATGGACTTGAGCAACGGTGGCCACTTAACCCATGGTAGCCCTGTAAACATCTCTGGCAAGTATTACAATTTTATTCCTTACAGTGTGGATGATGAGACTCAACAAATCAACTATGATACCTTGCGCGAGCTTGCTTTGGCTCACAAGCCAAAAATGATTGTGGCAGGTGCCTCTGCCTATCCTCGCTCTATCCGTTTTGACATCTTTGCCGACATTGCTAAAGAAGTGGGCGCCTATCTCTTTGTAGCCATGGCCCACATCGCAGGGCTTGTGGCGGCCGGTTTGCA
>CAYJJK010000048.1:0-6693 GCA_964370445.1 uncultured Oscillospiraceae bacterium | reverse complement strand
GATTGGCGCAAAAGCCATGTGCTTTGGCGAGGCCTTAACACCTGAGTTTAAAACCTATCAACAGCAAGTTGTAAATAACTCTGCCGCTTTGGCAAGCGCCCTTATGAAAGAACGCTTTAACCTTGTTTCCGGTGGCACCGACAACCATTTGATGCTTTTAGATTTGCGCAGTGTGAACCTTACGGGCAAAGAAATGCAGCATCGTTTGGACGAGGTGTACATCACCGTTAACAAGAACACCATCCCACACGACCCCGCAAGCCCCTTTGTTACCAGCGGTGTTCGCATTGGCACACCGGCAGTTACAACCCGTGGCATGAAAGAGGCCGAAATGGCACAAATTGCAAACTTTATCAAACGCACTGCCACAGATTATGAAGCAAGTGCCGATGAAATTCGTCAAAGTGGTTCTGCCCTTTGTGCAAAATTCCCACTTTACGGAGCAAAATAAGCTTGTTCACAACCGCCATTTAGGCACAGTGATAACTCAATTTTAGGAGGAAATATTCAAATGCCAAGACTCTACAACTTTTCAGCAGGACCATCCATTTTACCAGAGGAAGTTCTAAAACAAGCCAGCGAAGAAATGATGGACTATCAAGGCAGTGGAATGTCGGTTATGGAGATGAGCCACCGCTCGAAAGTATACGACAACATCATCACCAACACAGAGGCCATGTTCCGCAAAGTGTTAAATATCCCCGATAACTACAAAGTGCTGTTTTTGCAAGGTGGCGCCACATTGCAGTTTGCCATGATTCCCGCAAACCTGCTTGCCAAAAACGGTGTGGCCGATTACACTCTTACCGGCACCTTTTCTTCAAAAGCTTACGAAGAAGCCCAAATCTTTGGCAAAAAAATCAATGTAGCCGGTTCCACTAAAGATGAAAAATTTGTGCGTGTTCCCACCCAAAGCGAGCTAACACTGGATGCAAACGCCGACTATTTCCATCTTTGCACCAACAACACCATCGTAGGTAGCAAGTGGCATTACCTGCCCGAAACCGGCAACGTGCCCATCGTGGCTGATATGTCTTCTTGTATCCTTTCCGAGCCCATTGACGTTTCAAAATATGGCCTTATCTATGCTGGTGCCCAGAAAAATATTGCACCCGCAGGCCTCACCCTTGTCATCATCCGCGACGATCTTCTGTATGATCCCCTGCCGGGCACCCCTGTGATGATGAACTATAGCGTTGCCGCCAAAAACGATTCGATGTACAACACACCTTCCACCTATCCCATCTACATGGCAATGCTTGTGCTTGAGTGGATTGAGCGTACCGGCGGCCTTGAGGCTATGAAACAACGCAACGAAGAAAAAGCCAAAATTTTATACGATTACCTCGACTCTACCGATTTCTACAAAACTACTGTTGCCAAAGAAGACCGTTCAATGATGAATGTCACCTTCAAAACCGGCGACGAAGAACTTGACAAAAAGTTTGTTTCCGAAAGCACCAAACACAATATGTCTAACCTCAAAGGCCACCGTTCTGTGGGTGGTATGCGTGCTTCTATCTACAATGCAATGCCCAAAGCCGGCATCGAGCATCTTGTAGAGTTTATGAAAAACTTCGAGAAAGAAAACAGCTAAGCGGCCTTTGACTTTAGATTGAAATCAGTAAAACAGGAAATGAGGAAAATAACTATGGCAAGAATTTTAGCAAGTGACGGCATGGACAAATCTGCCGTTGCCAAATTGGAAGAACTTGGATATGAAGTGGTAGAGCAATTTTATGAGCCTGATGAGCTTGCACAGCAGCTTAAAGAATTTGATGCACTTGTAGT
This sequence comes from uncultured Oscillospiraceae bacterium, assembly GCA_964370445.1. Lineage (GTDB taxonomy): Bacteria > Bacillota > Clostridia > Oscillospirales > Ruminococcaceae > JAAYCI01. The sequence goes on along the minus strand of CAYJJK010000048.1, from coordinate 4,902 downwards.
GCGCAGTGCCACAAAAGTGCGTGAGCCCATCATCGATGTTGCCGCAGAAGCCGGCCGCCTAAAACTCGTCATCCGTGGCGGTGTGGGTGTGGATAATATTGATGTTGCATATGCCCAAAGCAAGGGCATCCACGTAACCAATACCCCGAATGCTTCCAGCGATGCTGTGGCAGAATTGGCCATTGGCCACATGTTCTGCCTTTCGCGCTTCATTCATATTGCAAACGTCACCATGCGTGAAGGCAAATGGGAGAAAAAAGCCTATGCAGGCGGTATTGAGCTTGCAGGCAAAACTCTTGGTCTCATTGGCTGTGGCCGCATTGGCCGCAGTGTTGGCAAAAAAGCTTTGGCCCTTGGCATGGACGTTATCTACTACGATCCCGTGGGCCCTCTGCCCGAGAATGAGCCCTTGCGCTGCGTAAGCTTAGAAGAAGTGCTTAGCAATAGCGATTTCATCTCTTTACATGTGCCAAAAAGCGACAAACCAATCCTTGGTGCCGATGAGTTTGCAAAAGTAAAAGATGGTGTTCGCATCGTTAACACAGCCCGTGGTGGCCTTGTAGACGAGGATGCTCTCATTGTGGCTTTAGACAACGGCAAAGTTGCTGCTGCTGCACTTGATGTTTTTGCAGAAGAACCCAGCAAAAATGAAAAAGTGCTAAAACACCCCAAAATTTCCCTCACACCACACATCGGTGCTTCCACCAAAGAAGCTCAAGAACGTATCGGCAGCGAAATTGTTGCCATCATCACAGAAAAAATCGAAAAATAGTTCTTTTTATGATTACTGTTGGTATCACAAGCTGATACCAACAGTAGTTTTCGCTGTTTATGGCAATTTGCACAAAATAAACTTGAGAGGCATGAGAAATAATGCTAAAATACAACCCATATGACAATGTGCTGGCAGTTGTTGAGAAAGCCGCACAAATGCTTGGTTATCCTGCAGCCGAATATGAAACGATCAAATACCCTGAACGTGAGCTTCAGGTATCGGTTCCTGTTGAGATGGACGACGGCACGGTGAAAGTATTTGAAGGCTTTCGCGTGCAACATTCTACTTTACGCGGCCCTGCTAAGGGTGGTCTTCGCTACCACCCCGATGTAAACAAAGATGAAGTGAAAGCCTTGGCAGCATGGATGACCTTTAAATGTGCTGTGGTAAACATCCCCTATGGTGGCGCAAAAGGTGGCGTTGTGGTAGACCCTACCCAGCTTTCTAAAGGCGAGCTGCGCAGGCTTACACGACGCTTCACCTCTGCCATTGCCCCCATTATCGGCCCCGATTCTGATATCCCTGCACCGGATGTAGGCACAAATGCAGAGGTCATGGGCTGGATTATGGATACTTATAGTATGTTAAGGGGCCATTGTGTTCCCGGTGTTATCACGGGCAAGCCTCTTTCTATCGGTGGTGCGCCTGGCCGCAGTGAAGCTACCGGCCGTGGTGTTATGCTAAGCACGATAAACATTTTGGCTAAAAAGGGAATTCCTGTAGAGGGAACCACTGTTGCAGTGCAAGGTTTTGGCAATGTAGGTAGCATTTCGGCAAAACTACTGCACGAAAGAGGATGTAAAATTGTGGCTGCCAGTGATGTTTCTGGCGGTATCTATTGTGCTGATGGGCTAGACATCCCCACCATATTGGCTTACACAGAAAGCGGAAACCTACTCAAGGACTACAACGCTCCTGATATTCAGCACATCAATAACGAGGAGCTGCTTGCCACAGATTGCACTGTTCTCATCCCTGCTGCTCTTGAAAACCAAATTAATGAGCAAAGCGTTGACAGCGTAAAAGCCACCATCATTGTTGAGGCGGCAAACGGCCCCACCACAAACGCAAGTGATGCCATTTTAGAAAAACGCGGCGTCACCGTCGTTCCCGACATTTTGGCTAATGCCGGTGGTGTTGTGGTATCCTACTTTGAATGGGTACAAAATATCCAATCAATGTATTGGACAGAAGACGAAGTAAATGCACGTATGGAGCCCATTATGAACCGCTCCTTTGACGAAGTGTACAACATCGCACAGGAGAAAAATGTCTCCCTGCGTATTGGTGCTTACCTCATTGCCATCAAGCGCGTGGTAGAAGCACACAAAATTCGTGGTTTATGGCCCTAACGTCTACTGCCATCTTTGCAGCATTGGCAATGTCAAATCACGCCAACCGATAACAACAAAGCCACGATGTACCTTTAAAGGGGTGCATCGTGGCTTTGTTTTATACGCAGGAAAACGAGTCTGTCTTTTTCGTTTTTTGATTTATGCTTTAACATCCTTTTTGGGACAAATTGCCTCCAGCACACATTGTTCGCATCGGGCTGTGCGTGCTGTACATACGGCACGCCCATGTAGCACCAAACGATGACAAAATGCATTTGAATCTTCCGGTGGCAACACTTTCCGCAAGGCCATTTCTACTTTTAGAGGATCTTTGTTTTTTATAAAGCCAAGACGATTGGAAATTCGTATGCAATGTGTGTCAGCAATCACAACTCCGGGCACATTATATACATCCCCCAAAATTAAATTGGCACTTTTTCGGCCAATACCCGGCAAAGCAAGTAAATCCTCCATCGTGTTTGGCACCTCACCTGCATGTTTTTGTACCATTGCTTGCGCTGCACCTTTTAAATCTTTGGCTTTGCTATGATAAAAACCGCAGCTCTTAATGATGCCTTCAATTTCCTCCAGTTGCGCATTTGCCATAGCCTGTACATCGGGGAAACTAGAAAACAATTCCGGTGTAACCAAATTCACCCGTGCATCTGTACACTGGGCAGATAGCCTCACCGATACAAGCAATTGCCAAGCCGAGGCATACTCTAATGAGCATATATCCTCTGGATAAGCCTCTTTTAAACGCTCTACAATTTCTTTTGCATCTGCTTTGCTTCTCATAGTTTATGGTAACCCCATTTTTCATAAATTTTAATGCACTAAAATGACAACGCCCACAGTAAGTAAACAGACCTCGTGAAGCCCATTCTATTTCTTAGTATTCGTTTTCACCCGCTCCCAATACTGTTGAAACGCCTGCTCTGTTTTATTGTCACCAAATTTATAATAGCTTGTCTTTTGCAAAACATCTGGCAGGTATTGTTGCTTTACATAGGCATTGGGGTATGAGTGTGGATAAAGGTAAAACTGCCCTTTTACCTTGCTGTCTTCGCCATCAAAGTGCTTATTTTGCAAATTGCGTGGCACAGGTCCGCTCTTGCCTCGTTTTACATCGGCTATAGCTTTATCAAGCGCCTGATATGCTGTATTTGATTTTGGAGCCAAACACACCAAAACCACAGCATCGGCAAGAGGAATGCGCCCCTCGGGTAGGCCTACCTGCAGGGCAATATCCACAGCAGATTTGACAAGGGGCATGATTTGCGGATAGGCAAGACCCACGTCCTCGCAAGCACATACCAAAAGCCTGCGGCAAGCGCTGGGTAAGTCTCCGGCCTCTAACAGGCGCGCCAAATAATGTAGCGCTGCATCCACATCAGAGCCACGCATAGACTTTTGGTATGCCGACAATATGTCGTAATGCTCATCTCCCGCACGGTCGTAACGCATGCTAGAGCGTTGTGCCACTTGCTCTACATCCGCTAGATACACCACTTTTTTTTCACCCTCTATTTTTGCCGCCCCCACCGAAAACTCTAACCCGTTAAGGGCCTTTCGCATATCGCCACCGCTTGCCTGAGCCAGCTTTTCCAATGCACCATCTTCAACCTCTACCGGTATCCCCTCTGTTTCTTCCAATTTCTGGGCAGCACGTATAAGGCCTTTGCATATGTCCTCGGCTTGAAGCGCTTTAAATTCAAAAACCGTGCTACGAGACAACAAGGCACTGTAGATATAAAAGTAGGGGTTTTCGGTGGTAGAGGCTATCAAGGTGATGCTTCCATCCTCCATAAATTCAAGCAGGCTCTGCTGCTGTTTTTTGTTGAGATATTGGATTTCGTCCAAATAGAGTAACAACCCATTTTGCGAGCCAAAACTGCCCACGCTTCCAATAACTTCACGTATGTCCCCCGTACCGGCCGATGTGCCGTTCAACTTATGCAATTGCATGCCACTATTTTGCGCAACAATTCTGGCCACCGTAGTTTTTCCTACTCCGGACGGCCCGTAAAACACCATATTGGGTATATTGCCCGTTTGCACTGCTCTGTAAAACACTTGGTCGTGCCCGAGCAAATGCTGCTGCCCCACCACCTCATCTAAGGTTTTAGGGCGTAATCTATCTGCCAATGGACCTTTCGACATCCTGTCCTTCTCCTTCTCAACTTACAGCTTTTCAGTTGCCGGATATGTCCAATCGCGCTGTTTTGTAGCACTGTAAGCATTGTTTTCTACCCATTCGATAAATGCCGTTAAGCTACGATCCCAAATATTCCACTCATGCACTCCGTCCCAGTATTGAAAAGCACACTCTAGGTTTAGGTTTTTTACATGTTCTTGAAAGCGCCTGTTTTGCTCTAAAATGAGGTATTCGGCATCTTGTTTGCCACAGGTGCAAAACAAACGCGGTTGATCCTGTGTTGCAAGTGATGCCACCTTTTTGGTTAAGTAAAAAAGATTGTTTTGTTCTAAAAGCCTCAATTCTTTGCCAAATGCAGCGTGCATTACAGCAGATTCGGGCAAACCTCTTGCACTATCCATCAAAAAAGCCATGTCCAGACATCCGGAAAAACTGCCGATATTGGCATACTTATGCGGACAGTTTAATCCTATATTCATGGCACCATAGCCCCCCATAGACAGACCCGCTATGTGGTTTTGCTCTCTTGCTGTTGGAATTTTAAAAATTGCCTCCATCTGCTTTGGAAGCAATTGTGTAAGGATATCAAAAAACGGCACCCCACTGTTCATATTGGTATAAAATGAATTGTCGGC
>CAYJJK010000047.1:0-19641 GCA_964370445.1 uncultured Oscillospiraceae bacterium | reverse complement strand
TTCACGCTCGACTGCATGGCTGGGCAGGAGTATCGCCCCATTGCCTGTCGTGGCCTCACCGGGGGCAACCCGGTTTTGTAGTCTGCTGTTTGTCGCTCGTCCGCCTCCTGCGGCATCCTGGCGCAGCCTCTACGGTGGCTTATGCTTTTGGCAAAAGCAATGGGAATGTGCCTGATGAATGGGTATTCAGTTGTCAATTTTTTCAATACTTACAAAAAGTCCACCCCCTTTTTCGGCATAGCAGGTGCTGATGAGCCCGCTATGTAACCCGGAAAAAGAAGGTGGACTGGTTTTATGTTTATGCTTTTTTGAGTTTGTGGTATAATTCTACAATCAGTAGTCCGTTCAGCTATTGGTGATATACTATATTATACGGGCCGTTTGAGGCATAGTGAATGCAATATAGGTAAAATATTTATTTGGATTATCCATTGTGGAATTGGGGGGGGCAATATGGACACCTCTTATATACACGAAAAAAGGGGGCCGCTATGCCACGGCTACCTCAACGGTGACAAAATCGGCTTCAAGGTGGCGCTTGATTTCATCGGTACATTGTGCTTTGAAAACCCGATTGGCAAAAACCTCATTGACTTCGCCTGGATTGCCCCAGAGCTTATAGAGACCATATTTGGGTATACTTCTGCCGTGTATGAGCAGCTCCGCGAAAAAAGCCAGGAGTATGCGGTGCTTGCAGACGGCATGATCGACTTTATAAATCGCCGTTATATGCACATAAATACCTATCTCTCTATGTACTTGTTCGCCCTCATCGAGTTTTTCCTGGAGGGTCGTGCCGACGGTCGGGTCTTATCCAACATATCCACAGAGGATTTTAAGGGGAATGAGCGATATTATGCCGAAGATGTCGGCATTATCGATATGTTTATGCAGAGCATTATCGAGCGGCAGGCCATGGTAGCGCAAACCTTGAGCTGGGTTTTGAGTGATGAAAACAAACCACAGAAAACTGCACTCGCCCGATTTTATGAGTATGAGCGTACCGACCCCTTATTCCGAAAACTATGGCATTCCCATTTTGAGGTTTCTTTTGGCGTGCTAACGGATGACGCAACAGATGTTGTGCAGCTTTCCACTCTTTCAAGCATAGATGACATGCTGCGTTACGAGTTGGTGCAGACACTCATAAATGATGTGCACTATAAGCATTGCCAAAACTGTGGCAAAGCCCATGATTTCACAGGTGGAGCGGTAGCTGGTGTTCAGCATCACCAGCTGGGCGTCCCGGTACAGCTCTGCCAAATCGTCCAAGGTGTGCCGGTGGTTGGAGTTGATGGCCTGCCCAAAATCCCCCAAAATTGTTTTGGGGCAGGGGAACAGCCGGTTTATTACCGCGTACTGGATGGGGCTGTAGTCCTGCATCTCGTCAATGACGACATGGCGGATCAGCTTGCCCTCCTTGAGGCCGAAAAAGGCCGCGTGCAGGTAGAGAAAGGGGAAAACGTCGTTCCACTCCAGGGTTTTCCTGTCCGGCATGGCCAGCATGTGCGGCAGGCCCGCCTGCCGGTAAAATTGACGGTACAGCGCCAGGGTGTTTTTGTAGTTCAGCATGGCTTTCAGGCCCTTCAGGATGGTCCTCGGCTGCGGGAGGTCATGGCCCATGATGTTGTCGGTGGTGAAGCGGTCGTGGATATCCTCCGCCACCATGGCCAGTCTGCGCATCAGCGGGTGCTTGTGGTAGGCGTCGAGGCGCGCGCGCACCCACGCCTCGGAGACTGAAAAGGGCTCGCAGCTGTACCCGGTAACGGTAAGGACCATGGACGGCAGCTGCGCGATGAACGCGTCCATCTGCCGCACAAAGGCCGGGGTGGATTTGTAGCGCACCCGCTCCGCCCAGGCCGGGTCGGCGGTTTCCAGGGCGTCCCGCTCGTGCGCGAAGCCGATGATGTTCTCCAATTGTACGGTGGCAATGTCCGCCAGGCCCACGCCAAAGACGGGCTCCTCGCCCAGTTCTGGCAACACCGTGGAGATATAGTCGCCAAACACCCGGTTGGGTGAGATGATGGCGATGTTCTGGGCGGAGAGCCTGTCCTTGAAGCGGTACAATAGAAAGGCGATGCGGTGCAGCGCAATCGACGTTTTGCCCGAGCCGGCCACCCCCTGAATGATGAGGGTGCCGGCTTTTTCGTTGCGGATGATTTGGTTTTGCTCCTTTTGGATGGTGGCGATGATGGACTTCATTTTCTCGTCCGCCGTGCCGGAAAGCTCCCGCAGCAGCACATCGTCCTGTACGTGGCCGGAGGTCTCCACGGCGTATTCAATGCGGCCGTTTTGGATTTTGAACTGCCGTTTCCGCGTCAGCCGCCCCTCTACCCGGCCACCCGGCGCGTCGTAGCCCGCCTGGCCAATCTCGCAGTTGTAGAACATGCCCGAGACAGGCGCGCGCCAGTCAAAAATCAGCAACTCGCTCTCGTGCGTGAAGGAAAACCGGCCGATGTAGTAGGGCGCCGCGGCTTCCCCGCCCGGGCCAAAGTCTATGCGGGCGAAGTAGGGGCTGTCCTTCAGCTTGGCAATGCGCTCCCGCACCTCCGCCGCAAAGGCGCCCGAGCTATCAATTTCGCGCAGGGCCAGCTCGTTTTGGAACATTTCGTGGGGGTCTATCTCCCCGCGGTTTTGAACCATGTAGCGCTTGGCGCTCATGTAGTCGCGGTCCAGCCGCTCCACGGTGCTGTCCGCCTTTTGCAGGGCGGCGTCCAGGTGGGCGTTCATCGCCTCCAGATGCGCGAGCTCCTCGGGGAAGGCGATGGCCTGAGCCTGCTGCGCGGCGGGCGCTGGCTGCGTGTGCTCCTTTTGCATGGTGGGCCTCCTTTGGGGCGCAGAAATTCCGGCCATCCGGGGAAGTCCGGCAGCCTGTAAGCGCGTTCTACAGTTAAGTTTAGCAGGTTGTGGGAAAAAGACTAGACTTATATTTCGGGATGTGGTATGTTATATCATAAGCGTACCCCAAAATGGGAATAAGCGGCTGCCGGCAGGTGGCCGCTTTTTACTGTGAGTAGCCGCAGCGTTGAGTAGCCGCAGCCTTCGTTTTGATTTGCAGCCACACAGGTGATAGAATGGTAAAACAGCCGCCGGGCAAGGAGAAAAAAGATGAGCAGGATGCCAGTGTTGTTTGTGGGCCACGGCTCGCCCATGAATATTGTGGAAAGGAACGCCTTTACCGGGGGCTGGGCTGAAATGGCGGCTCGCGTCCCTGCGCCCAAAGCCATCCTTTGCGTGTCGGCCCACTGGTATGGCGCGGGGGATGCCGTGTCGGGCGCGGCGCAGCCGGATACCATCCACGACTTCTACGGCTTCCCGGAGGAGCTGTACCGGGTGCAATACCCTGCCCCCGGCGCGCCGGAGCTGGCGCAACGGCTGGCCGCCCTTGCCCCGGCCCTGCGGGTGGACCCCGAACGCGGGCTGGACCACGGCGCCTGGAGTGTGCTGCATTTCATGTACCCGGACGCGGACATCCCGGTGACGCAGCTGAGCGTGAACGCCGGCAACACCCCGCAGGAAAGCTACCGGGCCGGGCAGGCCTTGCAGCCCCTGCGGGACGAAGGGGTGCTGATTCTCGGCAGCGGCAACATCGTGCACAACCTGGGCCTCGTTGGCTGGGAGATGGACGGCGGCTACGACTGGGCCGACGCCTTTGACGCCTACATCCGGGATGCCATCCTGGCGGGCCGTCACGACGACGTCATCCACTACGAGGCAGCCGGGGCATCGGCCGCCAGGGCCTTCACCCATCGCGACCACTACGACCCGCTGCTCTACGCCCTGGGAGCCGCCGGAGACAGCCGGCCAACCGTGTTCAACGACGTGCGCACCCTGGGCGCCATTTCCATGACGTCCTACCTCTTTACCTGAACGACGCACTTGCGTTATACTTGTGCGGGACTGGTTGTTGAAACCCGCCGGTTTCTCTGTTATACTGAAAAAAAGCACATTGGAAAGTAGAGCGTGGGTTATGAAAGGCAAAAGTGCCAACAAGCTGGACATCCGTTCCAAACGGCCGCGGTACCAGCAACTGAAGGAAGAAATCAAGGCCAAAATAGAGAACCAGGAATACCGATACGGCGACAAGATTCCCAGTGAGCAGGAAATCATTGCGGAGTACGAGGTGAGCCGCATCACGGTGCGCCGGGCCATCGAGGAGCTGTGCATCGAGGGCTACCTGGTGAAAAAGCAGGGCAAAGGCACCTTTGTGGACAAGCCCAAGCTGCACCGAAAGATAGACAACGTGGAGAGCTTTTCCGAGGGTTGCCGCAACAACGGCATGGTGCCCTCCCACCGGCTGCTGGAGCGTGTGCTGGTGGACGCCGGCATCGACGAGCAGAAGTTCTTCGGCCTTCGGCCGGGGGACAAGGTGATTTATACCCAGCGGGTGCTGTGCGCCGACGGCGACCCCATCCAGCTGGAAAACTGCTACTATCCCTTCACCGAGAAATACCACTTCATGCTGGAGGAGCCGCTGGACGGCTCGCTGTTCACCCTGCTGAGGCAGCACGGCATGGAGCCTTGCAGCAATGCCGACAACAGCCTGGAGCTGGTGCTGGCCTCGGACAAGGTGGCCTCCTTGCTGCAGGTGCCCAGCGGCGAGCCACTGTTCTCCATGATATCCTACCTCAGTGATGCGGACGGCGAGCCGCTGTACCTGGAGAGGAACTACATCGTGGGCAGCCGGTACAAGTTCATTGTGCCGTAGGCTGCCTTGCAAAGCAAAACAAAGCCCGGCCGGATGACTCCGGCCGGGCTTTTGCTTGTCTGTTTGGCGGGATGTGCCGTTTATACCGGCAGTATGCCGGAGATAGCGGTGAAGGCGATGCCCAGCACCGTCAGCAGCAGCACGAACTTCCAGCTGGTTTTCCACCACTGCGGGAAGGAGATTTTGCACACGCCCAGGCCTGCCACCGTCATGCCGGCGGTGGGGCTGATGGTGTTCATGATCTGGTTGGCGTATTGCAGGCAGGTGACGGAAGCCTCGGGGTTCACGCCCATCAGCTCGGTGAGCGGGGCCATTACCGGGATGGTGAGGGAGGCCAGGCCCGAGGAGGAGGGGATGAGGATGGTGAGGATGGACTGCACGATGTACATCATGGTAGTAAAGATGGGAGCGGGCATGCCGGCCAGCATATTGGCCAGGGAGTTGAGGATGGTGTCGATGATCATGCCGCTTTCGGCCACCACCAGGATGCCACGGGCAATACCGATGATAACGGCGGCGTACACGAAGTCCTGCATGCCTTCCACGAAGGTCTCGGCGATTTCCTTTTCGCCCAGGCCGCCAATGATGCCGGCCAGCAGGCCGATGGCCAGGAACACCATGCTGATTTCGTCCATGTACCAGCCGCGGGTGACCAGGCCCCAAACGATGATGCCCATGCCGACGGCGAATACAATCAGCACCAGCTTCTGGCGCAGGGTGAAGGGCACGTCCTCGTTGCTGTCCTGCACGCTGAAATCAACGCGCTTGGCAACGTCGTCCTTGTAGGTGATGGAGGACTGCGGGTTCTTTTTCACCTTGCGGGCGTACAACATTACCCAGATGATGGCCAGCGCGGTGAAGATGACCCACTGGATGGCGCGGAACCACAGCTGCGGGTTGCCATGGATGCCCGCGATGCCCTGGGCGATGAGCACGTTGAAGGGGTTGACCGTGGAGGCGCAGTAGCCGATTTGCGGCCCCATGAAGCAGATGAGGAAGGTGGTCATGGAGTCGTACCCCAGCCCCATGAGGATGGGCATGAAGATGGCGTAGAAGGGCAGGGCCTCCTCCGACATGCCGAAGCTGGTGCCGCCCAGACTGAACAGGATCATCACGATGGGAATGAGCAGGATGTCCTTGTTCTTCAGCCGCTTGATGACCCGGCTCATGCCGGCGTTAATGGCGTTGGTTTTGGCGATGATTTGGAAGGTGCCGCCAATGAGCAGCACGAAGGCCACCACGTCCGCCGCGGCCTGAATGCCCTTGGTGGGGGCCATCAGCACCGCCGTAAGGCCCTGGCGCAGGTCGTTGCCGTCGGCGTCTACCTTGGGTACCTCGTGGTAGGTGCCGGCCACGGCCACCATGCGCTCGCCGGCGGCCGTTTCTACCAGCTCGCGGTCAAACTCGCCGCTGGGGATGATCCAGGTGAGGACGGCGAACAGGATGATGAGCAGGAATGCGATGGTGTACACGTGGGGCAATTGAAATTTTTTCTTCTTTTTTTCCAGTGTGTCCGACATTACTCTTCCTCCTTCAATAGGCTGAACTGATACCGCTTGTCATATAACATCATAAATCGTATTATAACATCATGCTCATCGTAACAATGTCACCCGCTCCTGTCAATGCAAAAACGCCAATTTTGGATAGATGCTTAGATATGACGTCTTACTTTTGTGAGGAATGACAATAAAGCTGAAAATGCTGAAACACCTTGATAAACAGGCATTTATGAGGAATTGCACCCCGTTTCCCTATAAGGAGAAGGAATATAACGAGTTATTGTGAGGGTGATGGTTTTTCGGCGGCGCGGACCCTGCGGATTTTGGGGTGGGGAGAGGCGGTATACAGCCTGTAAAAATCCGTCATACATTACAACTCGTTATAGATTGACGGGGAATTGACTGCCCGTGTTGCCTCTATTCCAGTCCTTGTGTGGGGGGGATGGTCATAACTGGTATCGTGGATTTGCTGATTTTTGGCGGTGGCTTTTGTAGCACTCGCCAAAGTGGGCCAAAGGCTGTTGCTTTTTGAGATATCAGGTGCTAAACTTAAGACGTCATAAATCGTATTATAAGTATTATCCTTTTACCCTTAACAAGAATATGGAGGAAACCGTGCACTGGATGAAAGACCTGTTCGGCACCGCGAAGCCGGTGATTGGTTTGCTGCACCTGCTGCCCCTGCCGGGCGATCCCTTCTTTGCCCCCTCCGGCAGCCTGAGCGGCGTGATAGAACGTGCCAAGCGCGACCTGGACGCCCTGCAAAGCGGCGGGGTGGATGGGGTGCTTATTACCAACGAGTTCAGTTTGCCATATGAGAAAAAGGTGAGCCCGGTGACGTTGGCCGCCATGGGCACCGTGGTGGGGGCGCTGCTGGACAGCATGAGCCTGCCCTTCGGCGCCGAGGCCATCTATGACGGCGACGCCACCATAGAGCTGTGCGCCGGCACCGGCTCCCTGTTCACCCGCTGCATGTTCACCGGGGCCTGGGCGGGCGATTTGGGCCTCATCGACCGGGACATTGCCCAAACCCTGCGCTGCAAGGCGGCCCTGCGCCAGGACGACCTCAAGCTGTTCTACTTCGTTACCAGCGAGGGCGAGGTGTACCTGAACGACCGCACCACCACCGACATCGCCAAGAGCATGCTGTTCAATGTGCGGCCCGACGCCTTCGTGGTGGGGGGCAGCGCGCCCGGCCAAAGCCCCGGCGCCGAGCTGCTGAGCCAGGTGAAGGCTGTGAGCGGCGAGGTGCCCGTGGTGTGTGGCACCGGCTGCCGGCAGGAAAACGCCCGGGAAATGCTGGCCGCCAGCGACGGCGCCTTTGTGGGCACCAGCTTCAAGGTGGACGGCCTGTTTGAAAATCCCATCGACCCCGCCCGTGTTGCGGCCTTCATGCAGCACGTGCGCAGCTTCCGGGAGGATTAATCCATGTCAGAATACTATTTGGGCATCGACATTGGCACCAACGAAAGCAAGGGCGTGCTGATTGACCGGGACTGCCAGGTGGTGGCCTTTGCCAGCGTGCCCCACGAGATGAAGAACCCCCAGCCCGGCTGGTTTGAGCACGACGCCGAGGAGGTCTGGTGGGGCGATTTCTGCAAGCTCTCCCGCCAGCTCATCGCGGAGTCCGGCGCCGCGGCGCAGGATATCAAGTGCGTGGGGCTTTCTGCCCTGGGGTGCGACTGTGTGGCCGTGGACGAAAACGGCACCGCCCTGCACCAGGCCATCCTCTACGGGGTGGACTCCCGCAGCCACAAGGAAATTGACTACCTGAACGAGTACTACGGCGCCGACGCGGAAAAGGTGTTCGGCCACCCGATATGCTCCTCGGACATTGCCCCCAAGATTTTGTGGATCAAGAACAACCTGCCCGAGGTGTACGCCAAGGCCGCCAAGTTCCTCACGGGCTCGTCTTTTCTGTGCGCCAAGCTTACCGGAAAGTATACCATAGACAAGTACCTGGCGGAGGATTTTCTGCCGCTGTACGACCTGGCCACCGACAGCGTGGACGAGGAGCACTGCGGCCTGTTCTGCCGGCCGGACCAGCTGGCGGACATCCGCTACGCCACCGACATTGCCGGCGGTGTGACCGAGAAGGCCGCCGCCGAAACCGGCCTGGCCCCCGGCACCCCGGTGCTGGTGGGCACTGGGGACTCCGGCGCCGAGGCCGTGTCCACCGGGGTGTTCCAGCCCGGGGACATCATGGTGCAGATGGGCTCCACCTGCTACTTCGTCTACCTGTGCGACCACCTGGCCGACGAAAACCGCCTGTGGCCCGGCACCTTCATCATCCCCGGCGTTTACAGCATCTGCGCCGGCACCAACACGGCAGGCACCCTTACCCGCTGGTTCCGCGACGAAATGTACCCCGAGCTGCTGGCCGCCGAGCAGGCCGGCGGCGAAAACGCCTACACCGCCATGGCCGAGGCGGCCAAGGACATCCCGCCCGGCAGCAACGGCCTGCTGTGCCTGCCGTATTTTGCCGGGGAGCGCAGCCCGCTGAACGACCCCTTCGCCAAGGGGATGTTCTTCGGCCTGACGCTGGACCACGGCCGCGCCCACCTGTACCGCTCCGCCATCGAGGGAATATGCCACTCCATCGGGCAAATTTTCGACATCCTGGAGGAGAACGGCCTGCCCATCAACAAGGTGATGGCCGTGGGCGGCGGCACCCGCAACGAGCTGTGGCTGCAAACCGTGGCCGACGTGCTGGGCCGCCCGGTGCACACCGCCAAAATCACCTTCGGCGCGGCCTACGGCGACGCGCTGATGGCCGCTCTGGGCGGCGGCGCCTGCGCCAGCTGGGCCGAGATGGAGCAGAAGGTGCAGCCCGCCCGCACCCTGCAGCCCAACGCCGCGGCCCACGAGGTGTACCGCAAAAATCAGGACTTGTTTGCCCGGCTGTACGAAAACAACAAGGACCTGATGCACGCACTATGAGGACCCGTTACCTGTTCTTTGACATCGACGGTACCCTGGCCGAAAACGACGCGCCGCCCTCCGCCGCCATGCTGGACGCCTTTGCCCAACTGGCGGCGGCGGGGCACCGCAGCTTTTTGTGCACCGGCCGCACCCTGTGCGACGTGTACCCCGCCGTGCGCGCCCCCCAGCTTACCGGGGTGGTGTGCGGCGCGGGGGCGCACATCCTGCTGGGGGAGGAGGAGTTGTACAAGTTCACCCTGCCGCTGGAGCTGGCCAGGGAGACGGTGGCGCTGTTCCTGCGGCACCGCATCACCTGCGTGCAGGAGGGCACCCGGAAGATGTGGGAGGTGCCGGGCGAGGTGCCGCTGCCCTGGACGGACCTTGAGCTTCTCACCGACGCCGCGCAGGTAACGCCCGAGATGGAGCTGCAAAAGTTCACACTGCGGCCCCAAAACCCGCAGGTGTACGAGGAAGTGCGTCCCTTTTTGGAGGAACACTACCACGTGTACCCGCACCCGGCCCTGGGCTACGCCGAGGCCGTGCACAAAAGCCAGACCAAGGCCACGGCCATGCGGCGAGTGCTGGCGCACTACGGCGCCGGGCCCGAGGACGCCATCGCCTTTGGAGACAGCACGAACGATGCCGATATGCTGGCCCTGGCGGGGGTGGGGGTGGCCATGGGCCACGCGCCCGAGGCCCTGCGCGCCGCCGCTGACTACGTGACTGGCACCCTGGAGCAGGACGGCGCCTACACCGCCCTGCGCCACCTGGAACTTATCCGCTGACCGTCCCTTTGCGAAAGGAGACCCCCATGGCAAGCTGCATCCGCTGCAAGCAGGAAACCCAGCGCACCGGGCTGGTGTACGTGGGCACCCCGGTGTCCGGCACCGGGCGGGACACCAAGTACGCCTACGAGCCTTACAACGCCCCCATCTGCGACCACTGTGTGGACAATTACCTCAGCGGCTTTTCCGGGGTGATGTTCTATGCGGCGCTGCAGCTGGGCTGGCTGACGGTGGCCCAGCGCGGGCTGCTCAGCCCCTTTGGCATTTTGGGGGCGGCGGTGGCGGTGTTCGGGCTGGTGCGGCTGTTCATCAAGGTGCTGCAATGGCTGCTGCGCGGCCGCAAGCCGGAAACCCTGCCCCGCTGGCTGCGCCAGACGCAGCGGCCGGAGCAGGACGCCAGCGCGGCGGTGCGCTCGGTGCTGAAAAAGAACGCGCGCTTCAACGGCAAGGAAATACGCACCGTGCAGGAGCAAAATCGGGTGCAGGGGCGCTACTGAAGCGCCCGCCAGACAATGCCTGCCAAGAGCAATACCAAAAACCGGGAAGCCATCGGCTCCCCGGTTTTTTCTGCCATGTGGCGGGCACTAAAACGCATCGCCCATCACTTCCACGAACACCCGGCGGGCCTGCGGCCCGTCAAAATCCACCAGGTAAATGTCCTGGGCGCTGCCGCAGACGATTTTGCCGTCGATGACCGGGAACACGCAGTGGTTGCCGGTGATGAGGCTTTTAATGTGGCCGGTGGAGTTGTTGCCGGTGGCGCCGTAGCTGGGCAGAAAATGGGCGTGGGCGTAGGGCGCTTCCAGTGGCACCATGCTGTCCAGCGTTTCGGCAATGTCCACCTCCACGCAGGGCAGGCCCTCGTTGACGATGATGCCGGTGGTGGTGTGGGCGGTGATGACGGCCACCATGCCGTCCTTGATGCCACTGTTTTCCACGGCTTCGTGCACCTGTTTGGTGATCATCATGAACTCCTCGGGCTTGTGGCTCATCAAGTGCAGGGTTTCCAGCTTTACCATTACAGCTCACCTCCCAAAAAGCGCTGGGCGTTGCGCCAGTACAGGTTTTCGCGGGCAAAGTCCCGCATGGGCACCTTGTCCAGCGCCCGCTTGAGCTTGAAGGCCCGAAAGCGCGGCCCGTTAGAGGCGAACATCACCTGGTTCGGGAAGCTGCGCTCGAACCACATCGGCCCCATGTCCACGGTGAACAGCCGCGCCATGCTCTCCTCGGGGGAGTCCAGGTACAGCACCGAGGTGTCGGTGTACACGTTGGAGTATTTCAGCATCAGCATCACCATCTCGCGCACCCAGGGCCAGGCAAAGTGGGCCAGGCAGCAGCGCAGGTTTGGATGGCGGATGAACACCCGCTCGAAGGCCAGCGGGTGGGAGAGGTCGGCGGGGGTGTCCGGCTCCCAGGAGGTGCCGGCGTGGAAGATGATGGGCTTGTCGTGCTCTTCGCAAAGCCGGTAGAGCGGCTCCAGCTTTTCGTCGTCGGGGCGGAATTTCTGCTTGGAGGGATGCAGCTTGAGGCCCCGCAGGCCCAGCTCCGTAAAGGCGTGACGAGCCACCTCCACCGCGTCGGGGCGGCTTGGGTCCACGCTGGCGAAGCCGATGAAGCGCCCGGGCTGGGCGGCCACTATTTTGGCTACCTGCTCGTTGGTCACCACCCAGCCGCCGGCGGTGGTGGTCAGGTCCAGCGGCAGCAGGGCGGCCTTGTCCACCCCGCCGTGGTCCATCTCGGCAAACAGCTCCTCAAAGCTCATGGGGCCCTGCTTCCACACGCCGAAGGTGTCCCCCCGGAAGGCGAGCTCCCGCTCGTCCTCGCAGATGAGGTCGTAAAAAATGGGATGGATGTGCATATCTATGAGCAAACCGGCACCTTCTTTCCTTTGATAACAACAGACGTGCCCGGCACCCCTCGCGGGAGCGCCGGGCGGCTTGGGTTTAGTAAGGCTCGAATTTGGCAATCACGGCGCTGGCGGTCTCGGCGCCCTTTTGCATGCACTGCTCCACCGGCCAGCCCTGGATGATGCCGTAGGTGAAGCCGGCGATGTAGCTGTCGCCCGCGCCCACGGTGTTCACCACCTCGGTGGGCACTATGCCGCAGCGGTGCAGGGTTTTGCCGTCCCAGCACAGGCTGCCCTTTTCGCCCCGGGTGGCGGTGACGAGCTTGGGCCCGTAGCTGTGTATCTTCATGATCCACTCGATGATGGCGCTCTCGTCCTCCCGATCGTCGGAGAGGAAAACGTAGTCCACGTGGGGGAAGTGCGCCTCGCAGTGGTACTCCGGGTCCTGCGAAAAGACCGAGAAGTCCATCACGGTTTTTACGCCGGCGTCGTGGAAGGCGGGCAGTTGGCCCAGAATGCGGCCGAACAGGTCGGTGTGCATGTAGTCGTGGCCCTTCACGAAGGCAATTTCCTCCGGCGTGAGGGCGTAGCTGCCCATCACCCCTTCTATTTCCTCCAGGTGCACCCGGTCGGTGCCGTTTTTCAGGTCCATCATCATCTTGCAGGTGTCGCCCTCTTCGGTGCGCAGGTGGGTGATGTCGATACCCTCGGCACTGAGCGCCTCCTTCATCAGGGCGCCGTAGCGGTCGGTGCCCACCACGCTGACGATGGACACCGGCAGGCCCATGCGGGCCAGGTGGATGCCCCAGTCCACCCCGTTGCCGGTGGGGTAGAACTTGTCCAGCTTTTCGTACACATCGGCGCAGCAAAAGCCGACGCCGGTCACTTTTACCGCCATGGCATCACCCTCCGTAGGTGGCGCCGTGGCCCCAGGCGCCCTCTATGCCGCAGACCTTGGCGGCAAAGGCGGCGGCGGTGTCCAGGCATTCGCGGATGATGTCCGGCCCTTCGGCCCCGGCCTTTTTGCGGCTGATATAGCCCGACAGGAAGGCGGTGAGCAGCGCGTCGCCGGCGCCCATGGTGTCCACCACCTTTTCGATGGGCTTGGCGGCCTGCACGTAGAACTCCTTGCCGTCGTAGGCGATGCAGCCGTCGGCCCCGCGGGAGGCGCAGGCAAAGGCGGGGCCGTAGCCCACCACGGTTTCCAGGTGCCGGCGCACCTGACTCTCGCTCATCTCGCTGCAGCTCATGAAGGCGTAGTCCACAAAGGGGGAAATCTGCTCGTAGTATTCCGGGGTGGAGTCGTCGGAAAAGTCGAAGGAGATGGGCACCCCGGCGTTGCGGATTTTGGGCAGCTGGCGCTCGGTGAAGCAGTAGTTGCCGGAGTGCACCAAGTCAAAGCCCTTGATGTATTCAAGGTCGAAGCGATCCAGCACGTACAGCGTCTCGCCGCGGATGCCACCCTCATTGGAGCCGAGGAATACACGGTCGCCGTCCTGCAGGGTGGCGCGGGCGGCGCCGTTTTCGCCGATGAGCTGGCCGCATTTGATGGTCTCGATGCCCTCGGCGGCCAGGGAGGCGATGACGTGTTCGGCCTCCTCGTCGTTGCCAAAGTAGCCCATGTAGGCGCTGCGCTCCACGCCGAACATCTTGGCATAGACCGCGAAGTTCACGGCGTTGCCGCCGGGATACATGGTGCGGATATGCTCGTACTTGTCCACCACGTTATCGCCGAAGCCAAGCACGGAGATGGGATATTCTGCCATTGCTTTTCCTCCTGTCTTAGTATTCCACCACGCCCATGTAGCGCCGGGTGTCGGGGGAATGGTCGAACCGGCGGCCCCTTGCGGCGCGCAGCTCCACGTTCATGGCGTAGAACAGCACCGGGTCCAGGTAGTCGCGCACGCTCAGGTCCACGGCGCCCATGCCGTATTCCAGCGCGTCCAGCACCATCACGTCGTCGGTGTGGGTTTTCAGGAAATCCAGCGCCCGGGTGTCCATTTCACGGCAGATACCGCTGCCCATTTGCAAAAAGTAGCTCACGCCCTTCTCGGTCACCTCAAAGGGGCCGTGGAAGTATTCGCCGCTGTGGATGTAGCTGCAATGCTGCCACTGCATCTCCATCATGGAGCAAATGGCCATGCCGTAGGTTTGGCTGAAGGTGGCGCCGCTGCCCAGGATATAGAAGAAGGGGTGCTTTTCGCACATATCCGCGAAGGCCTCGCCCGTTTCGGAGTTCACCTTGGTGCGGGCGGCGTCCAGTATGCCATCCATGTCGGCGATGCCCTTGGCCAGGGCGTCGTACTTGTCAAAGCCCTCGGTGGCCTTCAGCAGCTCGGCCATCAGCATCAGGGTGATGCCGCTGGGCACCTGGGCGGTGGGTACGCCATCGCCCCAGGGGTACACCCAGGGGATGAAGCGCGCGTCGTCCATCTTGCTGCCCTTGCCGTCAGTGAGGGCGATGACGGCCGCGCCCTTTTCGTGGGCCATCACGGCGGCTTCCACGGCTTCGGGGGTGTTGCCGCTATGGCTGCAGGCGATAATCAGGCTGCTTGCGCCCAGTTTCTTGGGCGGGCACAGCAAAAATTCCTTGCTGGTGTAGCAGGCGGATTCAATATTCGCGCTCTCCTGCATCACCAGGCAGTGGGCGGGGTACAGGTCGATGAGGGAGCCGCCACAGGCCACCCAGTACACCTGGCGGATGCTGTCGTGCGCGCTGAGTACATTGGAAATTGCGGTTTTGGGATCCATGTGCATGTTTCTCCTTTGTTATATTACAGGTTTTCGTCCATGTAGCGTTCAAAGTTGCGCATATTGCGCGCGTCGTGGAAGGCGGGGTCGGCGTAGTAGCGGCCGTCGGTGATTTCCTGGCCCAGGTAGCCCTGGTAGCCGTATTTGCTCAGCGTTTCGATGAACTGGCCCAGATGGTGCTTGCCATCGCCCCAAATCAGGTGGCCGTAGGGCTCGCCGTCAACAAAGTGGGTGTGCAGGATGTTGTCGCCAAACAGCTGGAACCAGTCCTCCAGCGTTTCGCCGGCCACGCCCATGGCGCAGGTGTCCACCATCACCTTCAGGTTGGGGTGGTTTACCTCGTCGAACATGCGCTTGGCGCTGGGCGCGTCGATGACCAGCTGGCTTTCCTCGGGGCGCACCGCCTCCATCACCAGGGTGATGCCGTTTTCGCGGGCATCCTCGGCCAGGCGGCTCAGCATTTCGCGGCTGCGCTTCCAGGCTTCGGCTTTGTCCTCGTTCCAGTAGCCCCAGCCGGAGTTTACCTCCATGTAGCGGCAGCCCAGCTCGGCGGCCAGCCGGATGCCGTTGGAGAAGTAGCCGTAGCTGCGCTCCACGTGGGCCGGCTCCTTGGCGGCGAACTGGTAGGGGTAGGTGCAGTTTTCCGGGGTGAGCACCTGCACCGCCAGCCCCCGGTCGCTGATTTTCTTCTTGATCTCGGCGGCGTCGTAGTAGCGCAGGTGGTCCAGCCACACGTGGGGCGCCGCGCACCACAGTTCGATGGTTTTGAAGCCGAGGCGCTGCTGGGCATCGAGGAAATAGTCCAGCGAATAGTTCACATAGTGGATGTTCATCCCGGCAACCTGTTCCCGTTTGATACTCGCCATGATTGTTTCCTCCTTAATCGATGAAGTAGGGTTCAAAGGCGGCGAAGTTGCGCTTGTCTGCCGCCGCGGGGTCGTCGTAGTAGCGTCCGTCGGTGATTTCCTGGGTGAGGTAGCCCTCGTAGCCGAACTCGTTCAGCACGTCCAGGTATTTTTCCAGCGGGTAGAGGCCGTCGCCCCATATCAGGTGGCCGTAGGGGCGGCCGTCCACAAAGTGGCAGTGCACAATGTCCTTGCCCAGCGCGTTGAACCACTGGCGGGGCGTTTCGCCCGCCACGCCCATGGCAATGGTGTCAAGCCCGGCCTTGACGTTGGGGTGGTTCACATCCTTGAGCAGACGCACCACTTCGGGCAGGGTGATGACCACCCGGCTTTCCTCGGGGCGCACCGATTCCACAGCCAGGGTGACGCCGTGCTCGGCGGCTACCGGGGCCAGCTCCTTGAAGCTTTCCACCGCCCGGGCGTAGGTTTTCTCGTACTCCTCGTCCCAGGTGCCGCCAATGCAGTTGGTGAGCATGATTTTGGCCCCGAACTCCGCCGTGGCCTTGATGCCCTGCTTGAAATAGTCCATGCTGCGCTGATGGAAGCCGGGGTCGGGGCTGCACATCAGATACTGGTAGGTGGCGCACTCGGGGGTGAACACCCCAATGGTCAGCCCGCGCTCCTCCGCCATGCGGCGCACCCGGCCGGTGTCCTCATAGCCGGTGTGGTCAATCAGGAAGTGGGGGGCCGCACCCAGCAGCTCGATGGTTTTGAAGCCCGCGTCCCGCTGGGCGTCCAGGAAGTAGTCCAGGGGATAGTAGATGTAATGGATGTCCATGCCGGCCGGTTGTGCTCGTTTCAGTGTTGCCATCACGCTCTCTCCTTTTCTTTTTCGGTTGTATAAAAAGCGTACATGCTTACAGCAGTTGCAGAACCGCCCGGTACACCGCCCCGGCCAGCACCCGGTGGCCGCCGGCATCCATGTGCAGGCCGTCGTGGGGGCTGGGAGCGGCGTAGGCCGAGGCGTCCAGGTAGCCCAGGCCCAGCCGGGCCGCCAGGGCCTGCATACCCGGGCGGGTGGCCTCCAGCAGGGCGGGGCTGCCGGGGCCAAAGCTGCCGCCCTTCTCCGGGGTGGCCAGGCGGCTGCCGTCAATGGCGATGGGGGACACCAGCAGGATGGCGGGCGGCTTGCCCCGCCCGGCGTTGTCCCCGTCCTCGCGGATGACGGAGACCATGCACTCCATGTTTTGCAGCATGGCCTGCGGGGTGGCCCCAAAGCAGGGCTTGGTGTCGTTGGTGCCCAGCATCAGCACCACCACATCGCAGGGGGCGGCGCTGCGCAGGCAGCATTCCAGGGTTCTCAGCCCGTTCAGGGTTTTGCCGTCATCGGGGTCGTCGTAGCCGGTGTTGCGGCCGGAGAGGCCCGCCTCCGCCACCTCCCAGCCCGCCCCCAGCAGGGCGGCCAGGCGGCCGGTCCAGCGTTGCTCCCGCTCCAGGCGCAGGGTACGCTCGTCCCCCAGGGGCAGCGGCACGTAGCCCCAGGTGTTGGAATCGCCATAACAGAGGATCGATTTGGCCATGGCGGCCTCCTTGCAAGTCGCTTGTGAAATCAGTCCAGCGTGTTGTAAACGATGCGCCCGTCGGAGAGGGTGAGGCACACCTTCACCTCGCGCATTTTGTCCATGGGGGTGTTGAATACGTCGGCGTCCAGCACGGCGATGTCCGCCAGCTTGCCGGCTTCCAGGGTGCCCAGCCGGTCCTCGTTGTAGCAATTGTACTGGCCGTTGCGGGTCCAGGCGGTGAGCATCTCCGCCACGGTGAGCATATTTTCCTCGTTGAAGCTGCCGCCCTCGGCAAAGTTGCCGCCGCAGCCGCAGAAGATGGACTCCGGGATGTCGGGAATCAGCAGCGGCATGTCGGTGCCGCAGCTGACGCAGACCCCGGCGTCCCACATTTTGCGCCGGTTCCAGTAGTAGCGGCCCCTTTCGGCGCCCAACTGCCGGTCTATCATCTCCATCATGTCGGCCTTGGCGTCCAGCGACTGTATCTGCGGGTACACCTCGGCAATGCCGCCCATGGCCCCGAAGCGCTCGAGGTCGTCGGGGTGGGTCAGCTCCAGGTCGGTGATGGCGTGACGGTTTTTCAGCTTGCCGTTTTCTTTTGCGCAGCTGCCGAACAAATCCACGGTGTGGCGCACGGCGCCGTCGCCCTGGCAGTGCAGCGAGAAGCGGAAGCCGTTGTCGTCGGCCTGGTGGGTCTCGCCGGTGATGAGCTCCCACTCCACCGGGGTTTCCACGGTGATGTCCGGCCGGGACTTGTAGGGCTCGATGAGCTCGCCCAGAAAGCGGCCGATGCCGCGGTCGGTCATGCGGTTGTAGCCGGAGAACTTGACGAAGGGCCCGGTGAACTTTTCCAGCATGCGCTTGCCGTGTTCGATGTTGATGCCCTCGCCCACGGGCTGGCTCATCATGGCCACCCGCACGGTCAGGGCGTCCTCGTCCTCCAGCGCCTTCATCACCGCGTCAAAGCCGTAGTAGGTGTCAAAGGTCATCTCCTTGATGGTGGTGACGCCGCGGCTGTTGAGCAACTGGGTGTATTCCAGGTATTTGTCCTTCATGCCCGGCAGGTTCAGGTAGTCCGGCATCATGCGCCAAATCATCTCGGCCCAGCAGGCCTCGGGGGTAAACTGGTATTTCTCGCGGGCGGCGGCGTTCATCCAGCAGTTGTCCCGCTCAAAGGTGAAGATGACCACCGGTGTGCCGGGGAACTCCCTGTCCAGCAGGGCGGGGTCGGTTATCTCAAAGCCGTCCGGCTGCCAGCGGCTGCCGACGACGAAGGCCGAGCCGGGGTTTTCCCGCTGCCAGGCGCGGATGGCCTCCACGCCCTGTGTATCGCTGGTGATGGCGGAGAAATCCACCCCGATGCTGCACAGCGCCCAGCCCGAGAAGAAGGTGTGCACGTCGGCAAAGCCGGGGCAGACCACCTTGTCGCCCAGGTCCAGCACCCTGTCGGCCCTGGAGGTCCAGTTTCCGGCGTCCTGCGCCGGGCCCACCGCGGCGATGCGCTCGTCCTGTATGACCACGTACCCGTCATAAGGTGGCTTGCCGGTGCCGTCGAACAGGTTCCGGGTGAGCAAAACCAGGCATTTTTCACGTGTTATAGCCATAATTCCCCTCCTGCAGATAGATAATATATGACCGCCTAAGACATCATAACATACTATAACGTTATAATACAAGTGGCAATATACTATGAAAATATCGGCAGTTTCTATGGAATATTACCAATGCGCGCAAAAAGCCCGCCCGGTGCGCTCCATAAAAGGCGCCGGGCGGGCTTTGGCGGGCACTGCCGGGTAAAGCGATTGACCCACGCTAGGGCACAAATTTATAGCCGTAGCCCCACAGGGTCTCTACCATGGTTTGGAAGGGCCGCAGCTTGCTGCGCAGGCTTTTCACGTGGGTGTCCACGGTGCGGTCGCCCCCGGTGAACTCCGGGCCCCACACCAGGTCCAAAAGCTGGTCGCGGGAGAAGGCCTGGTTGGGGTTTTGGGCGAAAAACAGCAGCAGGTCAAACTCCCTTGGCGACACCGCCACCCGGCGCCCGCCCACAAACACCGCGTGGGACTCCTGGTCTATGCGCACCTGGCCGGCCTGCACCGCCGCCGTGGCCTTGGCAGCCGCGCCGCTGCTCAGCTCTATCAGGCTGGCGGCGCGGGCCACCAGCTCTCGCGGGTAGAAGGGCTTTTGCAGGTAGTCGTTGCCGCCGGCGGCAAAGCCGGCCAGCCGGTCCTCCTCCCGGTAGCGGGTGCTGACGAAAACCACCGGCGCGCGCGAGGTTTTGCGCAGCTGGCGGCACACCATCAGCCCGTCTATCTCGGGCAGCTCGGCCTCCAAAATAACCAGCAGGTATTTCTCGCGGCGCAGGCGTTTCAGCGCCTCGATGCCGCTGGCCACCGTGTCGCACAGCCAGCCGGCCTCGGCGCAGGCGATGCGTATCACCTCGCGCACCGAGGCGTCGGCGTCGGCCACCAGCAGCTTGGCGGGCCTTGCCATGGGCGTCCCTCCTCCCGTTTCCTGCTTTCAGTCTAGCAAAAATCCCCGCCGCACGCAACAAAGGACGGACTGTGTCCGTCCTTTGTTGGGCACACGGTAGGCCTTACCCACCTTGATGCCCTGTACCTTCCCCGATGTGATCAGTTCGTAGGCAAGGTGCCGGCTGACGCCCAGCATCTTTTGCATCTGCGCCACATCCACAATGTCTGGATAACTCGGGAACATAA